>NZ_AZUS01000007.1:0-295962 GCF_000527195.1 Streptomyces sp. CNH189
GGAGGGCGGGGGGTCCCAGGGGGCGCGCGGCGGTGTGACGGTGGCGTGGGGTGGTGCGGCGGGGGTGCGGGGAGGCGTCGCGGGGGCGCGCGGAGGGGTGTCCTCCGGCGCACGCGCCGGGGTCGGCCGGGGGGCCGGCACCGCCGGGGTGCCCGGGACGTCCCGGGGCGGAGGGGCCTCCGGAGGACGCGCGCGGTCGGGCGGCGCGTCCGGGTGCAGTGTGCCGGACGCCGACGCGAAACGATCGTCCAGGGAATCGGGCGCCGGTGCCGGGCCCGTGTCGTCGGAGGCGTCGTCGTAGAGCTGCCCCCACCAGTCGTCCTCGGGACCAGGACCGGCGGGCCTTCCCCCCTGCTGACTCATGCCCTCAATTGTCCACCGCACGGGCCGGATGAAAACGGGGCATCGGGAAAATCCCCACCCCGCTCCGCCAACCGGCACAAGCTCCCGTGTTCGCCCACGGGACAGGTGTGCGACCGAGGGCGACGGGGCACCGGCCCCGTCCTCGTTCTGCGCCGTCCCGCGCCCTCCTGCACCCTGGACAGATGGGAGCGTGGGACCTCCTGCTGGCCGGTTTGGTGCTCCTGCTCGGTCTGTGCGGAGTGCTGGTGCCAGGGGTGCCCGGGTCCTGGCTGGTGTGGGCCGCGGTCCTGTGGTGGGCGCTGAAGGACCCGCAGCCCGTCGCGTGGTGGGTGCTGGTGGGCGCGACCGTGGTGCTGTTCCTGGCCCAGGTGGTGCGCTGGGCGCTGCCGCCGCGCAAGCTGCGGGCGGGTGGCGCCGATGCCCGGGTGCTGTCCTACGCGGGTTGCGGCTCGTTCGCCGGGTTCGTCCTGCTGCCGGTGATCGGCGCGGTCCCGGGCTTCCTCGCCGGCGTCTACGTCCACGAGCGGCGCCGGCTGGGCCGCCGCGCCGAGGCGGTGGCGGCGGTGCGCACGGTGATGCGGTCGGGTGGCTGGAGCCTGCTGACGGAGCTGTTCACCTGCCAGCTGATCGCCGCCGCGTGGCTCGGCGCGGTCTTCTGGGGCTGAGCGGCGCCGACGGCGGGGTCAGGGGCGCGGCAGCACGCCCTCGTGGGTGAGCAGCCGTACCTTGCGCTCCAGGCCTCCCGCGTAGCCGGTGAGGGAGCCGTCGGCGCCGATCACCCGGTGGCAGGGGCGCAGGATCAGCAGCGGGTTCGCACCGATCGCCCCGCCGACGGCCCGTACGGCGGCCCGGGGCGCGCCGATCCGCGCGGCGATCTCGCCGTACGACACCGTGCCGCCGTACGGCACGTCGTCCAGGGCGGCCCACACCTTCTCCCGGAACGGGCTGCCGGCCGCGCGCAGCGGCAGGGAGAACTCCTTGAGGTCCCCGGCGAAGTACGCGGCGAGCTGCCGCTCCGCCTCCCGGAACGGCCCGGGGTCCCGCGTCCAGTCGTCCCGCGGCACGGGCGCCTTCTTCTGGCCGGGCACGGTGAGCGAGGTCAGTTCACCGGCCGGGGTGGCGGTGAGCTGCAGCGGCCCGACCGGGCTGTCCACCCGCGTCCAGTACGTGGTCGTGGTCATGGTTACTCCAACTCCCCTGCGACACGCAGGTGGTTCAGGGCGTACGAGCGCCAGGGGCGCCAGCTGTCGGGGGCGTCCGCGCCGGGCGGCGCCACGTCGGGGTCGCCGAGCGCACGGGTGCGGATCGCCGCGATCGTACGGTCGTCGAGGCCGGGGACGGCGGCGAGGGCGTCCCGGGCCTCCTCCCGGTCGGCGCCGGGCCCGAGCCGTACGGTGCCGTCGGCCAGGGCGGCGGTGAGCGCGCCCAGGGGGCCGTCCGGTTCGGCGCCGGCGAGGGCGGCGGCTTCGGGGAACAGATGGGTGAGGCCGCCGCAGGGCGCGTCGAGGCGCTTGCCGTAGCGGCGGACCAGCTCGGTGGCCGCCTCCCGCTCCACCAGCGCCCGCACCGCCACCTCGTCCGGGTCGGCGGCGCCCGGCGAGCGCAGCCCGGGGCGGGCCGCGACCAGCGGGGCGAGCCGGGGGTCGGCGCCGAGGCGGTCGTCGACGGCGTACGGGTCGGCGTCCAGGTCGAACAGCCGGCGCAGCCGCTGCACGGCGGTGGTCAGGTCACGGAGGTCGGTGAGGTGGACGCGGGCGTCGAGCCAGCCGCCGGGGCGGGCGCCGGTGCCGGTGTGCGGGCGCTCGTCGACGGCGGCGATGCCGGTGCCGTAGGGCAGGCGCAGGGTGCGCCGGTAGGTGCGGGCGCCCGGGGCGCCGGTCACCTCCTCGACGCCGGGGACGGCCTCCCGCTCCAGCAGGTCGAAGACGGGGCGCGCCTGGTAGGGGCCCCGGTGGGCGAGCCGCAGGGGCACGCCGGCGGTGGGGGTGCCGGGGCGGGGCCGGCCCCTGCGGGGCGCGGCGGCGCGCAGTCCGGTGGGCGTGGTGGCGTACACGGCCCGGACGGTGTCGTTGAACTGCCGCACGCTGGCGAAGCCGGCGGCGAAGGCGATCTCGGTGACCGGAAGGGCGGTGGTCTGCAGCAGGACGCGGGCGGCGTGGGCCCGCTGGGCCCGGGCCAGGGCGACCGGTCCGGCGCCCAGTTCCGCGGTGAGCTGCCGCTGCACCTGGCGGGCGCTGTAGCCGAGCCGCGCGGCGAGCCCGGCGACACCCTCCCGGTCGACGACGCCGTCGGCGATCAGCCGCATCGCGCGTCCCACGGCGTCGGCCCGTACGTTCCACTCGGCGGAGCCGGGGACGGCGTCGGGCCGGCAGCGCCGGCAGGCCCGGAAGCCCGCGCCCTGAGCGGCGGCCGCCGTGGGGAAGAACCGCACGTGGGGCCGCTTGGGGGTGACCGCGGGGCAGCTGGGGCGGCAGTAGATGCCGGTGGTCTCGACGGCGAAGAAGAACGCGCCGTCGAACCGGGCGTCCCGGCTGCGCACCGCCTCGTACCTGCTGTCCTCGTCCTTCATACGGTCCAGTGTCCTCCGGCGGGGGCGGCCCGGCTGGCGGGAATCGGACATGGAGCCCGGGGCGGAGTCGGGAGGGGGCGGCCTCGTGCGGCGCTTGACCCTGACACGGTGAGAAGGTCTTCACTTGCGGCCCAGGAGGTGCTCTTGATGACCATGCCGAAGGTGGAGACGATGTCGTCACGCGTGCGCGCGGGGCTGCGGCACGAGAGTGCGTCGGTGCGGCTGCGGTCGGCGCTGGCGGCCGGCTCGGACCCGGACCCGGAGTTCATGGAGACGCTGGTGGAGCGGTGCGCGGTGGAACCGGTGTTCCATGTGCGCGACATGCTCACCTGGGCGCTCACCCGGCATCCGGCGGCCCTGACGGTTCCCCGGGTGGTCGCCGAGCTGAGCTCGCCGTCCGCCCGGGCGCGGAGTCAGGCGCTGCACACGCTGTCCAAGATCGGGGATCGTGGCGTGTGGCCGGCGATCACCCGGTCGCTGCTGACCGACGCCGACGACGAAGTGGCGCGGACCGCCTGGCGGACCGCGGCGCTGCTGGTGCCGGAGGGCGAGGTGCGGGAGCTGGCGGAGGTGCTGGTGTCGCAGCTCGGGCGCGGCGGGAGGGAGACGCATCTCAGTCTCAGCCGGGCGCTGATCGCCCTCGGTGAGCCGGTCGCTCCGCTGCTGCGGGCTGCCGCGTCCGACCGGGACCCGGCGGTGCGGGGGCACGCGCTCGCCACTCAGCAGCTGTGGCGCGACCCCGACGCCGGGTTCGCGCACGCGGTGGAGGAGGCGAAGCGGGCTGTGTCGCTGGGCCCGGAGGGGCGGGAGGCGCTGGACGCAAACGGGGCGGAGGCCGGGGACGCGGACGCGGACGCGGACGGGCAGGAGTACCCGGGCGCAGGCGGGCCGGACGCCGTGGGCGCGGACAGGCAAAGGATGCCGGGCGCGGACGGGCTGGATGTTCCGGGCGCGGACAGGCAAGGAATGCCGGGCGCGGACGGGCCGGAGGTTCCGGGCGCGGAGGGGCCGGATGTTCCGGGCGCGGACGGGCAGGGGGCGTCCGGCGTGGGCGGGCCGGAGTGACGGGCGCGGGTCGGCAGGAGGAGTGAGCAGGGGTGTTGATCGGTGAGGTGGCGCGGCGGTCCGGGGTCAGTCCCCGGATGCTGCGGCACTACGAGTCGCTGGGCCTGGTGCGGCCGACGGGCCGCACCACGGCCGGGTACCGCGCGTACACGGAGGAGGACATCCGCCGGATCTTCCACGTGGAGAGCCTGCGGTCGCTGGGCCTGTCGCTGCGGGACGTGGGCCGTGCCCTGGACGACCCCGGCTTCACACCGTCCGGTCTCGTCGCGGACCTGGCCCGGCGGACACGCGAGCGCATCGCGCGGGAGACGGAGCTGCTGACCCGGCTGCGGCGGATCGACGCGGCGGAGCCCGCCGACTGGCAGGACGTCCTCCAGGTGGTCGCCCTGCTGCGGAACCTGCGGTCGGGGGACGCCGGCATGCGGCAGCGGGCGGCGCTGTCGTCGGTGGACGCGGCGCAGGTGCCGGTGGAGGCACTGGTGGAGGCGGTGCTGAGCGAGGCGGACCCGCATGTCGCCGGGGCGCTGCGGTGGGCGCTGGCGCAGGCGGGCGAGCGGGGGCCCGAGCTGCTGGCGGCCGGTCTGGAGTCGGCGTCGCCAGAGGTGCGCGGGCGGGCGGTGCGGTGCCTGGCGGAGATCCCGGGCGACCGGGCGACGGCGCTGCTGCGGGACACCCTCGGGGACGCGGACACGGCCGTACGCCGGACCGCCGCCCTGGAACTCGGGGCGCGGGGGGTGGCCGACGCGGTGCCGGAACTTCTCGGCATGGTGGTCGAGGAGGCGAACGACGTCGACGCGGCCGACGCGCTGGGCACGCTGGCGGGTGACGCGGCCGTGGCGGACCGTGTCGTCACGGCCCTGGCCGGCCGCCTCGCCGACGGCGCGCTGGACTCCTCCGCGCGCCGCCGGCTGACGCAGGCCCTGGCCGAGATCCCCGGCCGGGCGGCCTCGGAGACGCTGACGTCCCTGACCGGGGACCGGGACCGGACGGTGGCGCTGACGGCGACGTACATCCTGGAGCTGCGGGGCTCGGGCTGACCGTCCCGCCGGGGGCCCTCCTGGACACCCGGCGGCACGGCCACACCCCGCCACCCCCGCCGGCGGCCTACTTACCGGAGCCGGCCCCGCTTGGCCTCCATCGCCGCCTTGCCGATGGCGCCCTTGCGCTTCCAGTCCTTGCGGATCTCCGCGCGGAGCCGGGCGTCGGTCTTGGCGACGATGTACTGGTTCTCCCGGAGCAGCTTGCGGTAGCTGTCCAGGCGGCGCTGCGGCAGCTCGCCGGTCTCGATGGCGTCGAGGACGGCACAGCCGGGCTCGCTCTCGTGGGCGCAGTCGTGGAACCGGCAGTTCTCCGCGAGGTCCTGGATCTCGGAGAACACCTGCCCGACGCCGGTGCCGGCGTCCCACAGGCCGACGCCGCGCAGGCCGGGGGTGTCGATGAGGACTCCCCCGCCCGGCAGTGTCAGCAGGTTGCGGGTCGTGGTGGTGTGACGGCCCTTGCCGTCGACGTCCCGGGTGGCCTGGACGTCCATGACGTCCTCGCCGAGGAGGGCGTTGGCCAGGGTGGACTTGCCCGCGCCGGACTGCCCGAGCAGGACCGAGGTCCCGCCGGCCACGACCGCGGCGAGCACGTCGAGCCCTTCCCCGTCCCGTGCGCTGACGGGGAGGACGGGCACGCCCGGCGCGCTGGTCTCCACGTCCTGCACGAGGTGGGAGCGGGTCACCGCGTCCGGCACGAGGTCGGCCTTGGTGAGCACCACGACCGGCTGCGCCCCGGACTCCCACGCCAGCGCGAGGAACCGCTCGACGCGGGCGAGGTCGAGTTCCACGGCGAGGGAGACGGCGACGACCACGTGGTCGACGTTGGCGGCGAGGATCTGTCCCTCAGACCGCTTGGAGGAGGTGGACCGCACGAACGCCGTGCGGCGCGGCAGCAGCGTGCGTACGTAGCGGGGGCGGGCACCCTCGGGGTCGACGGCGGCCCAGTCGCCCGTGCAGACGACCTTCATGGGGTCGCGGGGGACGACGTACTCGGTGTCGGCGCGGATCACGCCGTCCGGGGTGGCCATGTCGCACAGCCCTCGGTCGACCCGGACCACCCGGCCCGGCACCAGCCCCTGCGCGGCGTACGGAGCGAACGCGGCCTCCCACTCCTCGTCCCAGCCGTAGGGAGCGAGCGAGTGCGACGAAGCCGGAAGAGAGGAGGAATTCAAGGGGGAACCCTTCGAAGGGCGGCCCCGGCAGCGCGCGTCACGGACGCGCGGGAAGAGGTGAGGTCAGCCGGAGGCCACGGAGGTGAACGAATCGAACGACTGAATGCGGGCAGCGCCCATCACAGAGACAGCCATCGGTCACACCTCCCACGAACCTCGTCACGAACGGCGCCCACGGGGCACCTTGCCGACACGGCACACACTAAGCGCCCGTACGACGCCCCGCCATCGATTTATCGGGCGCACCACCACGCGCCGGCGCCGGCCGAACGCTCGCACGCGCTCCTCGGCTTCCCGCCCATCACCGCGACGGCCGGCCCGAACCTCGCGTCGGTGCGTTCCCGCTGGTGAGCGACGTACTGTCGACTGCGTTGCGAGAGGGCGGTGCGACGGCGGCGCCGGATGATCCGTCCGCCCTTGCCGGACCGGCTCGTCCCGCACACGCGGGAGGCGATCGCCCACATCCGTGCCGGGCGCCCCTATGCGGCGATGGGGTGGGAGTGACCGCGCCGGACACTCGCGATCACTGAGCCCCTCAGGCGCCCGGGCCGCTTACACCACCGGGACCCGCGGCTGCTGCACGCCTTCCTCACCGAGCAGGTCGGCGGGCTGTCCGGTGTGCGGGCGGTGGAGACCGTGCCGACCCTGCGCAGGGTCAAGACGCTCACCGTCGGCTGACAGCAAGCGGTCACTCCCCGCTCGCCCCTCTCGCATCAGCCGCGGGCCACGGCCAGCAGGGCGAAGGCGCCGGCGATGACGGCCAGGCGGCCGTAGTGGTAGCGGGCCCAGCGGTCCTGCTGCTGCTTCCAGTCGGCCGGCCGGTTCTCGGGGGTCCAGGTCTTGACGCGGTCGTTGATCGGGACGAGCAGCAGGACCGACATGAGCACGCTGAGGATCAGCAGCGCGCCGGCGGTCACGACCAGGCCGGTGCCGTGGTCGTTCCATCCCGCGACGGCCCAGAGCGCGGCGAGGACGACCGAGCCGATGTACCAGAACGGCATCACGGCGCCGAGCATGCGCCCGCCGTGGGAGTGGGCGAGCTGGGTGCTGTCCTCGGGGAGCGCGTCGAAGATGCGGTTCATGACGAAGGCGACGGAGAACTCCACGCCGACCATCAGGCCGACGACGACGACGGTGACGACCTCGAGTGTGCTGAGCATGTGACCCTCCCGGGATCTAGCATTGCTAGCTGATGGGTCAACGCTAGACCTACTGCCGCTCGATTGTCTAGCGATGCTAGGGTTCAGTCATGTCGGTACAGGAACGCAAGCAGCGTGAGCGGGCGGAGCGGGAGCGCCTGATCGTCGCGACGGCGCGCGAACTCGCCGAGCAGCAGGGGTGGGACGCGGTCACCACCCGTCGGCTCGCCGAGCGCATCGAATACAGCCAGCCCGTGCTGTACAGCCACTTCCGCGGCAAGCGGGAGATCATCGGGGCCGTGGCCCTCGAGGGTGCCGCCGAGATGGCCGCGGAGCTGCGGGCCGCGGTCGTCCCGGCGGACGGACCGCGGGGGCGGGTCACCGCGCTGGCCCGGGCCTACCTCGATTTCGCCGAGCGGAATCCTGCTGTCTACGACGCGTTGTTCCGGCTCGACACCGGGTTGGCGTTCGCGGTCGAGGACACGCCGGAGCCGTTGAAGGACGCGTTCGCCGCGTTGCTGGAGACGTTGGCGGAGGTGGCGGGGGAGGATGTGCATCCGGGATTGTTCACGGAGGTGTTCTGGGCGTCCCTGCATGGGCTGGCCACGCTGACCCGGGCGGGGCGGTTGTTGCCGGGGGACGCGGAGCGGCGGGTCGACCTGCTGGTCGAGCGGCTTGCGGTGGTGTGAGCGGGGCGCGGGCGCTTGCGTCAGCGGGGGCGTTGGCGTGACCCGGGGGGCGTTGGCCCAGCCCGGCGCCGACGGGGCGCCGCCGCGCCCACCCGTGCCGCCCCAGGCGGCACGACTGCCCGCGAGGGGCGCCGGGGCCGTGGATGCCGGGCAGGGGCGCCGGGCATGCGGCCCGAAGGACGGGTCTCTTGTCGCATACTCGGCGCTGACCGGCAGAGTTACGCCGTCGTGGCTGCTGCCCCGGCGGCTTCGACTGCGGACTTGAAGTCGGGGTGGACCCCGATTTGGTCAAGCCACACGCTCATCGAGTTGTAGCAGTTGAACCTTTCGATCTTTCCGTCACGGAGGTACCAGAGGTCCGCCGCCGGCACGTCGATCCGGTTCCCGGTCGGTGGGATCTCGCCGGCCGGAGTCGGAAACCCTCCGAGATGCGTGCCCTGGATGCGCAACTCGACGGCGACGACATCACCGAACGCGTGCACCTCGAGCAGCTCACGGTGCACATCGGGGAACGAGCGGGCGAGGCCCGCGATCACCTGAGGAATCTGCTCTCCGCGGAAACTCTGCGAGGTCGACATGTCATTGAACGACCCGTCCTCGGCGAACAAGGCCAGGAAACCGTCACCGTCGAGAACGTCCCCTTCCGCGAGCCGGTAAGCCTCGCGAATGGTCTTTTCGTTACTTTCCATTCCTGTTCTCCTTCGGGTTCGCAACACGCTCACGGTCCGCGCCTGTCTTTGATTGGCCCGTCGCGACTGTCGTAACAGTAATCATTACGACAGGTTGTCGCAACTTGCACCGTTACGACTGCGCCGTCGTAACATGGAGCGTTGCGACCGGAGGAGGGATCATGAGCGCCAACAGCAGGCTGACCATCGCCGCCCATGCGCTGGCCTGGATCGGTCTCTACCAGCGCCAGGGCCACGGGGTCGCCACCTCCGAGAAGATCGCAGCCAGCGCGAACACCAACCCGGTGGTGATCAGGCGGCTGCTCGGCGAGCTGCGCAGGGCCGGGCTCGTGGAGTCCCGGCGGGGCGCGGGAGCGGGCTGGTCGCTGGCGCGCGAGCTGGAATCGATCACCCTGCTCGACGTGTACGAGGCAGTGGAACCCGGCCCCCTGTTCGCGATGCACCGCACCGCCCCGGACCAGGGATGCGTGGTGGGTCACGGCATCCAGCCGGCCATGCAGGGCGTCTACCAGGACATCGAGGAGACCCTGAGACACGAACTGGCCCGCGTCACTCTCGAGAAGGTACTCAGGGACGTACTCGCCGCACCTCGCCGGCCTCTCTGATCAGCACGAACCCGGCGTCGTCCGTGGGTAGTTCGTCATCGCGCAGCCCCGACACGATGACCAGATGGGTGCCGCCGTCGGCGTCGCTCTCTGCGGCGTCAGGCCGCCTCGCAGGTACGGCCGTTGAGTGTGAAGTCCGATGCCTGGACGTCCGTGCCCTGCCGGGTGGCGATGAAGCCGAAGACGAGCCGGCCGCCCGCCGCGACCCTCGCGTTGTAGCCGGCCGCGGCAGCGGTCACCCGCGTGCCGTCCTGGTGCGCCGTTGCGTCCCACATCTGGGTGACCCGCCGGCCGTCGGGAAGCGTGAAGCCGACCCGCCAGGAGTCCAGCGCGTGCCGGGTCGTCACGGTGACGGCCGCCTGGAAGCCGTCGGGCCACTGGTTGACCACGCCGTAGTCGACCAGGCAGGCGGACCGCCCGCCACTCCCCCCGGCACCCGGCTCGGCGGTGGCCGAGGCGGTGCCCTGGGGCTCCGGGTCGGGTTGCGGCGTCGGACCCGCCGTGCGGGAGGACGGCGGGGCGCTGCTGGGCCTCCGGCGCACTGCGGGAAGTTCCGGCGAGCCCGGGGTGGCGTCGCCGGACGGCGCCGTACCGACCGGGGGCAGCGACGGCGCGGGCGCGGCCACGGGACCGCCGCGGTCGGTTTCGGGGACGACGGTGGCGGGCTCGCCGCTCTCGCCGAACGGCATCAGCGAGACCGCGAGCGCGAGCAGCGAGACCAGGACGGCGGCGGCCATGGGCCCGTGCCGGGCGACCCGGGCGCGAGGTCGGCCGTCCGCGGGGTCGTCGCCGTCCAGGTCGGCCCGGCCCGGGTGGCCGGCCGCCAGCCGGGCCTCGGCGGCGCGGCGGCGGCGTTCCAGGTAGGCGAGGCCGCCCCAGCCGACGACCCCGCCGGCCAGCGCGCCGGGCAGGGTGCCGCCGTGCAGGCGCAGACAGGCGGCGGCCTCGGCGCACTGCCGGCAGGTGGCGAGGTGCCGGGAGAGGTCCTCGGGGGTCTCCGCGACGGGCGAGCGGGTGACGGCGTCGAGGAGCCGGGCGTAGCTGCGGCACTCGGCGTCCATCGGCGAGTCGAGGTGGTTGCGGTGGCAGCGGTCCCGGAACAGGCGGCCGACCTGGGCGAGTTCGTCGGCGGTGGTGGCGGGGTCGAGGCCCAGTCGGCGGGCCACCAGGGGCAGCGGCAGGGCCTCCGCCTCGGCCAGCCACAGCAGTTCGGCGTCCGCCTGCTGGAGGTCGCGCAGTCCGCGCAGGGCGACGGGGCGTTCGAGGGGCGGTCCGGTGTAGCGGGCGGCCTCGTCGGAGTGCAGCCACAGCCGCAGGTCGGGGTCGAGCTTGTGGCCCTGTCCGTCCCGCTCCCAGGCGGCCGCCGTGGTGCGCACCGCCGTCAGCAGCAGGGGGATCCGGGGCAGTCGGGAGGACCGGCGGCCGGTGCCCCGTACGCTTGCCGATTCGGCCGCCCGCAACTGCCGTATGCCCTGGGCGAATGCCTCGCGGGCCAGTTCCGCGGCGGCGGTGGATCCCGCCGTGCACAGGTCGGCGTAGGAGAGCACCGCGTCCCAGCATTCGGAGAACAGGTCGGCCTCGGTGGCGTCCTGAGGGCTCGGCAGGTCGGACATGAGACTCCTGCGTCCACGAGCGAGGTCAACTCGCCATACCGGCGGGTGGAGTTGAAGGGGAACCTCGCGGCAGTGGACGAGAGCTTTGCACGATCTCGACACAACTGACAAGCGCTGTCTTCACTTTGCGTGGCGGCGCCGCGACCCCTCGCAGGGACCATACGCAGGAAAGGCCGGAACGTCTCGATTCCGGCCTTTCCTGTTCCGCCCGGCTTGTCCGCCGGCCCTGTCGCACCTGGTCAGACCGCCTCGACGGGCGCCTGCGCGGGGAGGCTGTCCATGAAGGAGCTGACGGAGAACACCGCGCGGCCGGGTCCGGGCGGGCCGTACCCGGGGGGCGAGGACAGACCGAAGTCCTCCATGGTCTGGCGGTACGCCTGGAGCAGCCGGATGTGGTACTCCAGCGGCGCGCCCTGCGGGTTGGCCTTGCCGAGCGGGGTGGTCGGCTCCGGGCACCAGGTGGTGAAGCGCGGGGTGATGCCCTTCGACATGAAGAAGCGCAGGCCCTCGGTGGTGGACGCGATGGCCTCGTCGACCGTCTTGAAGCCGAACGGCTCGGCCATCTCGACACCGGCCACGAAGTTGGGGATCACGTTGCGCGCGCCGAAGATCTCCGCGGAGTCGAGGATGCGCCGGTGCCACTCGTCCCGGCCGACGTACCGCTCCTTGCCGGGGCAGTACATCTTGAACAGGTACTCGTCCCACACCTCGTAGTTGGGGTGGTAGATCTGCACGCCGTAGTCCTTGAAGCGCTGCACGTCGTCCTTGGGCAGCGCCTGGGCGACGACCTTGCCGATCCAGCGGCCGGGGAAGCGCTCCTCGATGGCCTTGGCGTAGTGGCCGTAGAAGTCGGCCTCGTCACGGCCGGAGACGGTCTTGGTGATCGCGCCGCCGGTCAGCGTGTAGGCGGTGGATGCCTTCGCCGTGTCGTACCGGTCGATGATCTCCAGGGCCTCGAGGACCTCCTCGACGTCCTTCACACCGGTGTAGGGCCGGCCGGCCGCCTTGTGCTGGCGCCAGTTGTGATTGATGTCGCAGTACTGGCACTCCTCCTTGGCGCCGAAGTACTGGCACACCCGGAAGACCGTCAGGTAGATCAGGTAGCCCCACTGGATGGTGGGGGCGACCTCCATCACCGACTTCCCGTTGGACAGCTTGTGCCGGTAGTACTCCGGCATCGGCGGCACGCCGACGTCGGCGATGCGCTTGCCGTCCAGGTACAGGCCGAGCATGCCGTGCTCGTCGGCGGCGACCCGGTAGGGGGACGTCGGGTTCACCCGGACGGACACGACCGTGCGGCGCAGGTCGTAGGGGCCGCCGGTGAGGATGATCTCCTCCGGCGGGCGGCGCAGCGCGGCCTCGCCCAGCTCCGGCAGCGTGCCGTGGTCGAAGGAGAAGATGAAGTACGACTTCGGTTTGACCTCGCCGCTCTCGTTGTCACTGAGCGCGGACGGGTCGAAGGCCACACCGCCGCGCAGCAGGTCCTCCTTGAAAACGGCCTCGCGCGGAACGTGCGGGAACCGCTCCATCAGATCCTCGACCAGCGCGGTACGGCTGCCCATCGCGTGTTCTCCTCCCGGTGCCGACGTACGACTCCTCACGGTATGCCCCCGCTCGGACGTCCGGGGCGCCGGGTCCCCCCACATGGAGCGTGCCACACCCGGGATAGGTTCCGGCGGGGGCCCCTTCCGGGGCCGGACCGGGAAGGACGAGGGATGACCGAGAGCGTGACCAACTGGGCGGGCAACATCACCTACGCCGCCAAGGAGCTGCACAGGCCTCGCACCGTCGAGGCGCTGTGTGCCCTGGTCGCGGACTCCTCCCGGGTGCGGGTACTGGGCAGCGGGCACTCCTTCAACGACATCGCCGAGCCGGGCGCGGACGGCGTGCTGCTGTCCCTCGCCGCGCTGCCCCCGGTGATCGAGGTGGACGCCGAGGCGCGCACGGTACGGGTCGGCGGCGGGGTGCGGTACGCGGAGCTGGCCCGGGAGGTGCACCGGCACGGGATGGCGCTGGCGAACATGGCGTCGCTCCCCCACATCTCGGTGGCCGGGTCGGTCGCCACCGGCACGCACGGCTCGGGCGTCGGCAACGGCCCGCTCGCGTCGTCCGTGCGGGCGGTGGAGCTGGTGACGGCGGACGGCTCGACGCCGACCCTGGAGCGCGGCGACGGGCGCTTCGGCGGCGCGGTCACCGCGCTGGGCGCGCTCGGCGTGGTCACCGCGCTCACCCTGGACCTGGAGCCGGCGTACGAGGTGGAGCAGCGGGTGTACACCGAGCTGCCGCTGGAGGTGCTGGACGCGGGCACGTTCGACGCGGTGATGTCGGCCGCGTACAGCGTGAGCCTGTTCACCGACTGGCGGGAGCCCGGTTTCCGGCAGGTGTGGGTGAAGCACCGTGCCGACCGGCCGCGGACGGACTTCCCGTGGGCGGCGCCCGCGACGGAGAAGATGCACCCGGTGCCGGGGATGCCCGGCGTGAACTGCACCGAGCAGTTCGGGGTGCCGGGCCCCTGGCACGACCGGCTGCCGCACTTCCGGGCGGAGTTCACCCCGAGCAGCGGGGCGGAGCTCCAGTCGGAGTACCTGCTGCCGCGGGAGACCGCCGTGGACGCGCTGCGTGCCCTGGACGGCGTCCGGGAGACGGTCGCGCCGGTGCTCCAGACCTGCGAGGTGCGCACGGTCGCCGCCGACGACCAGTGGATGAGCCCGTCCTACGGCCGGGACACGGTGGCCCTGCACTTCACCTGGATCGAGGACACGGCGACGGTCCTGCCGGTGGTGCGGCGGGTGGAGGAGGCGCTCGCACCGTTCTCGCCGCGCCCCCACTGGGGCAAGGTGTTCGCCACCCCGCCGGCCGACCTGCACGCCCGCTACCCGCGCCTCCACGACTTCCGTGCCCTGGTGCGTGGGCTGGACCCGGAGGGTGTGTTCGGGAACGCGTTCGTGCGGGGGGTGCTGGGCGACTGACCGGACGCGCGGGCGTGGGAGGCCCGAGAAGCTCCCACGCCCTCGCGCCGTCAGTGGTCGGCGCAGCAGGGCGTCGTGTCCCGGGCGCCCGCGTCCACGGTGAGCGCGTACGCCGTCACGACGGCAGCACCCACACGGGGTTCGAATAGAACCACAGGTCGAGCCAGGGGTCGGCGTCACCGATGACGTCCAGGGCGGGTCCCGCCGGGTCGGCCTTCGCGCCCATGGCGCCGACGGCGGACCGGTTGCCGTCGGTGCCGCGCAGCCGGACGTACAGCGGGCGGTCGACCGTGCCGAGGTCGTAGGTGAGCCGCACGCCGCCCACGGACTTCCCGATGTCGTACGACCGGACGACGGCCGCCGTCGGCGCGGTGAACGTGTCCTGGTCGGAGACCGGGCCGGTGACGTCGCCCTGGATGACGTCCACTCGGGCCAGTTCGGGCGTGAAACCGGCCCAGTTGGCGTCACCGGCGAGCGCCACGTCGGCGGTCAGCGTGACCTTCGTCCCCTTGCGGACGTGCAGGGCGCCGCCGAGGGTGGTCCAGCGCCCGCCGCCGGAGACGCGGACGTCGAGGCCGCTGATGAGCTGCCCGTGGTCGACCCAGATGCGGCCGGCGCGGATGCCGTCCATGACGGCGGCGTAGGAGAAGCCGTCGGCGCCGACATGGGTGCGGCTGTACTGGCCGGGCCAGTAGTCGACCGCCTGGGTGTCGATCTTCCCGGCGTACACCGGGTCGCCGTGCCGGCCGTCGGTGGCGAAGTCGCCGGGACCGCGGGCGGTGGTGTCGGCGTACACGTGGTGGGAGTCGGAGTTGGCGGTGATCCACCAGGGGCGGCCCTCGGCGAGAAGGCTGTCCCACAGGCCGCCGACGGTGGCGGTCATCCAGTCGAAGCCGCCCCAGGTGCGGTAGCTCTCCGGCGGGTAGCCGGGGAAGGAGTTCGCGCCGGGGCGGCCGTTGTAGTACCCGCGGGCGAGGCCCGGGCCGAGAGGGGCGGGCAGTCCGGCGGCCTGGTGGCCGGGGGCGCCCTCGAAGCCGACGGCGATCGGCCGGTCCGGGCCGGTGGCGTCGCGCCAGGCGCGGATCTCGTGCGGGGAGTCGACGCCCTTGCGGGAGGGGTGGTGGGCGAGCATCAGCGCGTCGTCCACCGTGCGGCGGCGCACCTGCTCGGCGAGGAACTGGAGGCCGGCGACGGCCAGGGCCTCGTTGGCGGGGGTGGAGTCGCCCGCGCCCTTCACGATGCCGTCGTAGTCGGTCTCGAACTGCTTGAGCACGGCGACCTCGTTGCGTCCGGGGTGGACGAACACGGTGCCGTGGTCGGCGGCCGGGACGTTCCACTCCAGGCCCTGGAAGACGAGGGTGTCCCGGTGGGCGGCGCGCGCCTGCCTGATGTCCGGGTTGACCTTCTCGACGCCGATCCTCGCGTGCGTCGCGCTGCCGTGGTCGGTGATGACCAGCCAGTCCAGGCCGTGCCGGGCGCCCTGGCGGACCTGGTCGACGACGCGGTACTTGCCGTCGCTGCTGTACTGGGTGTGTATGTGGTGGTCACCCGCGAGCCACAGGAAGTCTCTCCTGGGGCCTCTGCGGTCGCCTGGAGCGGGTAATGCCGCGGCCGCGCTGCCGGACAGCACGGTGCCCGCGGCAAGGCCCGCGCCCAGCAGGCCCGCCCGGCGCAGCACGGCGCGGCGGGACGCCTGTTCGGGATCCAGTGCCTCGTCGGGCACGGAGGTGTCGAAGGCGGCGGGCAGGGGCGCCGACGCGCCGGGCCCGTGGTCGTGGTGGTGATGATGGTGCGGTCCGTGTGCGTGCCCGTGCCCGTGCCCCAAGACTGCCTCCTCGTCTCCGACGCGCCGCAGTGGAGCATTCGGGCGGCGTGTGAACCACGGTCGTGCATGGCGTGACCGGCGCATGGCACCGACACGACGGCTGCGGGCCGTCGGGGGCCGGTCGCGCGGGTCCCCGCGCCCTTGAGAGGGCGCGGGGACCGCGCGAGCAACCACTACCCACCGGCAGGTGACCCGCAACCCGCCCGCGTCGGCTACATTCACCTGTCCGAAACCCGCCCGCCCGATCCCCGGAGGACCACATCCCCCGCGCCGGACTCACCGCCGACCGCCTCGTCGCGGCCGCCGCCGACCTCGCCGACGAGGCCGGCTACGAGAACGTCACCCTGTCCGCGCTGGCCCGTCGGTTCAACGTGAAGGACGCGAGCCTGTACGCACACGTCCGCGGGCTGCGGGACCTGCGCACCCGGATGGCGCTGCTGGCGGGCGGCGAGATGATCGAGGCCATCGCGGCGGCGGTGGACGGCCGCACCGGCAAGGAGGCGCTTGCCGCGTTCGCCGGCGCGTACCGGGACTACGCCCTCACCCACCCCGGACGGTACGCCGCCACCCAGATCCGTCTGGACGAGGCCACCGTGACGGACTCCCCCGCCTTGCGCCGCACCGCCGAGGTGACCTACGGCCTGCTGCGCGCCTACGGCCTGGAGGAACCCGATCTCACCGACGCCGTACGCCTGTTGCGCAGTTCCTTCCACGGCTACTGCGCGCTGGAGTCCTCCGGCGCGTTCGGCGCTCCGCGCGACCTGGAGGCGTCGTGGGACCGGATGATCGACGCCCTGCACCTGACGTTGCGGAACTGGCCCCGCAGAGCGGCGCCTTGACCTGCCGGATGCCTCAGCCGACGAGTTCCTGCACCTCCCGGTACGTCGGCACCGTGCCCTCCCCCGCCGCACGCCCTTCCCGCACCGCGACCACCGCGTCCAGCGCCGCGCCGAGGGCCCGTCGGTACAGCAGCGAGCCGAGGCTGACGCGCCGTACGCCGGCGTCGGCGAGGCGGGCGAGGGACGGACCGCCGGGCGCGTACAGGACGTTGAGCGGGCAACTGTCCAGGGCGCTTACCAGACCGGCGACGGCGTCAAGGTCGGTGAGACCGGGCACGAACACACCGTCCGCACCCGCGTCCCGGTAGGCCAGGACCCGGTCGAGGGCGCCCTCGCCGTCACCGAGCCAGTACGCGTCCGTCCGGGCGTTGACGAAGAGACCGGGCGCGGCGGCGCGTACGGCCTCGATCTTCGCCACGTGCCGGTCGACGGGCCCGAGCCCGTCCTCGAGGTTGATCCCGACCGCGCCGCGCGCCTGCAACTCCGCTGCGAAGACGCCTACTTCGCCGGGGTCGTCGCTGAAGCCGTCCTCCGCGTCCACGGACAGCGGGCAGGGCAGCGCGCCGAGGACACCGGTGAGGCGCAGGGTTTCCTCACGGGTGGCGCGGGTCCCGTCGGGCAGGCCGGCCGCCGCGGCGACGCCCAGGCTCGTGGTGCCGACGGCGGGGAAGCCGTGGGCGTGCAGGAGGAACGCGGAGGCGTAGTCCCAGGCGTTGGGCAGCAGCAGGGGGCGGTCGGCGTGGTGCAGCGCGGCGAAGGCGTCCGCGGGGCGGACGGGGATGTCGTCGGTCATGCGTCCACGCTAGGTGCCGGACGCTTCGGCACCCGCCGAACCGTCACGGGTCCGAGGGGGACGGGCACCTGGGACGCCCCGGTTCCGGTCGGAGCGCCCCAGGTGCTCACCTTCCGGGTTCCCTCCGACGCGGACCGTCACTCCCCTCACGCGGGGGCGAACACGTGCATCTCGTCGTCGTCGCCTTCCGGCTGCACCACGCCGTACGAGCCCTCCGGGACCTCGTTCCACGCTCCCTGCAGGTCACCGAGGGGTTCGGAGACGATGAGGCGGGCGTCGTCGGCGATGTCGCGCAGGAACTCCACGTCCGGGTGGAGGGCCTTCAGCGTCTCGACCCGGGTGCTGTAGAACAGCGAGCGCGACTGCTTCTGGCTGGAGTAGCGGAACGCCCACAGCCGCACCCCGTCGGTCACCGCGACCGTCATCTGCAGGGGGTACGTCACGCCGTGCGCGTGGCCGGTGCGTTCCACCAGGCCCGCCATGCGGGCGACGGCCCCCTTCGGGTCGTCCTCCAGGCCGAAGGTGAGCGCCAGGTAGAACATCATCTCGGAGTCCGTGGACCCCTCGACCGAGGGGAACAGGTCCGGGCGGACGGCCAGGGCGAGGTCACGCCGCAGCAAGGGGAATCCGTCGATCGCCCCGTTGTGCATCCACATCCAGCGGCCGTGGCGGAAGGGATGGCAGTTGGTCTGCTGCACCGCCGTACCGGTCGAGGCACGGATGTGGGCGAAGAACAGGGGTGAGGAGACGTGTCCGGCGATCTCCCGCAGGTTGCGGTCGCTCCAGGCCGGTCCGATGTCCCTGACCACGGCGGGACTGTCCTTGTCCGGTGTGTACCAGCCCACTCCGAAGCCGTCGCCGTTGGTGGTCTCGACGCCCATCCTGGCGTGCAGACTCTGGTCGATCAGGGAGTGGACCGGTCGGTAGAGGAGATTCTCGAGCAGGATGGGTGTGCCCGAATAGGCGAGCCATCGGCACATGTGCGGCGCCTTCCCGGTCGGGTCCGAACCGTGCGTGCCGTCCGGCCGGCGCGGGCCTGTTCACCCGCGGCGGCCGGCACGGCCGACGCTCCCACCGGGTACCCGGCGCGCCGCGCGCGACGCCTCCCGCGCGGCGGGTCGTCCGGCGTCAGGTACGGGAGCGGGGGGACACGCACAGCGCCCAGATGACGAACCCGGAGAAGGCGATCATCACGACCGACCAGACCGGGTAGTACGGCAGGGACAGGAAGTTGGCGATGACGACCAGCCCGGCGATCACCACGCCCGAGATGCGGGCCCACAGGGCTCCCCTGCCCAGTCCGAGGCCGACGAGCACCGCGAGCGCGCCGAGCACGAGATGGGTCCAGCCCCAGGCCGTCAGGTCGAACTTGAAGACGTAGTTCTGCGTCGTCACGAAGACGTCGTCCTCGGCGATGCCCATGATGCCGCGGAAGATGTCCAGCACCCCCACGAGCATCAGGGTGACGGCGGCGAAGACGGTCAGGCCGCCCGCCCACTCCCGCTTCGCCGACGGCGCGTGCGCGCCGTGTGTCGGATGTGTGGCTGTCATTGCGGTGCCTCGGTTTCTTGCCATGTCCGCGTCGCCGCGGGCGCTTTCCCCCTCGGTGCCGGCGGGAGGGCCCTCCCGGTCACGAGCGCGGCCCGTGGCCGCTCAGGACCAGTTCCTTGGCCCTGCGGAACTCGTCGTCCGAGATGTCCCCGCGCGCCTTGATCTCGGAGAGCCGGGCCAGTTCGTCCACGCTGCCCGTCCCTCCCGCGGCCCCCTTCGCCGTCTCGCGGATGTAGCTGTCGAGTGCCTCCTGCTGCGCGCGTGCCTGCGCCGTCTCCCGGCGCCCCATGTTCCTGCCGCGCGCGATCACGTAGACGAAGACACCCAGGAAGGGCAGGACGATGGTGAACACCAGCCAGCCGGTCTTGGCCCAGCCGCTCAGGGAGTCGTCACGGACGATGTCGACGACGACCCGGAAGAGCAGGATGAACCACATGATCCACAGGAAGAACACCACCATCGTCAGCAGCGCGCCGAGCAGCGGATAGTCGTACGCGAGATACGTCATGCCGGTCATCTCCTCTTCCGGGTCGCGGGCCCGTCGTGCCCGCCCCTGGGCCCGCGATCGCGTGCCGAGCCCAGCGTGTGCCGCGGAGCCGCCCGGCCGCCTCACCCGGGGCGGGTGATCCGCCCCGGGCGCGGGAGCGGTGGAATGGTCGGCGAGGAGCCGTGGTCCGTGCTCGCAGGCAGGAGACAGCGATGGCCCTACCGGACGCGTTCAGCGCCTCCGTCCCCCCGGCCGAGCGGGCCTCCCACGGCAGGCGGGCGCGCGGTCGCGTGCCCCGCTCCGCCCACGCCGCGTTCACCCCGGCCCCCGGCCGGCCGGACCCCGTGGGCGTGCTGGAGCGGCAGTCCGTGACCCGGCTCCCCGAGCTGGTGCCGGTGCGCTACGGCCGGATGCTCGAATCGCCCTTCCGGTTCTACCGGGGTGCCGCCGCGATCATGGCGGCGGACCTCGGGCAACTCCCGGACACGGGCCTGACCGTGCAGCTGTGCGGCGACGCCCACCTGCTCAACTTCCGGCTGCTGGCCTCCCCCGAACGGCACCTCGTCTTCGACATCAACGACTTCGACGAGACCCACACGGGTCCGTTCGAATGGGACGTCAAGCGGCTCGCGGCCAGCTTCGCCATCTCCGGGCGGGCCAACGGCTTCACGGTCGCCGAGCAGAGCGGCGCGGTGCGCGCCTGTGTCGCGGCGTACCGGCGTCGTATGCGGGAGTTCGCCGGGATGCGCACGCTGGACATCTGGTACGCGCAGGACGACACCGACCGGCTGCGGGAGCTGATGTCCTCGTCGGTGGACGCGGAGGTCCGGCGCCGTACCGCCGAGGCGACGGAGCGCGCCCGGACCCGCACCCACCTGCAGGCCTACGCGAAACTCACCCGTCCCACGGCGGAGGGGCGGCGCATCATGGCCGACCCGCCGCTGATCACGCCCCTGGGTGACCTGCTGGACGGGGCGTCCGCCGAGGAGAGGGGCCTGCGCGCGGTCCTGGACGGCTACGCGCGGTCGCTGGCGTCGGACCGCAGGCACCTGCTCGGCCGCTACCGCCTGGTCGACGTGGCCCGCAAGGTGGTGGGCGTCGGCAGCGTCGGCACCCGCTGCTGGATCGTGCTGCTGCTCGGCCGGGACGACGACGATCCGCTGCTGCTGCAGGCCAAGGAGGCGCAGGAGTCGGTGCTCGCGCCGTTCACCGGCGGCGAGGAGCCGGACAACCAGGGCCGCCGGGTGGTGGAGGGGCAGCGGCTGATCCAGACGACGAGCGACATCCTGCTGGGCTGGACGCACGCCCTCGGCCTCGACGGCAGGCCCCGCGACTTCTACGTACGGCAGCTGCGCGACTGGAAGGGCATCGCCCGCCCGGACACCATGGACCCGGGGATGCTGGCCCTGTTCGCGCAGTTGTGCGGGGCCAGTCTGGCGCGGGCCCACGCGCGGTCCGGCGACCCCGTCGCCATCAGCGCCTACCTGGGCCGGGCCGACCGCTTCGACCGGGCGCTCGCCGCGTTCGCGCAGGACTACGCCGACCGCAACGAGCGGGACTTCGCGGCGCTGGGCGAGGCCGTACGGACCGGGCGGGTGCGGGCGGAGGGCTGCCCCTGACGCGGTGGGCACGGTGACGCGCTGACTCGGACGACGCGGTGACGCCCGTGCGTCTGCACCGTGACGCCCGTGCGTCTGCCGGGGCTTCGGGGGCTCGGGGGCTCACTCAGGGACTCGGGGCTCACTCGGGTACCTGGCGCAGTTCCAGGATGCGAAGGCCGAGGGACTGGCAGCGGGCCAGCAGCCCGTACAGGTGCGCCTCGTCGACGACGGGCCCGAACAGCAGGGTCTGGCCGGACAGCGTGACGTGGTCGAGCTCAGGGAACACCTCGATCAGCGGTTGCGAGAGATGCCCGTCGACGCGGATTTCGTAGTGCATGAGCCGCTCCCCGGTGGTGCCTGGACGAGGCGGACCACGCCCACACCCTCCGATCGTCCGGCCCGGGACGCCGAAGCGGTTCACCCCGTACAGGTGAGAGTGTGCGACCGGGGAGCGGTCAGTGTTTCAGCCACAGCTTGCTCAGCAGGATGGCCAGCCCCAGGACGAGGTTCACCAGGGCCGACAGGACCAGCATCCGCCGGGTCGCTCCCGCCTGCCGGGCCGCGGCCACCGACCAGCCCACCTGTCCCGCCACGGCGACGGCCAGCGCGAACCACTGCCCGCCCTGCACGCCGAGCCCGAGCACAGGGCTGACGCCCACGGCGATCGCCGGCGGCAGGGCGGCCTTGACGATCGTCCACTCCTCCCGGCACACCCGCAGGACGGCGGCACGGTCCGGTGGGCGCTGCGCCAGCCGCGCACCGAACAGGTGCGCGTGCACATGGGCGATCCAGAACACCCCGCCGGTGAGCAACAGCAGCAGCATCAGCTCGATCCGCGGGAAGTCGCCGAGCGTGCCGGCACCGACGATCACGGACGCGGCGAGCATCGAGCCGTAGACACCGCCGGTGTAGTCGGCGTGCGTCCGGCGCACCGCGGGGTCCCCGACGGTCGCTCCCGAGCCCTGGCCGGTGGGCGGCACGGGGTCCGCGTCGCCGGGCCGGACGGGTGCGGGCCGGTCCCGCCGGCCGGTCACGTCGGCCGCCGGGTCACAGCAGGTCCAGTTCGCGGGCGCGGCGCACCGCCTCGTTGCGGCGGCCGACGGAGAGTTTGCGGTAGGCGCTCTTGAGGTGGGTCTTCACCGTGTTCACGGAGACGTACAGATCGGCGGCGATCTCCTCCGTGGACATCGCCAGCGCCAGCCGCCGCAGCACGTCACGCTCGCGCCCGCTCAGCTCCTCGACGAGCGGGGGCGGCGGGGCCGGGTTCCCGTCCGGTCCGGTGGCCCGGGACCGGCCCACGCGGGAGGCGGGCCGGTCGGACGTCAGGTAGGGACGCAGCCACGGGCCGGCCTCGGTGAAGGGGCGCCGCAGCCGCTCCGGGCGTGCCTCCGCCACGGCCCGCGCCACGAGTCCGCGTGCGGTGGCACCGTCCCCCGCCGCGTCGGCGGCGCGGGCCCGCACCAGCGCGGCCCGCACGGTCACCGCGGGACCGGCGCGTCCCTCGGGTGCCGCCCGGTCGAGCAGCCGTACGGCCGTCCCGGGCCGGCCGGCGGCGAGCTGCACCCGCGCGGCGGCCACCACGCAGGCCACCTGGTCGCGGGGCACCTCGGACAGCAGCGCGACGGCGTCCTGTGCCCGCCCCTCCGCGAGCCGCGCGGCCGCCGCGACGAGCGCCGTCTCGCCCCGTACCCACGGCGATTCGGTGTCGGCCTGTACGCCCGTCCGCACCGCCTTCCAGGCAGCACCGGGCTCGCCGCGCGCGAGGTGCAGCCGGGCGGCCGTCAGGGCGCGGCCGGCCTCCAGGACGGGGTCGCGCAGCGCGGGGTGCGACTCGGCCGCCGTGTCGAGCAGCGCCTGCGCCTGCCCCAGTTCCTCCCGCTCCACGGCCACGGCGGCCAGGACGAGCCGTTCGACGCCGGAGCCGGCGGGCCGCGCCAGCCCGAACCGTTCGGTCTCGGCGAGGGCCTCACGCGCCGTGCGTTCGGCCCTGCGCAGCCATCCCTGCAGGCAGTCGACGAGGGCAAGCCGGCCCAGGGCGTCCTCGCGCGGCAGGGCGGTCACGGCTCCCGGGGCCAGGTCCGCGGCCCTCGCCAGCGCGGACCTCGCGCCCGCGAAGTCCCCGGCCCACAGCCGCGTGGACCCCACGTGGTCCAGCAGCAGCGCGAACAGCTCGGGGTGCCGGTCCAGCAGCTCGACGGGGACGACGTCCCGCAGCGCTTCGGCAGCCCGCACGGCGTCCTCCGCAGCATCCGGCGCCCCGGCCAGCCGGGCGGCGAGGGCCTCCAGGAAGGCGCAGCTCAGCCCGGCCGCCGCCGCGTCCGCCGGGTCCGCCGAGCCGTCGTGGTCGCGCAGGAGGCGGCGCGCCCGGGACAGGTGGACGAGGCCGCCGCCGAGCTCGCCCCGGGACAGCCGGCCGGCCGCGCGCACCAGCTCGGGGGCCGGTCCGGTGCCCTGCCGCCCCATCCGCGCGAACAGCCCGGCGAGGGTGTCGGAGCGGGGGCCGGTGAAGAACTGGCCGAGGGCGAGGTCGTCGACCAGGGCACCGGCGGTGAAGTCCCAGTCGTCGGCGGCGGCCCCGTGCCCGAGCGCGGCGGGCAGGGCACCGGTCCCGCGCAGGGAGACGGCGGCCCGCCGGTGCAGCTCGGGTTCCAGGCCCGGCCGGCGCATCCGCAGATGGGCACGGAGGATCTCCCCGAACAGCGGGTGCAGGCGGTACACCCCATGTCCCAGATGCTCGACGAAGGCGTTGCAGCGGTGCAGCCGGGCCAGGACGGCCTCGGCGTCCGCGCGGCCCGTGACGGCGTTCGCCAGCCCCGGCCCGAAGCGGTCGAGGACGCTGACCCGCAGCAGCAGTTCCTGCGTTCCGTCGTCCTGCCGTCTGAGCACCTCCGCCAGCAGGAAGTCGGCGATCGGGCTCCGGTCGGCCTCGAACTCCTTGAGGTAGATCTCGGGGTCCGGGGCCTCCCTCGCCGCGAGGGCGCACAGCCGCAGTCCCGCGGCCCACCCCCGGGTACGCCGTACGACGCCGCGCACGGCGGCCAGGGGCAGGTCGAGGCCGTGCGCCTCCAGCAGCGCGGCCGCCTCCTCGGGGGTGAAGGCGAGTTCCGCGTCCCGGATCTCCGTCACCTCGCCCGCCGCCCGGTAGCGGTGCAGGGGCAGCAGCGGTTCCGTGCGGGTGACGAGCACCAGGCGCAGCCCCCGCCCGGAGTGCCGCAGCAGGAAATCCAGTTGCTCGGCGACCTCCGGGGCGGTGACCCGGTCGAACTCGTCCAGCACCACGACCACCGGCCGGTCCCGCCCGCTCAGCGCGGCGGCGAGCCGGGCCGGCAGGGCGGCGCCCACCCGGTGCGCGTCCGCCGGGAACCCGACGTCCTCCGGCAGCGGCACCCCCGACACACGCAGGGCCTGGAGCAGGTACGCCCAGAACATCCCGGGATCCTGGCCGTCGGCGTCGGTGGTGAGCCAGGCGACGGGCAGCTCGTCGAGCCCCGCCGCCCAGTCCGCGGCCAGCAGGGTCTTCCCCGCGCCGGCGGAGCCGTCGACCATGGTCAGCGGGGTGCGCAGGGCGTGGTCGAGATGGCCGGCCAGCCGCGCCCTGCGCAGGAACGTCACGGGACGGGCGGGGACGGCCAACCGGGTCCGCAGGAAGGGGTCACCGTGGGGGTCGTACAGATCACGGGAGGCGTGCGGGTCATGCGGGGCGTGCGGGTCATGGTCGCCGTCGATGCGCTCCACGGCCGGGGGGCCGTCACTCTGATGTGCGGTCGTCACGGCACTCACCGCCCTCGTCGGGCCGCGCTCCCTCTCAGCATCCCAGCAGTGGGCCCGCTCGGCGCGCCGTGCCGGTACCTCGGCTAGCGTCGGCGTATGAGCACCACGGCATCCCTCGCCTCGGCCCTGGCGGACGGCACGGTCGTCCTGGACGGCGGCATGTCCAACCAGCTCGCGGCGGCCGGCCACGACCTTTCCGACGAGCTGTGGTCCGCGCGGCTCCTCGCGGAGGACCCGGAGGCGGTCACGGCGGCGCACCTCGCGTACTTCGAGGCGGGCGCGGACGTGGCGATCACGGCCAGCTACCAGGCGACGTTCGAGGGCTTCGCGCGCCGCGGGACCGGCCGTGAGCGGGCCTCGGAGCTGCTGGCGCTGAGCGTGGAGTGCGCCCGTACGGCCGCCTCGCGCGCCCGGGGCCCGCGCCGCCCGCTGTGGGTGGCGGCCTCCGTCGGCCCGTACGGGGCGATGCTCGCGGACGGCTCCGAGTACCGGGGCCGCTACGGGCTGACGGTCGCGGAGCTGGAACGCTTCCACCGCCCCAGGGCGGAGGTCCTGGCGTCCGCCGCCCCGGACGTCCTCGCGCTGGAGACGGTCCCCGACACCGACGAGGCCGAGGCGCTGCTGCGCGCGGTGCGCGGCCTGGGGGTGCCGGTCTGGCTGTCGTACTCGGCGGCGGGCGGCCGGACGCGGGCGGGTCAGCCGCTGGAGGACGCGTTCGCACTGGCCGCGCGGGCCGACGAGGTGATCGCGGTCGGCGTCAACTGCTGCACCCCCGAGGACGCGGACCACGCGGTCGCCGTGGCCGCCCGCGTGACGGGGAAGCCGGTCGTGGTGTACCCCAACAGCGGCGAACAGTGGGACGCCCGTGCCCGGGCGTGGACCGGCGAGGCCACCTTCGCGTCCTCCCGCGTGACGGGCTGGCGGGAGTCGGGGGCACGGCTGATCGGCGGGTGCTGCCGGGTGGGACCGGAGACGATCACGTCGATCGCGGACGCGCTCAAGGCGTCGTAAGGCCCTTTCGGCCGCACTGCCGCGCATCGCACGGCGGCACGATCGCACGGCGGCCCGGCCCCGTCCGGCGCCGGCGAGTCCTCCCGCGGGCTCCGCGCACCGTGGTACGGTGCCATGAGTGCCATGCAGCGCCGCCGTCCGGCGCCGGGCCGATCTTCATCGCCGACACCTTCTTCGCTTCGGCTTCTCTTCTTTCGCCGTCACGTCGGCCTTCGCACCGCCCACGTACGGCTTCCCCGCATGCGTCGGTTGCGTCCCGCGATGCGACCGCGGTGCGGTTCCCGCCGCTAGGGAGGCGCGCGCACGCCCTCCCCCGAAGATCGCGGCTCCCGCCCTCCTCTTCGTGTTGCTGTCCCCGAAAGGACCGACCACATGACCACCGCTCTCGACCGCCCCGCCCTTCAGACCTCCGCGCGTCAGACCTCCGCGCGTCAGCAGTCCCAGTCCGTCACCGTCACCGGCGTCCTGGACGTCGACGCCACCGGCAAGGGGCACCTGCGCGGCGCCGGTCTCACGGCCGCCTCGTCCGACCCCGTCGTATCCGCCGCCCTGGTCCGCCGGCACGGCCTGCGCAAGGGCGACCTGGTGGAGGGCGTCCTCGGCGACCGGCGCTCGCTCAGCGAGGTGGCCCGGGTCGACGGCCGTACGCCCCGATCGCTCGCGGGACGGCCGCACTTCCGTGACCTGACTCCCCTTCACCCGCACCGCCGGCTGCGCCTCGAACACCGCGCGTCCGGGCTCGCGGGCCGGGTCATCGACCTGCTCGCCCCGGTGGGCAAGGGGCAGCGCGGACTGCTCGTGGCGCCGCCCAAGACCGGCAAGACCGTCCTCATCCAGCAGCTCGCGGCAGCCGTCGCGGGCAACCACCCCGAGTGCCGGCTGATGGTGGTGCTGCTCGACGAACGCCCCGAGGAGGTCACCGACATGCGCCGCTCGGTACGCGGCGAGGTGTACGCGTCCACGTTCGACCGCCCCGCCAAGCAGCACATCGCGCTCGCCGAGCTGGTGGTGGAGCGGGCCAAGCGGCTGGCGGAGGCCGGTGAGGACGTCGTCGTACTGCTGGACTCGCTGACGCGGCTGTGCCGCGCGTACAACAACGCGGCAGGACCTGGGGGCCGCACCCTCAGCGGTGGCGTGGACGCCGGTGCGCTGCTCGGTCCGAAGCGGTTCTTCGGCGCCGCCCGGCAGACGGAGGAGGGCGGTTCGCTGACGATCCTCGCCTCCGCGCTGGTGGAGACCGGGTCGCGTGCCGACGACTTCTACTTCGAGGAGCTCAAGGGCACCGGCAACATGGAGCTGCGGCTGAGCCGCGAGTCGGCGTCACGCCGGCTGTTCCCGGCCGTCGACATCACCCTGTCGGGAACGCGTCGGGAGGAACTGCTGCTCACCCCGCAGGAGTTGTCCGCCACGCAGGGCCTGCGGCGGGCACTGCAGTCCCGGGACGGCTCGGCCGACCTGGAGACCCTGCTGGGGCGCATGCGCGAGACGCCGGACAACGCGGCCTTCCTCCACCAGGTCCGCCCGACCCTGCCGGCCGGCTGACGCCACAGCGGTCGGCTGTCGCCACGACGGTCGTACGAACTCACAGCTGGTCGCCGACGGCGGCCCGTGCCGGCGGATGCTCCCCGCCGCCGTCCTTGATGTCCTCTTCGCAGGTCCGCCCGACGTAGGACTGGTCGTTGGCAATCACCAGCACGTCGGCGACGTGCTCGGGGTGGTCGACGGAGAACCACATGTCGGCGATGTTGTCACGGTTCGGGCCGGCATCCGACGTGTAGACCAGCTCACACCCTGCCGCCACGCGCTCCTTGTCGACCGCGCACACGTCCACCGCGACGCGGCTGACGGTCTCGGCGCCGTCGAAGCGGAGGCGGAAGTGGACGTGGTCGCCTTCGTCGGGGACCTGAGGGTGAGGTTCGAGACGCCAGTCGACGACTTCGGCGGTGATCCCCATCGGCCGCCCGGACGTGTTCTCGACCTCCACCTTGACCTCGGCCTCACCGCGTTCGGCGGTCGTGTCCTCGCACTGCCAGACGAGGGAGCAGCCGGACAGGGCGAACACCGTGAGAGCCGACGCGACTCCGACGACCGTCCGAGCGACGACCACGCGGGTGACCTCCAGTCAGGCAACGGGCGGCAACGGGCCACACGTCAGTTGATGATTTCGGCACGGTCGTCCGTACGAATGGCGGCCAGTCGGTCCCGCCACATCTGGAGGGCCTCGGGGGTCAGTCGCGTCCAGTCCGTGACCTCGCCGACGATCCGGAGCGGTTCCCTGCTGCGATACGAGCGGGTGGGATTGCCGGGGAACTTCTTGTCGGTGACGTTGGGGTCGTTCTCGAACTCCCCGGTCGGTTCGACGAGATACACGTGCGGGGTTCCGTCGCCGGAGGCGATCTCGGCGGCGAGGCCCGCACCGTCGCGCGACGCGGTGAAGTAGATGTGGTTCATCACGATCTCGGGCCGGTAGTTGGAACGGAAACCGGCGGTGAGGAGATCACCGGCCTGCAGCTCGGCCTTCGTACCGTGGTAGAACGGCCCCTCGTCCAGCACCTCATCCATTCGGCACAGGCTAGCAAGCGGGTGTCCGCGGACCTGACGGCCAGTCCGTCCCCTATGCTCTCGATCATGGGCATCTTCTCCTGAGCGCGCCACGACGCCCCCGGACATCGCCCGGCAGGTGCCGGGCTCCGCCAGCGTGCCCGCGCGCTCACCTCAGGAGACACCACCCCACCATGTCCGTTCACTCTGCCCGCCGTTCCGCCCTGGACGACCGCATCGCGCGCCTGCGAGAGCTCGCCCACGCCGACTCCCGGCTGGAGGGCGTGCTGCTCTACGGCTCGTGGACCGTGGGCGAGGCCGACGCCCACTCCGACATCGAGGCGTACCTCTACATCCAGGACGACCACCTCGCCGACTTCGACGGCCCTGCCTTCCTGGCACAGCTCGCACCGCTCCAGCTCGCCTACACGAACATGTACGGCATCCTCGCCGTCGTCTTCGACGACCTGATGCGCGGCGAGTTCCACCTCACCCCCGCCGGCCCCGGTGTCGACGAAGTCCCCACCTGGCAGGGCATGGTGCATCTGCCCCGCCCCGACGACGCCGTCCTGCTCGACCGGACCGGCCGCCTCACCCGGGCGGCCCGGCAACTGGCCGCCTTCCAGCCGCCCGAGCCGGTGACCACGGCCCAGCAGCTCACCGACGAGCTGACCAACTGGACCCTCATGCTCGCCCACGTACTGGCCCGCGGCGAGATCGCCCGTGCGCACGCCCTGCTGCACGGCGTCATCGCACCCCAGCAACTGCAACTGTGCCGGCTGCTGCGTGACAGCACGGCCCACTGGCTCACCCCGAGCCGCGCGCTCGAACAGGACCTGCCGGAGGCCGACCGCCGGCGTTACGTCACCACGACGGCTGTCGTCCGCGACGGGGACGTGCGCACGGCGGCACGTAACAGCTGGCGCTGGAGCCGCGACCTGGCGTCGGAGGCGGCCGACCGCTGGGCCGTCCACCTCCCACACGAACTCCACGACCGGATCACCGACCACCTGAACGCCCCACGCTGACCCCACCGGCCCGGGCCCCCGGACTCTTCCGGCGGCCCGGGCCCGGCCGCCCAGATCGCCGTACGACAGCCTCAGGCGGAGAGCGCGACTCCGCACCTGCCGGGCGTGGCCCCGCGCGGCCGCGGTGCCATGTGACAATCCGTCCCATGGCGGAGGAGCTCTCACGTTGGTACAGAGGTCGCCTGGCGGGCGGGCCGTTCAGACCGTTCGACCCGGGCGAGTGCGCTGCGCTCGAGCAGGAGATCGGGCTGCCCCTGCCACCCGAGTACCGCGCCCCCTTGGCGGAGGACCGTCGAGGAATGGCTGGACAAAGGCCTGCCGACCTGGCGAGCCGAACCCTGGGCCACACTCCGACCTGAAGCTGTTCGCTCCACTCACGGCTGCGAGTAGCGCCCGAGGCGCGCCAAGGGTGCCCCACGCCGCCTTCCTCATCAAGGCGGTCCCAGCATGAGCGTTCTCGCGGCCCAGGCCCTCAGCACCAGGCGGCTGGACCTGCTGCCGCTGCGCGTCGAGCACGCCGAGGAGATGGCCGCAGTGCTGTCGGATCCGGCCCTGCACACCTTCATCGGCGGCGCTCCCGACACCCCGCGAGCCCTGCGCTCGCGCTATCAGCGCATGACCGCGGGGTCTCCCGACCCGGCCACGTCCTGGCTGAACTGGGTGATCCGGCTTCGCGACGAGTCCTGCCTGACGGGCACCGTCCAGGCGACGGTCGGTCCCGCCGTCCACGGCCCCATCGCCGAGATCGCCTGGGTGGTCGGGACCCCGTGGCAAGGCAAGGGCATCGCCGTCGAAGCGGCCCGGGGACTCGTCGACTGGCTCAGCCTGCAGCCGGTACACACCGTCATCGCCCACATCCACCCCGAACACCGGGCATCCGCCTCCGTCGCCACTGCCGCGGGGCTCACGCCCACCGACGCATGGCACGAAGGCGAGATCCGATGGCAACGGACCATCGGGCGGTGAATGCAACGATCCACAGGTCGTGACTGCCGACTTCCGTCCGTTGCGGACCGTCAGGCGCGGGCGGTCAGGATTTCCAGGGTGCCCGTCTCGGTGTCGAAGCTTCGGAGGGTGGTGAGGTGGGCCGACAGGGGTGGGGGCGGGAGGAGTTCGGGGACTCGGCGCCCCGCGAAGGCGCCGGGGCGGCGGGTACGGCCGAGGGTGATGTGCGGGCTCCAGCGACCCGGCGCGTGGAAGGGACTGAGGGTCTCGGGCGGGCTGTCCGAGACCACCGCCTCCCACACCCTGCGGTGCAGGTCGGCCAGCGTGGAGTCGAGCTCCAGCGACCAGGCCAGCACCGAGGTGGGCCGCTCGAAACGGATCACCCCGTCGAACCGCACCGGCAGCGGCAGCGCGGCTGCCACCTCGGCCAGTTCCCAGCGGATCGGTGCCGTCAGCTCCGGGCAGGACGCCAGGGTCAGGTGCGGGCTGTTGGTCGGTGAACGGTGGCGCGCCTGACTCGGCAGCCCGGCGTCCGCGAGCCGCCGCCAGGCCTCCCGTACCGCCGCGTCCGCCGCCTCGTCCAACAACAGTTCCACCGTGCGCACCGCAGCAGCCTACGTGGACCTTCCTGCCCTCTCCTGCCCGGCAGGCCCCCGGGGCCGGCGCGGCTGCGCCGCGTCGAAGGGCCCGCGGCAGCCCTCAGCGACGCCATGAGCCCCAAGGTCGTAGACGTCCGCAGCGAGACCGCCGTCCCCCCCGCGTGTCGCGCTCACCGGTTGACGCCCACGGAGCGGCGCTCGCCTCCGCACCCCCGTCCGGGCGGCATGCCGACGGCCTACCAAAGCGAGAGATGCCCTGTTTGTCCGTGTCATGCTGTGGTTTTGTTCGATCACGGTCGTGCCGGGAGGCCGGGTGTACCCCTCGCATGGATGGCTGGACGGGCGGAGCCGCCGTGCCCGGCGGGCGACGGCCTCCTGGGCACCGGAGTGTGCCCGTTGAGCGAGCAGCAGGGGTCCGGGCCGCGGGACGGCCCGGCGGGCTCGCAGCCGCCCCAGGTCCCGGACCTCCGACTGCACCTGGACGCCGAGCTGGAACGGATCGGCACCCAGCTGCGGGCGCTCGCCGACGCCAAGGACCGCCTTCAAGGGCTGCTGGACGCGGTCCTGTCGATCAGCGGCGAGCTGGACCTCTCCTCGGTGCTGCGGCGGATCGTCACCACCGCGATGGACCTGGTCGGCGCCCGCTACGGCGCCCTGGGGGTGCTGCACGAGTCCGGTGAGTACCTGAAGGAGTTCATCACGGCGGGGCTCGACGAGGACGAGCGCGCGGCCCTCTCCGGGATTCCCTTTCCGCACGGCCGGGGCGTGCTCGGTCTGCTGATCCACAACCCGGAGCCGCTGCGCGTCGAGAGCATCCCGTCCCATCCCTCCTCGGCGGGCTTCCCGCCCGGCCATCCGCCGATGCGGACCCTGCTGGGGGTGGCCATCAGCGTCCGCGGCGAGATCTACGGCGACCTCTACCTCTCCGAGCGGAGCGACGGCCGCCCCTTCGACCCGGAGGACGAGGACATCGTCGTGGCCCTCGCCGGCGCCGCCGGCATCGCCATCGAGAACGCCCGCCTGTTCGGGCAGGTCCGGGACAGCGCCGAGCGGTTCCAGCGCCTGCTGCTGCCCGCGCTGCCCGACCTGAGGCCGTTCGAGGCCGCCACCGTGTACCGGCCCGCCACCCGGCCCAACCAGCTCGGCGGGGACTGGTACGACGCCGTCGTGCTGCCCGACGGCGCGGTCGGCGTGATGATCGGTGACGTCGGCGGTCACGACCTGTACGCGGCCGCCGCCATGGCTCGGATCAACAGCATGCTCCGTGCCCTGCTCTACGACCTCCGCAACCCTCCCAGCCAGGTCCTCGGGCAGTTGGACCGCACGCTGCTGACCACCACCGACATCCCGGTCACCACCGTCTGCCTGGCCCGTATCGAGCCGCAGGAGACCGGCTGGGTGCTGCGCTGGAGCACCGCCGGGCACTTCCCGCCGCTGCTGGTCGGACCGGACCTGGAGACCGAGTACCTGGAGGCCGAGCCGGGGCTGCCGCTCGGCGTGCGCACGGGCATGGAGCGGCCGGACCACACGCACCCGCTGCCCGCGGGCTCCATCCTGCTGTTCTTCACGGACGGGCTGGTCGAGCACCACGCGCGCTCCATCGACGAGGGCCTGACGGCGCTCGCCGACCTCGCCGCCACCCACGCCGAACGGCCGCTGAAGGAGTTCGTGCGGGTCCTGGCCGACCATCATCCGAGCGACGGCCAGGACGACATGGCGCTGCTCGCCCTGCGCATCCCCGCCGGCATCCGCTGCCCGCGGCCGGCCGCACCGGAGGACAAGGAGCGCTGACCCCTCCGAGGCGTCCTCAGGTCCGCCGCAGGGCGCCGCTGCGGCGCAGGCGGCGGACGACCGAACGGAGCTCGGGGGACTGTGGCGCCTGCGCGGCCCGTTCGGCGGCGGGCGTGGTCCACAGGGCCAGCTCGCGGTCACGGGGGCCGTGGACGGTGTGCGGCGCGCCGTCGCCGAACACCCGCACCGGGTGGTCCGGTCCCCACCGCTCCCAGCCCGGGGTGCCGTCGGTGACGAACCGTACCCACGCCCCGTGCATGGCGTCGGCCAGGTCCTGCGGTGCCCCCTCGCCCGCGAGCTTGCGGGCGTCGGGGCTGTCGCCGCTGTCGAAGACGAAGCCCAGCTCCAGGGCGTGGCAGGCGCCCATGCCGGGCCGGCTGGACGGCCAGGCGAACTCGAAGACGTACGACGGTTCCGTGCGGCCGTCGGACAGGCGGTGCAGGGGGTTGCGGAGCAGGTGGTCGGTGACCATCTGGCCGACGGTCCCGGCGGTGCCGGCGCCCGGGTGCAGGGCGCGGTAACCGCGTGGGACCTCGCTGCCGCAGCGGCAGCGGGCCATCGCGCCGGCCAGGGCGACGGCGCCGAGGCGGTCGACGCGTTCCGCCAGACCGCCGGGGACGAGCCACAGGCGGTACTCGTCGCGGGTCCAGCCGGTCAGCAGGGTGACGCCGGGGGCCGCGCCGTCGGTGAGGGCCTCCAGGGGGTCGCGCGGGACCAGATCGCCGTCGACGACGATGCCGAATGCGGGCCCGCCGAGCACCGGACCGCCGAGGCGGCCGACGTCGGCCTGCGCACGGAGCAGCTGCTCACGGTCGACGCCGGCGAAGGCCTCGGCGGTGGCGGGCACCTTGAGGCGGCCGGCCATCCGGCGCACCATGCGCCGCGCCTTGTCCCGCTCCGTGGACTCCGGCGGTCCGCTCTGCAGGACGGCCTGCCGCACCAGCCCCTGGGCCTGCGGAGCGGCGACGAGCGCGCCGGCGCTGATGGCCCCGGCGGACTGGCCGGCCAGGGTGATCCGGCCGGGGTCCCCGCCGAAGGCGGCTATCGACTCGTGCACCCACTGGAGCGCGGCGAGCTGGTCGCGCAGGCCGGCATTGGCGGGGGCGTCCGGGAAGAGGCCGTACCCCTCCACGCCGAGGCGGTAGTTGAGGGACACGAAGACCACGCCGTCGCGGGCGAAGGTGCTGCCGTCGTACACCGGGACGGCGGAGGATCCCCTGGTCAGGGCGCCGCCGTGCAGCCAGACCAGGACCGGGAGCCGGGCGTCCGGGGACGGGTCGGGGGTCCAGACGTTCAGGTTGAGGCAGTCGTCGCCCGCGATGTCGGGGTCGGACAGGTACTCGGCGAAGGCCGGGGAGTACGGGGGTTTCGGCGCCGTCGGGCCGAAGGCGCCGGCGTCGCGCACGCCGTCCCAGGGTTCCGGCGGGACGGGCGGGCGGAAGCGCCGCGGCCCGAAGGGGGGCGCCGCGTACGGGATGCCGCGGAACACGGCGACGCCCCGCTCCCACCGGCCGCGCACGGCGCCGTACGCCGTTGTGGTCACCGGGTTCTCGCGGTCCGCCGTCATGTGCCCACCAGCCCTTCGCCCGCACGTGCTCCCGCGCACCATGCCACCCGGCCGCCTGCCGCTCCGTCATCGCCACAGGCCCCGGCTCCGAGCCTGCGGCACCGGACCGAACCCACCGGTGACAACAAGAGCACCACACCGCCCAGCGGTATTCCTGCCCGCGCACGGGGGCGGACCCCCCGTCACGTGGAGAGGTTCTTCCCGCCCTGAGCCCTCGGCTACAGCGGGGAACGGTTTCCGTCCGGCGAAGAGGTGGGTGGGCCCGATGGGCCGAACGGGGCACAGTGACACCCGCCGCCGCGTCACGAAGGGGCTGCGGGAGGTCAGCGGGCCGCGGCCCAGGTGATCCCGCCGCGCAGGTGGGCGCGGAAGTCCGGGTCGTCGTAGATCTCGCAGGTGTGGCCGAGCGAGGTGTAGAAGACCCTGCCCGAGCCCTGCTCACGGCACCAGGCCAGGGGGTGGTCGGCGCCCATGGTGCCGCCGTCGTACGAGGACTCGTCCGCCGAGAGCAGGACGCGTACGGCGGGACGCGGGTTGGTGCGGAAGTCGTACCACTCGTCGGTGAGCCCCCAGACGGCCGGCAGGTGCCGGGTGGCCGGGTGGCCGTGGTCCTCGACGACCGCGCGGCCGGGCTGGAGCGGGGGGTGGTGGTCGAAGCGGGCGCCCAGGAGTTCGCCGTAGTACGGCCAGTCGTACTCGGTGCAGGCCGCCGCGTGCACGCCGACGAACCCGCCGCCCGCCTCGACGTACGCCGCGAGCCGCTCGCGGCCGGCGGGGGTGAGTACGTCACCGCTGGTGGAGAGGAACACGACCGCCGCGTAACGGTCGAGCGGCTCCTCGAGCGCCGCCGGGTCCTCGTGGGCGTGGACGTCGAAACCGCCGAGGGCGCGCAGGGCGGCGACACCGGCCGGGATGGAGTCGTGCCGGTAGTCGGTGGTGCGGGTGTAGACGAGCAGCGCGGGGTCGGACATGCGCGGGAGCCTACGCGCGCGTGCGCCGGGCGCCGTCAGGGGGGCGGCTGAGGCGGGGCACGGTCGCGAGGACGGCCGCGGCGTGGCGTGGGCCCGGAACCCGTCCCCGCCGCGTGCCGGCACCCGCACCTACGATGACGGCAGCGGCGGTCCGCCGCGGGAGCGGGAAGGGACGACGGAGCTGATGAGCCTGCGCCAGTACGAGTACGCCCTGGCCGTCGCCGAAGAGGGCTCGGTGACCGCCGCCGCCGAACGGCTGCACGTGGCCCAGCCGTCGGTGTCCCAGCAGATCCGCGGCCTGGAACGGGAACTCGGCGTGAAGCTGTTCGCCCGCACGCCGACCGGGCTGGTGCCCACCACGGTCGGCCGGGCGTTCCTGCGGGAGGCCGAGGTCGCCGTGAGCGCGTCCCGGAGGGCGCGGGCGACGGCCCGGGCCGGTGCCGAGGACCTGGTGGGCGAGCTGGTGGTCGCCGTGCAGATGGGCTTCGGTACCCGGCAGCTGCCCCGGGCGCTGGGCGAACTGCGGCGCCGCTTCCCCCGGTTGGAGATCACCGTGTTCGAGGAGCCGAGCGCGGCGGAGCTGGACCGGTTGTGCCGGCGCGGGGCGCTGGACTTCGCGCTGATGGCGGCGTGCACCCGGGCCCCCTCCGACGCCCATCACCTCGGTGACGAGGAGCTCGTCGTGGTGCTGGGTGAGGGTCACCCACACCTCGGCTCCGAGCGGGTGGAGTTGCGTGACCTGGAGGGCGAGCCGTGGGTGCGGTTCGACCGGGACAGCACCCTCGACGCCGTCCTGCTGAAGGTGCTGCGGGACAACGGCCTGGCGCCGGCCACCGCCGCCCGGGTGTCCCAGGCGGCGACGGCGGTGCGCTGGGCGGCGCAGGGGCTGGGCGTGACCCTCCTCCCGGCGTCGGCGGTGCCGCCCGAGCACGAGCACCTCGCCCGCCCGGTGTCCCCGGCCCTCTCCCGGCCGGTCATCGCCGTGGTCCGGCAGGACGGCGGCCCCGCCGAGATCACCCTCCTCGACCTGCTCCGCCACGAGAACTGGCCCGGCTCCGCATCGGAACCCTTCACCCTTTCCCGGGTTTCTTGACCCGCCCTCCGCCGCCCTGCATCGCATTCACGGATTTCGCGGACTCACGAAATTCACGAAATTCACGAAATTCACCGGGGGAATTCGCCGCCGTCCACGACGAGATTGGTGCCGGTCACCCAGCTTGCGCGGTCGGAGACGAGGTACAGGACCGCGTGGGCGATGTCGTCGGGCAGTCCCTCGCGGCCGAGGGGCGGGGTCGACGTGGCGCCGGTGGTGTCGCTCAGGGCCGCCCACTGCCGGCGCGTCTCCTCGCCGCCGGGGGTGGCCGTCCGGCCCGGTGTCACGGTGTTGACCCGGACGCCGGCGGGGGCCAGTTCGGTGGCCAGTCCCCGGCTGTAGTTCTCCAGGGCCGCCTTGGCCGCCGTGTAGTGCAGGAACAGCGGTCCCGGGACGGGTACGACGGCCGACGACACGTGGACGATCGCCCCTGCCCGCCGGTCGCGCATCCCCGGTGCGAGCAGGGCGTCCAGCCGGACCGCCGAGAGGTAGTTGAGGTCCAGGGCGTCCTGCCACTCCTCGTCCGGGATGGCCAGCGCGCTGGGGTGCGGGCCGGCGCCGCCCGCGTTGTGGACGACGATGTCCACCCCGCCCAGGGCGTCCGCCACGGCCTCGGCGAGCGACTCCGCACCCGCCCGGGTCCGCACGTCGGCCGCCGCGAACCGGGCGCCCTCCGGGACGGTCCCCGACTCCGACCGGGCGGTGGTCAGCACCTCGGCGCCGGCATCGAGGAGCTGCCGTACGACGGCCGCTCCGATCCCCCGCGTGCCGCCGGTGACGAGGGCCCGCTTTCCGGCGAGTTCCCCGGTGGCGGACTTCTCGTTCTGCTCTGTGGACATTGCACGGTCCTTTCACTGAATCATCCATGCGATTTCCTCGGTGGAAACCGGGATTCGCGATGAGAAAACCGTACGTTCGCGTCGAATCATGAAGCAAAGACGAAATGTGAGCGGAGGACATAGGCATCGCCTATGGCGCCGAGGGCGCCGTGTCCGATTCGTTCAAGACGCCCGGCGCCGGCCTCCCTACGGTGGGCGGCATGAGTGCACGATTCGATGCCATCGGGATGGTCGTCTCGGACATGGCCGCCTCCGTCGCCTTCTACCGGCGCCTCGGGCTGGCGTTCCCCGACGGGGCCGGGACACAGGGACACGTGGAAGCGGAACTGCCGGGCGGCATGCGCCTCTTGCTGGACAGTGAGGAGGTGGTCCGGTCCTTCCACCCGCGGTGGCGGGCCCCCTCGGGCGAGGGCCGGACCTCCCTGGCCGTACGGTGCGACAGCCCTCCCGAGGTCGACGCGCTGTTCGCCGAGATGGTGGAGTCCGGCGCCCACGCCGAGTTGAAGCCGTGGGACGCGGAGTGGGGACAGCGGTACGCGGTCGTCCTCGACCCGGACGGCAACGGCGTGGACCTGTTCGCGCCGCTGTCCACGGGCGAGTAGGCCCCGTTCGCAGTTGCTCGAGGGGCCGCTTCCGCGGAGCCCCGGGCTGACCGTCTTTACCTGCTGTCCTGTGCCCTCTCGTAGGCGGCCAGTTCCGCCGCATTGCCGATGGAGGCGGGGCCGCAGTGCGGCGGCAGGCGATCAATGACCATCGCCACCGCAGCTTGGGCGCTGTCCGTCTCGGCGATCCGCGGGCTGGTTCGGCTCGGCCCTTCCACGTAGTACCGGCCGTCCCGCAGCATGCCGATGTAGGGGATGTCCCAGGTGTGGCGGATCTCTGTGCACCTGCTGAAGTGCAGCTCCCACATACCGGTCCACGGGTGGAGCTGACGAAGCAGCGGTTGCGCATGCGCCACGAGCACCAGCTCGGCGAACGGAGCGAACAGCGGCGATCCTTTCGGTGGGCAAGGTTCGCCCGCAGTGGTCAGGATCTTGCGTCAGGCTGCTTCGACGGTATTGGTCATGCCGTGATTGTGCGGGTCGTTGGATACCGCGGTCGTCCACCCGCTGGCTGTGCCTGCAGGGCATCTTGTACGTGCTCTACAACGACGTCAGTTGGCAACTGTTGCCGCTTGAACTCGGGTTCGACTCCGGACAGACCTGCTGGCGCCGACTGGGCCGGTGGCACGAGCCCGGTGTCTTCGAGCAGTTGCACCGTCTCTTGCTCGGCGAGTTGCACGTGGCCGGCGACCTGGAATGGTCGCGGGCCTGCGTGGATGCCTCCCACATCCGCGCGAAGAAGGGGGCGAGGCCACTGGCCCGTCACCCGTCGACCGCGGGAAGACGGGCAGCAAACACCATCTGATTTGCGACGGGAAGGGCACCCCGTTCGAAGTCATCACTACCGCCGCCAACGTCAACGACGTAACCCAGAGCCTGGCCTTGGTCGACGGGATCCCGGCCGTGGCCGGCAGGCTCGGCCGTCCACGGCACCGCCCCGACGCCGTGCTCGGCGACAAGGGGTACGACAGCAATCCCAACCGCCGTGAGCCACTTCAAGCGCCTGGCTGTCCGCTGGGAGCGACGGCTCGACCTGCATGACGCCCTCGTCTCACTCGCCTGTGGCCTCATCTGCTGGAGACGCCTCAAGACGGCTGGTCCAGGTCGCCCATGAACTGCTGTGCCTGGAAGGCCGCGATCTGGTCCGCTACCGAGAACTCTGACGCACAGGCCGGACAGGTCGTGTGGCCGAACAGATGGGTCAGATGGTCTGCGACCGATGACTGCTCGGCCCTGACGGCCAGCCGGTGCACCCGGGACGCCGGCGGTGGCAGGTCCGCGGGGGCTGCCCGGCGAACCTCGGTGAGTATGGGGCCCTCGTGGCCGACAACCCGAAAGTGCGCGTTCGGGTCCCGATGGCGAGTGCCTCGGAGTCTGCGGGAGAGGTCGATCTCCAAGCTCAGCGCGCAGGAGGGGCACACCACGGGGTGCTCATCGCGGCGCAGGTTACGCCTCCAGAAAGCCACCCCCTCGAAAGCCAGAAGGTGCTCCAGCCAGTACAGAAAGTCGTCTTCATCGCCCTCGAAGGGCCTTGCAGTCACGTGGTTCTGCGTCAGCTGGTGCAGCTCGTTGATCGCAGCCGGGTAGCGCGCCTGGACGTAGCCGGGCTCGTGAAGCTGCTGTTCCTCGACGACGATGCGGCCAGCCAGCCCAAGGGCCTGCCAACGACCGCCCGGCTTACGACCGGTAGCGATGTCCGCCAAAACGGGCACGGCGGCAAAGCTAGCCGAGTACACCGACCCCTGGTGGTAGAGAGAGGCCCAAAGCTCCTCCCACGCCTCGTCAGCCAGCTCGGGATCACCGATCTCATCGAAGAGCCGTGGTAGGTCGGATGCGAATCCATAGGCGTGCTTCAGAGACGACCAATCCAGTGGCATGCCCCCAATCATCCCAGCAGCATCCGACCGGCGTACCCCACCAAGATCGTGTTACGAGTGCTTAGCCATCGACCCCAAAGCCCGTGGCGGTGTGGCAGTGGGTCCGGCATCATTCCCGTGTGATCGTGATGGGGCCCGTTCTGGAGATCGTCGCTGCCGACGACTTCACGCTCTGGCCCATCGGCGAGCACGAGTCGTGCGGCTACCTCGTTCTGGGCGGGGAGCTGACCGAGGTGGAGGTCGGCACGGCAGTGAGGCGGATCGCCGACTGCAACGGCTTCGAGCAGGAGGCGGAGCACGGACCGTGCCCGTCCGACCCGCTCGGCGCGTTCCTGCGCGGACTGCTCACCCTGCCGGACCTGTTCGCCGCCGGCGGGTTCCGGGTGGCCGACGAACCCGCCCATACCGCCTTCGTCGAGCCGGGTTGCTGCTGCGCCTGGCGGGACTGGTTCGAGGTGCTCGACGGAACCGGCTGCGCCTCCTTCGGCCATGACCCCTCCTCCATGACCGAACGCGTCGGCGACCGTGTCCGGCCGACCTTCGGCGCCCCGGACCTCGGGCGTACACAATGACCAGCTTCCTGACCCACCGGGCGCGCGTGCACGACACCCGACTCCCGCTCCACCGTCGGCACAGCGCGCTGCGGACCTGCATCACCCTCTTCGCGCCCTACGGCTTCCGGGCGACGTACCACCACCTCACGCTCAGCGCCGCGATCCCCCGACGGCTGGAGACGGACCCGGACGCGCTGGTGCGGGCGGTGGAAGAACTGCACGAGGCGAGGGTCCTGTGGCTCTCGCGAGCGGAGGCTTACGCCCGGCAGCGCCGGGCGGAGAAGCGGGCGGGGCGGCGGGCTGTGGCCGATCCGCGACCGTGGTGGCTGCGGCTCGGGTGGGACGGCCCGGCCCGCGCCTGGCACGAAGACCCTGTACGCCACCCGGCATTACGGCTTCCCGCATACGTCCGGCGACAGAACGCGAGTCTGGACGGCGCTGGTCTCCCCGGCTGCCCGGCCTGCGGGGCCGAGGGGCCACCGGAACTCCACTCGACCGGGCACGGCTGGGTCGAGTTGTGTCGTGGGTGTGCGTGGGCGCTGGTGCCATGCCCGTGTGGACAGCGACACCGGCTCGTGCCGGAAACTCCGCACCGATGGAAAGAGATCTGGCAGCGAGCGCACATGAGCGACGACACCACGCCGAACCCCCACCGGCCCCGCAAGGGCCCTGAGGTCGTTGAGGTGACGCGTAACACCGTTGACCCGGCGACGATCACACCGGAGATGGCTGCCCGGATCCGCACATGGCGGTGCGACGAGGACTACTCTTTCCGCGCGGTGGCCCAGGCCGCATCCGATCTGTGGGGCTCGGAATGGGGCAGCAACCAACTCTTCGGCGAAGACCTCTGCATCATCGCGGCGAAGCTGCTGGGCGAAAACCCCAACCGTGAACCGTGGAACTGATCCCCGGATGAGGGACGCTCGGCGGCGCCGAGGAGCATCGGGCCAGGATCCTCCACAGTGACATCGTCGACCGGCTCGAACCTCAAGCCGGCCTCGTCCCCGTCGATGCGCCCGGTGCGGGTCGGCCGGGCGGGCGGGCGGAGGGGGCCCGTCAGGGATCAGGACGCGGGCCGAGGTTACCGGAAGCCGTCACGCGTGCGGGGCGGCAGGCACCAGCTCGCGTAGCGGTACCCCCGTCAAGCCGCGTACTTCGCGCGAGAGATGGGGCTGGTCGGCGTAGCCCGCGCGGGCCGCCGTCTCCGCGAAGGGGACGCCCGCCCGGGCGAGGGCCAGCGCGCGGTGCAGGCGGAGGATGCGGGCCAGGGTCTTGGGGCCGTATCCGAAGGCCGTGAGCGACCTACGGTGCAACTGGCGTGCGCCGAGGCCGAGTTCGTCGGCCGTGGCGGCGACCGGGCGGCCCGCGGCGAGCGCGGTGACGAGGCGGGCCAACGAGGGGTCGGGCGGCGCGGCCTCGGCGGCCAGACGCTGGGCGACCTCCTCCAGACCCCGTGCCGGACGGTCCGCCGCGTGCACGCGGGCGGTCGCGCGCCGTACCTCCGCCGTCGGCCACAGGTCGGCCAGGTCCACCCGGCTGTCGCGCAGTTCGTGGGCGGGTACGCCCAGCAGGGCGGGCGCGGTGCCGGGGTGGAAGCGGACGCCCGCCCAGGCGCTCGGCTCGCCGACCAGATGCGCGCGGGTGTCGGGGCCGGCGACCAGCAGACGTCCGTCGTGCCACAGCAGGTCCATGCAGCCGTCCGGCAGCACCAGCCCCGAACCCCGGTCACCGGACGGGGTGCTGGTCCACACGACCGCTCCCGGCAGCCGGGACGCCCACTCCCTGTACATGCCGTCCAGGCTACGCGGCGGCCCGGCCGCGCCACTCCTGCGGACTGACGCCGAAGGCCCGTTTGAAGGCCGTCGACAGGGCGAAGGCGCTGCCGTAGCCGACGTGGCGGGCGATCGCACCGATGGTGTCGTCGGTGTCGCGCAGCCGGTCGGCGGCCAGCGCGAGGCGCCAGCCGGTGAGGTACGTCATCGGGGGTTCGCCGACGAGCCGGGTGAAGCGGCGGGCCAGCGCGGCCCGGGAGACGCCCGCCTCGGCGGCGAGGCCCGCCACCGTCCACGGGCGGGCCGGGTCGTCCTGCACCAGCCGCAGCACCGGGCCGACGACCGGGTCGGACAGGGCCTCGTACCAGGCGGGCGGCTCCGCCTCGGGGCGGGCGAACCAGGCCCGGAGCGCGGCGATGACCAGCAGGTCGAGCAGCCGGTCCAGGACGACCTCCTGGCCGGGTGCGTCGCGCGTGACCTCCCGCATCAGGAACGGGGTGAACGGGCATTCCCACACGTCCGCGCCGAGGGACAGCAGCGGCGGCAGCGCCTCCAGCAGCCGTCCGCCGATCTCGCCGCGCATCTGGTAGGTGCCGATCAGCAGCACCGTCTCCCCGTCCGGGCGGTCGCCCCAGGTGCGCACCCCGAGGTCCATCACGCCGTTGAGGGGCCGCCCGTCGGGGTAGTGGCACTCGCCGCCGGGCAGGATCAGCGCCTGCGGTGCCGTGTCCGGGTGGTCGGCGCAGGTGTACGGGTCGGGGCCGCGGGCGACGGCGAGGTCCCCGGCACGCAGGAGCACCCGCTCCCCCTGGTCCGGCAGCAGCCACGCCTCGCCGCGCACCAGGAGCATCACCGTCAGCGGGGCGCCGTCCTCCACCCGCACCGCCCACGGCGGGTCGAAGCACGCCCGGATCATGAACGCCCCGCGGGCGCGGGGCCCCTCCAGCAGACCGGTGAGCGCGTCCATGCCGTCAGCGTAGACGCGGGCGTATGGGGACGCGCCGTTCGGCGATGGTTCCGCGCACGGCACGGCAGTTGAATCGGCGGCATGGACGAGAAGACGGACACGAAGGACATGACCCTGGTCGTCACCGGCGCCTCGGGCCGTACCGGGAGCCGGGTGGCGCGGGCCGCGGAGGCGGCCGGAGCGACGGTGCGGCCGGCGTCACGGGCGACCGGCTTCGACTGGGAGGACCGCTCGACGTGGGCGGACGCCCTGCGCGGGGCGGACGCGGCCTATCTGGTCCACCCGGCCGACGTGGGCGCGCCCGGCACCGCCGAGGCCGTGGGCGCCCTGGCCGACGTGGCCCTGGGCCTGGGTGTGCGACGGCTGGTGCTGCTGTCGGCGCGCGGCGAGGACCAGGCGCTCGCGACCGAGGAGGCGCTGCGGGCGTCCGGCGCGGACTGGACGGTCGTGCGGGCCGCCTGGTTCGCGCAGAACTTCAGTGAGGGGCCGCTGGCGGAGGAGCTGCGGCGCGGGGAGCTGGTGTTCCCGGCCGGTGAGGTGGCGGAGCCGTTCGTCGACGTGCGGGACATCGCGGAGGTGGTGGTGGCCGCGCTGGCGGACGGGGAGCGGTACGCGGGGCGGACGCTGAGCGTGACCGGTCCGCGGCTGCTCACCTGGGCGCAGGCGGTGGCGGAGATCGCGGCGGCCACGGGCCGGCCGCTGACGTACCGGGCGGTGCCGGTGGACGCCTACCGGGAGGCGTTGGAGGGGTTCGGGCTGCCGGGCGAGGAGGCCGCGTTCCTCACCGACGTGTTCGCGACGCTGCTCGACGGGCGCAACGCGCACGTGGAGGACGGGGTGCGGCAGGTGCTGGGCCGGCGGCCGAGGGACTTCGTCGGCTTCGCACGGGAGGGGGCGGCGGACGGGACCTGGACGGCGTGAGCCCACGACCGCCGCCGGCTTCGTACGGAGGGGCGGCGGCCGGAATCTGGACGGCGTGAGCCCCGGACCACCGCGGGCTTCGTACAGGAGGGCGCGACGGCCAGGACCTGGACGGCGTGAACAGGACCCCCTGCCCCGGCCCCCGACCCCCGGCCTCCGGCGGGCTCACTCCCCGCGCTTGTCGTCGTGCCCCGGGCCGTTCCCGCCCCGTGGGTGGGAGGACTTGGTGTGGGTCCGCAGGCGGGCCGTGACGTCCTCCGGGGGCAGGAAGCGCGACCAGCGCTCGGGGAACTCGGAGGGCATGTCGGGGTCCGCCTCCCCCGACGCGCTGGTGCGGGCGACGTACTCGGCGACCTGCGCCTGCCGCTGCCGCTCGTTGGCCTCGCGGGCCGCGGCGGTGGCGGCGGCCGGCCAGACCCGGTCGATGGCCGCGTTGACGGCCGCGCCGACCAGCACGGCGAACGCGGACACACCGATCCACAGCAGGACGGCCACGGGCGCCGCGAGGGAGCCGTAGATGGTGGGGCCCTCGACGGTGCTGGTCAGGTAGATGCGCAGCAGGAAACTGCCGAGCACCCACATGGCGAGGGCGACCAACGCGCCGGGCACGTCCTCGATCCACGGGGAGCGCACCGGCACGGAGACGTGGTACAGCGTGGTCAGGAACGCCACGGACAGCAGGATCACGACCGGCCAGTACAGGATCTGGACGACCGTCGTCGACCACGGCACCACGTCCACGACCGCGTCCGGGCCCGCGACCATCAGTGGCAGCGCCACCGAGCCGATCAGCAGGGCCACGATGAACAGCAGGAAGGCCAGCAGCCGGGTCTTGACGATGCCCCGCACACCGTCGAGGCCGTACATGACGGTGATGGTCTCGATGAAGACGTTCACCGCGCGGGAGCCCGACCACACGGCGATCAGGAAGCCGAGGGAGATCACGTCCGGGCGGCCGCCCTTGGTCACGTCCCGCAGGATCGGCTCCGCGACCTCCCTCACGCCCCGGTCGGACAGCACCGTGCGGGAGGCGTCGAGGAGGTTGCGCTGCACGCTCTGGATGGTGTCGGCGCCGGTCCACGCGTCGACGTAGCCGAGCAGGCCGATCAGGCTGAGCAGCAGCGGGGGCACCGACAGCAGGGTGAAGAACGCCGCCTCGGCCGCCAGGCCCAGGATGCGGTACTCCATGCACGAATTGACGGTGTCCTTGAGCAGCAGCCAGGCCGTCCTGCGTTTGGAGACGTTCCGGTACAGGGCGCGGGCCCGGTGGAGGCGACCGGAGGGCGCGTCTGGGGATTCACTTGCTGGCTGCACGAACCAAAGGTATCCGCCGGGCCCGGGCCCACTCACCCACAGGCCCCGTCCTCCTCACCCGCGGGCCCCGTCCGCGCGTGAGGCGGGGCGGACCCCGGGGTAGGTTCGCCCCATGGCAGGCATCACGCACACCGTGACCAACCAGGCTCCGCCGCTCGTCCAGTACGACGTGTTCGGTTCCGACCGGGCGCTGGTGGAGGCGGTCGAGCGGCACCTGGCGCCCGAGGTGCGCGAGGACGGGCTGGCGGAGCTGTCGGCGCTGGGGCATACGGCAGGGTCCGCGCAGGTGCAGGAGTGGGGGGTGCAGGCCAACGAGAACCCGCCGCGGCTGCGCACCCACGACCGCTACGGCCGGCGGATCGACGAGGTCGAGTTCCACCCGGCCTGGCACCGGCTGCTCGGCAAGGGCGTCTCGGCGGGGCTGACGGCGGCGTGGGGGCGGCCCGGCGGGCATGTGCGGAGGGCGGCGGCCTTCCTGATGTGGACGCAGGTCGAGGCGGGCAACGGCTGCCCGCTGTCGATGACCCATGCGGCGGTGCCCGCGCTGCGCACGGACCCGGCGCTCGCCGCCGAGTGGGAGCCCCGGCTGACGTCGGTGATCTACGACCGTGCCCTGCGGCCGCCCGGGCAGAAGCCCGGCGCGCTGTTCGGGATGGGGATGACCGAGAAGCAGGGCGGCAGCGACGTACGGGCGAACACGACGGCCGCGCGGCCGCTGGCCGAGGACGGCACCTACGCGCTGACCGGCCACAAGTGGTTCTGCTCGGCGCCGATGTCGGACGCCTTCCTGGTGCTGGCGCAGGCGCCCGGCGGGCTGACCTGCTTCCTGGTGCCCCGGGTGCTGGCGGACGGCAGCCGCAACGTGTTCCTCCTCCAGCGGCTCAAGGACAAGCTGGGCAACCGCTCCAACGCCTCCGCCGAGGTCGAGTTCGACGGGACGTGGGCGCGCCGGGTCGGCGAGGAGGGGCAGGGGGTGCGCACCATCATCGGGATGGTCGCGGCGACCCGCCTGGACTGCGCGCTCGGCTCGGCGGGGCTGATGCGGCAGGCCGTGGCGCAGGCGGTGCACCACTGCGCGTACCGCGAGGCGTTCGGCGGGAAGCTCGCCGACAAGCCGCTGATGCGCAACGTGCTGGCCGATCTGGCGCTGGAGTCGGAGGCGGCGACGACGCTGGCGCTGCGGCTGGCGGCGGCGTACGACGACGGCGGTGAGCAGGAGCGGGCGCTGCTGCGGATCGCGGTGCCGGCGGCGAAGTACTGGGTGACCAAGCGGTGCGCGCCGGTCGCGGTGGAGGCGGCGGAGTGTCTCGGCGGCAACGGCTACGTCGAGGAGTCGGGGATGCCGCGGCTGGTGCGGGAGTCGCCGCTGAACTCGATCTGGGAGGGCGCGGGCAACGTGCAGGCGCTCGACGTGCTGCGGGCACTGCGCCGTGACCCGGGGACGCTGGACGCCTATCTGCGGGAGGTCGGGCAGGCGCGCGGGGCGGACCACCGGCTGGACGCGGCGATCAAGGACCTGCTGACCGACCTGGCGGACCTGGAGGGCGTCGAGGGGCGGGCGCGGCGGCTGACGGAGCGGCTGGCGCTGGTGCTGCAGGGGTCGCTGCTGGTGCGGCACGCGCCGCCGGAGGTGGCGGACGCGTTCTGTGCGGGACGGCTCGGCGGCGACGCGGGCAGCGCGTTCGGGACGCTGCCGCACACGCTGGATCTGGCGTCGGTCGTGGAGCGGGCCCGCCCGCTGTCCTGAGGCCCCTGACCCCACCGCCCAAGGGGCGCGGGGAACCGCGCGACCAGCCACCACGCGCGCGCACCCGTCGACGCGCGTCAAACCGCACCCCGTGCCGCGCACCGCCCGGCTGCCGCGGGCATGACGCGGGGGTGGTGCTGCGCCGACACGGCACCACCCCCGCCGCAACGGACTCCCGAAGAGCCGTGCACGCCGCTCGGGACGGCGTCGCTCAAGTTTCAATCAGTGACCGGTCGTGCCACCAGAGTTGCAGGGGGTTGCAACTTGCTGCTTCCGTTCCGGTACTGAGCGTCGACATCGGGGGCAGGCGGCAGTATGTGGTCCCACAGGTTTTCTCCCGGGAGGTGCAGTGGCGCTCTCGCCGACGGACGTGACGCATCTGGCCGCCGTCGACACCCGGCGCGCGGCGCGGGTACTCAGCGAGGTCCGTTCCGCCGCGCTGTCCGGGCGACCCGCGCCTCTCGCTCCCCGTCCGGTGATCGGACAGTCCTGGGAGCGGGTGCTGCGCAGCGGGGTGGACCCGGACCGCGGCCTGCGCAGCGGGCTGCTGTCCATGGACGAGGTGCGCAGGCGGCGGGAGTCGTCGGCGCTGCGGCACGTGCTGCCGGTGCTGCGGGAGGGGCTGCTGTCGGTCGCGGACGTCGCCCACCACATCATGGTGGTGGCCGACGACGAGGGCCGGGTGCTGTGGCGGGAGGGCAGCGCGCCGGTGCTGCGCAGGGCGGACGTACTGGGTTTTGAGCTCGGTGCGGACTGGCGTGAGGACGTGGTCGGCACCAACGGGGTGGGCACGCCGGCGGTGACCGGGCGCCCCGTGCAGGTCTTCGCCTCCGAGCACTTCGTGCGGTCGCACGCCACCTGGACCTGCGCGGGCGCGCCGATCACCGATCCGCGCGACGGGCGGCTGATCGGTGTGGTGGACGTCAGCGGGCCGCTGGAGACGATGCACCCGGCGACGCTGGCCTGGGTGGACTCGGTGGCGAAGCTGGCCGAGGCGCGGCTGCGGGAGATGCACGTACGGTCGCTGGAGCGGCTGCGTGCGGTGGCGGCGCCGGTGCTGGCCCGGATCGACGGCCGGGCGCTGGTGGTGGACCGGCACGGGTGGACGGCGGCGGTGACCGGGATGCCGTACACGGAGCGGCTGGCGCTGCCCAAGTCGCTGTCGGCGGGCCCGCGGTGGCTGCCGGCGCTGGGCCGGTGCTCGCTCGAACCGCTCGCCGGGGGCTGGCTGGTGCGGGCGGCGGACGAGCCGGCACCCCGGGCCGCGAGCCGGATCGTGCTCGACCTGGGCGAGCCGCGCCGCCGCACGGTGCGGGTGTCCGACGGCGCGGGCTCGTGGACCCGGGAACTGAGCCCGCGGCACGCCGAGTTGCTGTACCTGCTGGCGGTGCACCGCGCGGGGCGCAGCGCGGCCGACCTGGCCCGGGACGTCTTCGGAGACCCGGCCCGTACGGTGACGGTGCGTGCGGAGATGTCGCGCGTCCGACGGTATCTGGGGTCGCTGCTGGAGCACCGTCCTTACCGGTTCACGGAGTCCGCCGAGGTGGAGGTGGTCCTCCCGGACGCCTCCGGCGGCCTCCTCGCCCGTACGGCGACGGCTCACGCGGCCACGAGCGGTACGGCGCCGGCCGACACGCATACGGCGACGGCCGACACCACCTCTGCGCTGGTGCGCGGTTCGGACTGAACCCGGGCGGGACTCCTGGCCGGAATCAGGTGCGTCGAGGGCGTACAGGTGTACGCGGACCGGCGCCCGGCGGGCGGTCGCCGCGTGAAATTGCAGGGTCTTCGTGTCGTCCGGCGGCCGGCTGCCGTAGCATCCCGTTACGGGCCGTCCCATCTGCTCCACGGTCAACCCGCGGATCACCGGACGCAGTTGGCTCGCTCGGGAGGACGCTATGAAGCATCGCGGCAGACATCGCCGGCGCCGCAGGGGCAGAGCGCTGCGGGGCGCGCTGGCCGGGACCGCCCTCGCGCTCACCGCGGCGGCCACCATGATCAGTACTTCGCAGGCCACCGACGCCGACGACCCCGGTGCGTTGAAGCCGCTGACGACGGCAGCCGACACCGCCCGGCTCACGCTGACCGAGCACGCCGTCCCGGGTGCCGAACTGAACCGCCTGGCCGCCTCGATGGGCAGGCCCGTGGGTGTGGGCGCCGTGCTCGCCGACTCCGACGGCGCGCTGAGTGACGCCGGGGACTGTACGGACGACGACCGGCGGGCGCTGCCCGTCGAGCCGGCCGCGACCCGGGCGTACTGCTGGCCGGACCGGGACACCGACGGCTGGCGGGCCGGCGCGGTCACCACCTCGGGGGACGCGGACGAGGACGGCCGCTGGGGCGCGCACCGGGTGGTGCTGTCCGGATGGACCCGCAGCACGGGGACGCCCGCCGAACAAGGGCTCGCGCGGGTCGCCTTCGTGGCCGCCGACGACGACCGGGCGCCGCGCTACACCTGGGCGCTGCTCGCCGTCCCGGTGGACGGCGGCCGGGACTACCGCGGCCTGGGCTCCGACGTGTCCGGCATGGTCTGGTACCAGGACAAGCTGCTCGTCACCGCGGGCCGGGGCGAGGGCAGCGCGCTCTACGTGTACGACCTGGACCGGGTGCAGCGGGCCACGGTGGACGGCACCTCCGTCGGGCGGGTGCCCGGCGGCTGGTCGGCGGCGGGCGCCCGGTACGTGCTCCCGGCGGTCGCGTCCTACGGGACGGCCGGCACCGACGCGCCGCGTCCCGGCGGCATCGCCCTGGACCGCAGCACCGCGCCGGACAGCCTGGTGGTGCACGAGGCGACACCCCCGGACGACGAGGGGCCGACCCTGCTGTGGCGGTACGCGTTCGGCACCCGGCCGGAGCGGGCCGGGCCGCTGGAGGCGGAGCCGGTCGCGGTGTACGAGACCGAGCTGACCCATGTGACCGGTGTGCTGGCGCACGGGTCGGACTGGTACGTGAGCCGCACCACCGGGGCGCCGGACGAGCGCTCCACGCTGTGGCGGCAGGACCTCGAGGGCGCGCGTCCGGTGCGCTGCGGCGCGGACGAGACGTACCGCTGCTGGAGCGGTCCCGCGACGTCCCTGTCGTACTGGCAGGCGACCGGTGACGTGTGGTCGCAGTCGGGGCGGATGCTGTTCGCGCTGCCGCTGGCGTCGGTCGAGCGGTCGCTGGAGCGGTAGCGGTAGCGGTAGCGGTAGCGGGCCGGGGTGTCCGAGGCCTGGCCAGGCGTTCGACACGGGCGTGTGCCGGATGGTTGTCTTTCGGCCATGACGACCATCTCCGTGACCACCTGGTCCCTGGAGCAGACCGCGCCCACCGATCTCCGTCCGGCCGCCGTGCCCGAGGGGGACGTACGGGTGGTCCGCTCCGAGGTGCCCTCCCCCGAGTTCAGCCGGTTCCTCTACGCCTCGGTGGGCGGCGACATCCGCTGGACCGACCGGCTGGGCTGGCCGTACGCGCGGTGGCGGGAGCACCTGGACCGGCCGGGTGTGGAGACGTGGGTGGCCTACGACCGCGGCACGCCGGCCGGGTACGTGGAGCTGGAGGCGCAGCAGGAGGGGGCCGTGGAAATCCTCTATTTCGGACTGCTGCCGGCCTTCCGGGGCCGCCGCATCGGCGGGCACCTGCTGTCGTACGGCGTGGCGCGCGCCTGGGACCTGGCCGACCGGTGGCCGGGGCTGAAGCCGACCGCCCGGGTGTGGCTGCACACGTGCAGCAAGGACGGCGAGCACGCCATGGACAACTATCGGCGTCGGGGTTTCCGGCTGTTCGACACCAAGGTCGAGGAGGAGCCGGAGGCGGCCACGCCGGGCCCCTGGCCGGGCGCCTACTCCGCCTGACGGACTCCGGCAAGACCTCGCGCCACGCTTGTGACCAAGGACACCCTTGTCTCGCCCTACGAGACAAGGGTGTCCACATTTCGGAAGACGGTGGACTGCCTCCAGAGCGCCGTGCCAGGCTTCCGTCATGCCTGGAACTGGAACCGCCTTGGTGAGTCGGCGGCACGTCGACCTCGGCCGCATGTCCAGCGCCATCTGTCCGGCGCGCTGAGAGCACCCAGCAGCGCCCGACACCCCTCTCCCCGCTTCATCTGCGCAAGGACGCGCACTCTTCTGCCCGCCCGCCCGTAGGCGCAGGTCAGAGCCGCTTCCCGGTACGGCGCCGCGCGCCGAGAGACCATCCACCGCTGTCCCGAAGGACGTATCAACCATGGCCGCCACCCCGCAGAAGCCTGCCGCCGCGCAGAAGCCTGGCGCCGCGAACCCCCGCCGCAAGGTGAGCCGTCACCGCGGTGAGGGACAGTGGGCCGTGGGGCACCTCACCCCCCTCAACGGCAACGAGCAGTTCAAGAAGGACGACGACGGTCTCAATGTGCGGACACGCATTGAGACGATCTACTCCAAGCGGGGCTTCGACTCGATCGACCCCAACGACCTGCGCGGCCGGATGCGGTGGTGGGGCCTGTACACCCAGCGCAAGCCGGGGATCGACGGCGGCAAGACCGCGATCCTGGAGCCGGAGGAGCTGGACGACAAGTACTTCATGCTGCGGGTGCGCATCGACGGCGGCGCCCTGACCACCCGCCAGCTGCGGGTGGTCGGTGAGATCTCGCAGGAGTTCGCGCGCGGCACGGCCGACCTGACCGACCGGCAGAACGTCCAGTACCACTGGATCCGCATCGAGGACGTGCCCGCGATCTGGGAGCGGCTGGAGGGCGTCGGCCTGTCCACCGTCACCGCCTGCGGCGACACGCCCCGGGTGATGATCGGCTCCCCCGTCGCGGGCATCGCCGAGGACGAGATCATCGACGGCACCCCGGCGCTGGAGGAGATGAAGCGCCGCGTCCTGGGCAACAAGGCGTACTCGAACCTTCCGCGCAAGTTCAAGACGGCCATCTCCGGCTCGCCGGTGCTCGACGTGGTGCACGAGATCAACGACGTGGCGTTCGTCGGTGTCCGCCACCCCGAGCACGGGCCCGGCTTCGACCTGTGGGTCGGCGGCGGCCTGTCCACCAACCCCAAGCTAGGGGTGCGGCTGGGCGCCTGGGTGCCGATCGAGGACGTGCCGGACGTCTACGAGGGCGTCCTGTCCATCTTCCGCGACTACGGCTACCGCCGGCTGCGCAACCGCGCCCGGCTGAAGTTCCTGGTCGCCGACTGGGGCGCGGAGAAGTTCCGGCAGGTCCTTGAGGACGAGTACCTGAAGCGCGAGCTGACCGACGGGCCCGCTCCCGAGCAGCCCTCGCAGCTGTGGCGCGACCACATCGGGGTGCACCGCCAGAAGGACGGCCGCTTCTACGTCGGCTTCGCGCCGCGCGTCGGCCGTGTCGACGGCACCACCCTCACCAAGATCGCGGACGTCGCGGAGGCGCACGGTTCGGGCCGGGTGCGGACCACGGTCGAACAGAAGATGATCATCCTCGACGTCGAGGAGTCCCAGGTCGACTCCCTGGTGGAGTCCCTGGAGGCGCTGGACCTCAGCGCCCGCCCCTCGCCGTTCCGGCGCGGCACCATGGCCTGCACCGGCATCGAGTTCTGCAAGCTCGCCATCGTCGAGACCAAGGCGCGCGGCGCCTCGCTGATCGACGAACTGGAGCGCCGCATGCCGGACTTCGAGGAGCCGATCACCATCAACCTCAACGGCTGCCCGAACGCCTGCGCGCGCATCCAGGTGGCGGACATCGGTCTCAAGGGGCAGCTGGTCCTGAACGACGAGGGCGAGCAGGTCGAGGGCTACCAGGTGCACCTGGGCGGCGCCCTGGGTCTGGAGGCCGGCTTCGGCCGCAAGGTGCGCGGCCTGAAGGTCACCGCGGACGAGCTGCCGGACTACGTGGAGCGGGTGCTGGGGCGTTTCCAGGCGGAGCGCGCGGACGGCGAGCGGTTCGCCGCCTGGGTGACCCGGGCCTCCGAGGAGGCCCTGTCATGAGCGAGCGCGCGGCGCCGTTCCACTGCCCCTACTGCGGTGACGAGGACCTGCGCCCCAACGAGGAAGGGCACGGCGCCTGGGAGTGCGCGGCGTGCAACCGGGCCTTCCGGCTGAAGTTCCTCGGGCTGCTGTCCCGGGGGCTCGACCGATCCGACACGGGAGGGGAGCCGACATGACGGCCGTATCGGACGAGCACGGCACCGTCGAGTTGCGGGAACTGGCCGGGCAGGCGGGCCGGGACCTGGAGGACGCGACCGCGCTGGAGATCCTCCGGTGGGCGGCCGACACGTTCGGCAAGCGCTTCTGCGTGACCTCGTCCATGGAGGACGCGGTGGTCGCCCACCTCGCCTCCCGGGCGATGCCCGGGGTGGACGTGGTGTTCCTCGACACCGGCTACCAATTCCCCGAGACCATCGGCACCCGGGACGCCGTGGAGGCCGTGATGGACGTCAACGTCATCACGCTCACCCCCCGGCAGACGGTCGCCGAGCAGGACGCCGAGTACGGTCCGAAGCTCCACGACCGCGACCCGGACCTGTGCTGCAAGCTGCGCAAGGTGCGGCCGCTGGAGGAGGGCCTGAAGGACTACCTGGCCTGGGCGACCGGCCTGCGCCGCGACGAGTCCCCGACCCGGGCGAACACCCCGGTGGTCGGCTGGGACGAGAAGCGGCGGAAGGTGAAGATCTCCCCCATCGCCCGGTGGACCCAGGACGACGTGGACGCCTACGTCGCCGAGCACGGCGTCCTCACCAACCCGCTGCTTCAGGACGGTTACGCCTCCGTGGGGTGCGCCCCCTGCACCCGCCGTGTGCTGGAGGGCGAGGACGCCCGCGCCGGCCGCTGGGCGGGCCGCGCCAAGACCGAGTGCGGACTGCACGGCTGACCGCCATGACCGCGCCTTCGACGAACCAGGAGAACCACGTGACGACCGGAGCCACCGTCTGGCTCACGGGTCTGCCGAGTGCGGGCAAGACCACCATCGCGCACGAACTCGCCGCCCGGCTGCGCGAACAGGGCCGGCCGGCCGAGGTGCTCGACGGCGACGAGATCCGCGAGTTCCTCTCGGCGGGCCTCGGCTTCAGCCGCGAGGACCGGCACACCAACGTGCAGCGGATCGGCTTCGTCGCCGAACTGCTCGCGCGCAACGGCGTCATCGCACTCGTCCCGGTGATCGCCCCGTACGCCGACAGCCGCGAGGCCGTCCGGAGCCGCCACGAGACGAACGGCACGCCGTACGTGGAGGTGCACGTGGCGACGCCGGTGGAGGTGTGCTCCGTGCGGGACGTGAAGGGCCTGTACGCCAAGCAGGCGGCGGGTGAGCTGACCGGGCTCACCGGCGTCGACGACCCGTACGAGGAGCCCGAGAAGCCCGATCTGCGCATCGAGTCGCAGCACCAGACCGTGCAGGAGTCCGCGGCGGCCGTTCACGCCGTGCTCAGCGAAAGGGGACTGGCATGACGACGACCGTCGCCACCGTCGAGGAGGGTACGGACAGCCCGTACGCCCTCTCCCACCTGGACGCCCTCGAGTCGGAGGCCGTGCACATCTTCCGTGAGGTGGCGGGTGAGTTCGAGAAGCCGGTGATCCTGTTCTCCGGCGGCAAGGACTCCATCGTCATGCTGCACCTGGCGCTGAAGGCGTTCGCGCCCGCGCCGGTGCCGTTCACGCTGCTGCACGTCGACACCGGGCACAACTTCCCCGAGGTCCTCGACTACCGCGACCGCACCGTCGCGGCCCACGGGCTGCGGCTGCACGTCGCATCGGTGCAGGACTACATCGACCGCGGTGTGCTCAAGGAGCGCCCGGACGGCACCCGCAACCCGCTGCAGACGCTGCCGCTCACGGAGAAGATCCGTGAGGAGGGCTTCGACGCGGTGTTCGGCGGCGGACGGCGGGACGAGGAGAAGGCCCGCGCCAAGGAACGGGTGTTCTCGCTGCGCGACGAGTTCTCCCAGTGGGACCCGCGCCGTCAGCGCCCCGAGCTGTGGAACCTGTACAACGGCCGGCACGCGCCCGGTGAGCATGTGCGGGTGTTCCCGCTGTCGAACTGGACCGAGCTGGACGTGTGGCAGTACATCGCCCGCGAGAACATCGACCTGCCCGAGATCTACTACGCGCACGAGCGCGAGGTGTTCAAGCGCGGCGGGATGTGGCTGACCGCCGGCGAGTGGGGCGGCCCCAAGGACGACGAGGCGGTGGAGAAGCGCCTGGTGCGCTACCGCACCGTCGGCGACATGTCCTGCACCGGCGCGGTCGACTCCGACGCCGACACCATCGAGAAGGTGATCACGGAGATCGCCGCGTCCCGGCTCACCGAACGCGGTGCCACCCGCGCCGACGACAAGATGTCCGAGGCCGCGATGGAAGACCGCAAGCGCGAGGGGTACTTCTAAGCATGAGCACCGTCACGACCGAGGAACTCTCGGCCACCACCCTGCTGCGGTTCGCCACCGCCGGCTCCGTCGACGACGGCAAGTCCACCCTGGTGGGCCGACTGCTGCACGACTCCAAGTCCGTGCTCACCGACCAGCTGGAGGCCGTCGAGCGCGTCTCCGCCAGCCGCGGCCAGGACGCTCCCGACCTCGCGCTGCTGACCGACGGTCTGCGGGCGGAGCGGGAGCAGGGCATCACGATCGACGTGGCCTACCGGTACTTCGCCACGACCAGGCGGCGGTTCATCCTCGCCGACACCCCGGGGCATGTGCAGTACACACGGAACATGGTCACCGGTGCGTCGACGGCCGAGCTGACGGTGATCCTCGTCGACGCGCGCAACGGTGTGGTCGAACAGACCCGCCGCCACGCCGCGATCGCCGCGCTGCTGCGCGTCCCGCACGTCGTCCTCGCGGTGAACAAGATGGACCTGGTCGACTACCAGGAGCCCGTCTTCGCCTCGATCGCCGAGGAGTTCACCGCCTACGCCACGGAGCTGGGTGTCCCCGAGGTCACGGCGATACCGATCTCGGCGCTCGTCGGCGACAACGTGGTCGAGCCGTCCGCGCACATGGACTGGTACGGCGGGCCCACCGTCCTGGAGCACCTGGAGACGGTGCCGGTCAGTCACGACCTGACCCGCTGCCACGCCCGGCTGCCCGTGCAGTTCGTGATCCGGCCGCAGAGCCCCGAGCTCCCCGACTACCGCGGCTACGCCGGGCAGATCGCCGCCGGCACCTTCCGCGTCGGCGACGAGATCACCGTGCTGCCCTCGGGGCGGTCGACCACCATCACCGGCATCGACCTGCTCGGCAAGCCCGTCGACGTGGCCTGGACGCCGCAGTCGGTGACCCTGCTGCTCGCCGACGACATCGACATCTCCCGCGGCGACCTGATCGTCCCCGCCCAGGACGCCCCCGACACCACCCAGGACCTCGAAGCGACCGTCTGCCACGTCGCCGACGAGCCACTGACGGTGGGCCACCGGGTGCTGATCAAGCACGGCACCCGGACGGTGAAGGCGATCGTGAAGGACATCCCGTCCCGGCTCACCCTGGACGACCTGTCCCTGCACCCGCACCCGGGCCGGCTCACCGCCAACGACATCGGCCGCGTCGTCATCCGCACCGCCGAACCCCTGCCCGCCGACACCTACGCCGACTCCCGCCGCACCGGATCGTTCATCCTCATCGACCCGAACGACGGAACGACGCTCACCGCGGGCATGGTCGGCGAGTCCTTCGCCACCCCCGAACCCGTCACGGACGGGGACGACGACGGGTGGGACTTCTGACCACCCGCTGACCTCGGCCCTTCTTCGTCCCGCCCTCGCCGACACCGACCCGCCGACGACCCGGCCGCGCACCGACCGACGCGTGACCGCCGGGCCGCCACCGAGAGGAACGTCCCCTTGCCTGCCACGACCGCCCTGCGCCGCGCCTTCGCGGTGACGGCCGCGCTGCCGTTGCTGGCCCTGGCCGCCTGCGGTTACGGATCGCAGGCGAAGGACGACGACACGGTCCGGGTGACCGCGGGGGCGGAGAAGACCGACGGTCTCGACTCGGTCAGGATCGGCTACTTCGGCAATCTCACGCACGGCACCGCGCTGGTCGGCGCCCGCAAGGGCCTTTTCCAGAAGGAACTCGGCGGAACCGAGGCGAAGTACGCGGTGTTCAACGCGGGCCCGTCGGAGATCGAGGCGCTCAACTCCGGTTCCCTGGACATCGGTTTCATCGGCCCCTCCCCCGCGATCAACGGCTGGACCAAGGCGGACGGCAAGAACCTGCGGATCGTGGGCGGTTCGGCGTCCGGCGGGGTGAAGCTGGTGGTGAACCCGGACAAGGTGACGTCGCTGAAGGATGTCGAGGGCAAGCGGATCGCGACCCCGCAGCTCGGCAACACCCAGGACGTCGCCTTCCTCAACTGGGCGGCCCGGCAGGGCTGGAAGGTCGACCCGCAGAGCGGCAAGGGCGACGTCACCGTCGTCCGCAGCGACAACAAGGTCACCCCCGACGCCTTCAGGTCCGGGTCGGTCGACGGCGCCTGGGTGCCGGAGCCGACCGCCTCCCGGCTGGTCGCCCAGGGCGGCAAGGTCCTGCTGGACGAGGCCTCGCTGTGGCCGGACAAGAAGTTCGTGATCACGAACATCGTCGTCCGCCAGGAGTTCCTGGAGAAGCACCCGAAGGCCGTGGAGGCGGTGCTGAGGGCGTCGGTCGGGACCAACCGGTGGATCAACGCGCATCCGGACGAGGCGAAGGCCGCCGCCAACGAGCAGCTGGCCGCCGACACCGGCAAGCCGCTGCCCGCCGACGTGCTCGACCCGGCCTGGGAGTCGATCACGTTCCTCGACGACCCGCTGGCCGAGACCCTCAGAACGCAGGCGGGCCACGCCGTGGAGGCGGGCCTGCTGGAACAGCCGGACCTGAAGGGGATCTACGACCTCTCTGTGCTCGGCAAGGTCCTGGAGGCGGCCGGCCGGCCACCCGTCGACGACGCCGGACTCGGCACCGCCCAGCCCCGGATCACGCACGCACCCAGGAGGTGACGACCATGGCCACGACCCTCGCCAAGGCCGCCGACGACACGCAGTCGGCGACGCACGCGGCCCGCATCGAGCACGTCTCGAAGTCGTTCGCGGGCGGCCCCGCCGGGCAGCAGCTCGTGCTGGACGACATCAGCCTCGACGTCGCCCCCGGCGAGTTCGTCACCCTCCTCGGTGCCTCCGGCTGCGGCAAGTCCACCCTCCTCAACCTGGTCGCCGGCCTCGACAAGCCCACCCAGGGCGCCATCACCACCGACGGCCGCCCCGCCCTGATGTTCCAGGAGCACGCCCTCTTCCCCTGGCTCACCGCCGGCAAGAACATCGAACTCGCCCTCAAACTCCGCGGCACGCCGAAGAACGAACGCCGCGACCGCGCCGAGGAACTGCTGGAACTGGTCCGGCTGGGGGGCGCGCACGGCAAGCGGGTGCACGAACTGTCCGGCGGCATGCGCCAGCGCGTCGCCCTCGCCCGCGCACTCGCGCAGGAGAGCCGGCTGCTGCTGATGGACGAACCCTTCGCCGCGCTCGACGCCATCACCCGCGACGTCCTGCACGACGAACTCACCCGCATCTGGCGCGAGACCGGCCTGTCGGTCCTGTTCGTCACCCACAACGTCCGCGAGGCCGTCCGCCTCGCCCAGCGCGTCGTACTGCTGTCCTCCCGTCCCGGTCGCGTCGCCCACCAGTGGACCGTGGACATCCCGCACCCGCGCCGCATCGAGGACACCGCCGTCGCGGAACTGTCCGTCGAGATCACCGAGCAACTCCGTGGGGAGATCCGCCGCCATGGCCAGCACTGACACCACCCCCGCCACGGCCAAGGACGGCGCCGGCGACCTGGCCGGGCTCGAAGCCGGGCTGGACGCGCTGGAGACCGTGCAGACCAGCCGCAAGCCGTTCCGTGAGACGTTCACCCAGAAGATCCTCCCTCCGGTCGTCGCCGTCGCGCTCGTGCTGGCCGTGTGGCAGTCGCTGATCACCTTCAAGGTCGTCGACGACCCCACCAAGCTGCCCGCGCCCGCCGACGTCTGGCACGTCCTGGAGAAGGCCTGGCTGCAGGGTGAACTCCTCGGCTACATCTGGACGTCCGTCTCCCGCGGCCTGCTCGGCTTCTGCCTCGCCCTGCTCATCGCCACCCCCCTCGGCCTCCTCCTCGCCCGCGTCAGACTGATCCGCGCCGCGATCGGGCCGATCCTGTCCGGGCTGCAGTCCCTGCCGTCGGTCGCCTGGGTCCCGCCCGCCGTCATCTGGCTCGGCCTGAACAACCAGATGATGTACGCCGTCATCCTCCTCGGCGCGGTCCCTTCCATCGCCAACGGACTGCTCTCCGGCGTCGACCAGGTCCCGCCCCTCTTCCAGCGCGCCGGACGCACCCTCGGCGCCACCGGCATCAAAGGCACCTGGCACATCACCCTGCCCGCCGCCCTCCCCGGCTACGTCGCCGGCCTCAAACAAGGCTGGGCCTTCTCCTGGCGCTCCCTCATGGCCGCCGAAATCATCGCATCCTTCCCCGACCTCGGCGTCGGCCTCGGACAACTCCTGGAGAACGGCCGCAACGCCAGCGACATGGCCATGGTCTTCGAAGCCATCCTCCTCATCCTCACCGTCGGCATCGCCATCGACCTGCTGATCTTCAGCCCCCTCGAACGCCGCGTCCTGCGCACCCGCGGACTCCTGGTGAAGAGCTGAGGTGCCCGCCATGCGTCGTCCCGTCCTCCTCGTCGTCGCCCACGGGAGCCGTGACCCGCGGCACGCCGCGACCGTGCACGAACTGGTGCGCCGCGTGCGCGCGCTGCGGCCCGGGCTGCGGGTGGAGACCGGCTTCCTGGACTTCAACGTGCCGTCCGTGAACGGTGTGCTGGAGTCCCTCGACGCGGAGGACGTGCGGGACGTGGTCGCGCTGCCGCTGCTGCTGACCCGGGCGTTCCACGCCAAGGCGGACATCCCCGCGGTGCTGGCCGAGGCCCCGCCGCGGCTGCGGATCCGCCAGGCCGAGGTGCTGGGCCCGTCCCCGCTGCTGCTGGCGGCGCTGGAGCGGCGGCTGTACGAGGCGGGCCTGACGCCCGCCGACAAGTCCTCGACCGGGGTCGTGCTGGCCTCGGCGGGGTCCTCCGACCCGGAGGCGATCGCAGTGATCGCAGACGTCGCGCGGGAGTGGCGGCACACCGGTTGGTGCGCCGTGCGGCCTGCGTTCGCCTCCGCTTCCCTTCCGCGCACCGAGGACGCGGTGCGGGAGCTGCGGGAGCTCGGCTGTGCCCGCGTGGCCGTCGCCCCGTACGTCCTGGCGCCGGGGCGGCTGCCCGACCGGATCGCCCGGGGCGCGGCCGGGGCCGACGTCCTGGCGGACGTGCTGGGCCCGGCGCCGGAGGTGGCCCAGGTGCTCGTGGAGCGCTACGACGCGGCGCGGACGCCGGTGCTGACGGCGCTGGGCGCGTGAGCCGGCCCGCTCAGGCCCCGGTCAGCTCCACCAGCTTGACCACGGTGTTCCAGTTGCGGCTCGTGGCGACGACGCCCTTGGTGATGCGGGGCCTGGACAGGAACTCGGCGAGCTTGGAGCGGCCGAGGCCGTCGGGGGCGTACAGGTAGAGGGCGCGGTCGCCGAGCCGGAACTCCTCCGGGAGGTAGGTCTCGCGGTCGATCTCCGCGAACCGGTCCTCGGTGACCGGTGCGGAGAAGTAGGTGACGTGGAGCTGCTTCGGCTCCAGGCCGGCGGCCGGGAAGGGGCAGGCGTCGACCACACCCTTCAGATAGGCGTGGTCGCGGACGATCACGTCCACGTCGAAGCCGAAGTGCCGGGCGAGCGCCCCGGACATCTCGGCCGCCAGCGACTCCTCGTCGCCGTGCCCGGCCGTGAAAGCGGCCTGACCGCTCTGCAGGTGGGTGCGTACGTCCTCGTGGCCGAGGCTCTCCAGGAGTGCGCGCAGCTCGGCCATCGGGACTTTCCTGCCGCCGCCCACGTTGATGCCGCGCAGCAGCGCCGCGTATCTCTTCGCCATGCCCCGACTGTAGAGCGGCCGTCGTGCCCCGTGGGGGTGGGCACGACGGCCGTGCCCCGCGCGTGGCGGGCCTCGCAACTCTGACCGACGGGCGGCTTCCGGAGCAACCTGAACACACTGCTGTGACTTATTCAACAAGGTTGCGGAATGGCCGGGACCGGTCCCTGTCGCTCCGCCCCCGCCCCTGATCCACCGTGCCGGTGTCCCGGACATGTGTAGGGGGCCACGGTCCTCCCCAGTGGGGAGGCCGGACGCACCGTCGGGATGAGCCGGGGCCCGCCGGCTTCACCGGGCAGCACGACGAGACGCCCTCACGCCGCCCCTACCGTCGAAACGTCAGGTGGCGGCAGGGGGTCGCTGCCGCATTCGAGGGAGCGAACCCGTCATGGGGAACGGAGACGCGCGGGTACGGGGGCTCGCCGCCCGGGCCGGCGGCTGGAGCGCGCGGCACCGCTGGGCGGCCGTCGGCATCTGGGTGCTGTTCGTGGTGCTGGCGATGGGGCTCGGCTCGGCGGCGGGCCGGGTCGACGTCGAGGACAGCGAACAGCTCAAGGGGGAGACCAGCACCGCGGCCCGCATCATCGAGGAGGCCGGGATCGAGGAGCCGGCCTCGGAGACCGTGCTCGTCCAGGCGAAGGACGACGGTCCCACGTCCACGGACGCGGAGTTCCGGTCTGCGGTCGCCGCGGTGATGACGGCCGTGGAGCGGACCGGCGAGGTCACGGACGTCACCTCGCCGTACGACAGCGGCACGGTCTCGAAGGACGGGCGCAGCGCGCTGGTCCAGTTCGACGTGCGCGGGGACCCGCGGACGGCCGGTGAGCGGATCGAGCCGGTGCTGGAGGCGGTGGCGGACGTCCAGAAGGACCACGGGTCGCTGCGGATCGAGGAGATCGGCGGCGCCAGCATGATGAAGACGTTCGACGACGCGTTCGGCGACGACTTCAAGAAGGCCGAGTACTCCGCGGTGCCGGTGGCCCTGGGCATCCTGCTGATCGCGTTCGGCGCGCTGGTGGCGGCGCTGCTTCCGGTGGCGCTGGCGATCACCGCGATCGTGGCGACCATGGGACTGATGGGACTGGTGAGCCACCTCCAGCCGATGAGTGACACCGCCAACTCGGTCATGCTGCTCGTGGGTCTCGCCGTCGGTGTCGACTACTGCCTGTTCTACCTGCGGCGTGAGCGGGAGGAGCGGGCGGCCGGCCGGGACGCGCAGACGGCGTTGCGGATCGCCGCCGCGACCAGCGGCCGGGCGATCGTCGTCTCCGGCGTCACCGTGTGCGTGGCCATGGCGGGCATGCTGTTCACCGGCATCGCCGAGTTCGAGGCGATGGGTCTGGCCTCGCTGATGGTGGTCGCGGTCGCCATGGTCGGCTCCGTCACCGTGCTGCCCGCGCTGCTGTCGCTGCTGGGCGAGCGGGTCGAGAAGGGCAGGCTGCCGTTCCTGCGCCGGCGTCGCAGCGGCGCCGGCAACGACAGCCGGTTCTGGTCGGCCGTGCTGAAGGGGGTGCTGGCCCGTCCGGTGCTCTCGGTGGTCGTGGCGGCCGGTGCGCTGCTCGCGGTGGCCGCGCCCGCGCTCGGCATGAAGACCGAGAACCTGACGCTGGACCAGGAGTTCGGCGACTCGCTGCCGATCGTGCAGACGTACAACCAGGTCAATGAGGCGTTCCCGGGCGGTTCCGAGCCGGCCGAGGTGGTCGTCAAGGCCGACGACATCAACGCGCCCGAGGTGAAGGCGGCGCTCGCCGACTTCCGTGCGCAGGCGGTCAGTTCGGGCGCCTCGCGCGGCCCGGTGGAGATCAGGCTGCACGACCAGCAGAACCTGGCCCTGGTGTACGTGCCGCTGGTCGGCGGCTCCGACCAGGACGCGGCGGGCGCGAGTCTGGAGAAGCTGCGCGACGAGGTGCGGCCGGCGACGCTGGGCAAGGTCGACGGGGTCGAGGCGCCGGTCACCGGTCAGGTGGCGGGCAACAAGGACTTCAACGACCAGCTGGTCGGCTCGGTGGTCCCGGTGTTCGCGTTCGTGGTGGTGTTCGCCTTCGTGCTGATGCTGCTGTCGTTCCGCTCGCTGACGGTCGCGATCACCTCGATCGTGCTGAACCTGCTGTCGGTGGGCGCCGCGTACGGCATCCTCGTGGCGGTCTTCCAGCACGGCTGGGGCGCGTCCCTGGTGGGCGCGGAGGGCGTGGGCGCCATCATCACCTGGCTGCCGCTGTTCCTCTTCGTGATCCTCTTCGGCCTGTCGATGGACTACCACGTGTTCGTGGTCTCCCGGATCCGGGAGGCGCGGGCGCGGGGTCTTGAGACGCGGGACGCGATCCGGCACGGGGTGGTCACCACGGCCGGTGTGGTCACCAGCGCCGCCGTCATCATGGTGGCCGTCTTCGCGATCTTCGGGACGCTGTCCATGCAGTCCATGAAGCAGATGGGCGTGGGCCTGGCGGCGGCGGTGCTGATCGACGCGACGGTCATCCGGGGCGTGCTGCTCCCGGCGGTGATGTCGCTGCTCGGCGAGCGCAACTGGTACTTCCCGAAGTGGCTGCACCGGCTGCCCGACCTGACGCACGACGAGGCGCCGGAGGCGGTCGCGGCGTCGCCGCGGGCGAAGGACGACGAGGGCGAGAAGGTGCCGGTCTGACCGGCACGGACAGGGAAGGGCCCGGCGGCTGCCACCGCCGGGCCCTTCCCTCGCGTCAGCCCCGTGCGGGGAGTTCGGCCTCGATCAGGTCGGCGGCCCTGCGGGTGCCGCCCTCATCCGCCATCTCCGCCTGGACGCTCTTCAGGCGGCGGGCGACCTCCGGGTCGTCGACCAGGGCGAGGGCGGCGGTGCGCAGCGCCTCGGCGGTGGCCTCCTCGGTGGGCAGGTGCCGGGCCACCCCGAGCGCCTGGAGCATGTCGGCGTTGCCGAACTGGTCCACCGCCTGCGGTACGGCGATCATCGGGGTGGCCGTGGCCAGACCCTCCTGGCTGCCGCCCGCCCCGGCGTGGGTGACGAACAGGTCGGCCTGCCTGAGGATCGCGAGCTGCGGCACCCAGGAGCGCACCTCGACGTCGGGCGGCAGGTCGCCGAGCTCGGCGGGGTCGACGTGCTTGCCGACCTGGAGCACCAGGTGCCAGCCGGTCAGTCCGCCGAACGCCTCGACGCACCGCCGGTAGAAGGCCGGCTGCTTGGTGAAGGACGACCCGAGCGACACCAGGACGACCTTCTCGGCGCCGGCGGGCCGCTGCCAGTCCCCCTCGGCGCCGCGGTCGCCCTGGCAGGCGCCGACGAAGGAGTACACCGTCTCGTCGACCCGGTCGGCGTTCGGCTGGAGGGCCTTCGGGATCAGGACGAGGGAGCGGGCGGGGCGGCCCCCGAAGTCCTCCGGGCTCGTGGTGATCCCGTTCTCCTCCAGCCAGGCCCGGAAGCGGGCCTGGTACGCCTTGCCGCGTTCGGTCCTGTTCGGCTCCTCCCACATCGGCTCGGCGACCTCCTTCTCGTAGCCGTCCCACGCGACCAGGTTCGGTGAGAGGGAGACGGCGGGCACGCCCCAGCGGTGGGCGAGCACGCGGGCCGGGTAGGAGGTGATGTCGTGCAGCACGAGGTCGGGGGTGTCGCCCTCGTAGGCCTCGATGAGCTGCGGGAGCGCCTGGATCGCGTCCGCGAGGAACGGCTCCACGTTGTCGAGGAGGGTGGTGCCCCAGGCCTCGGGGTCGTCGTCGGGGCCGGGCAGGGTGGAGTTCCACAGTCTGGGTTCGGCGCCCGTCCCGGCGACCTTCTCCGCGAAGAGCGGCGGGATCGCGTAGGTCACCCGGTGACCGCGCGCCACGAGCTCGCGGATCACCTCGAGGCTGGGGTTCACGTGCCCGTGGGCGGCGATGGAGAACATGGCGATGTGCGCGGGAGCGGTCATATACCGACCGTAGACGAGACGATACGTCTCGTGCAACCGAATTGGCCGGCGGCCGGGCGAGGGAGGGGAGTCCTCTTCCGGAACCGGCCGACGGCGCGCGGGGGGGTCCGCACGGCCGCGCCCCGCGCCTGCGCCGGCAGGGCGGCCGGGAAGGCGAGCCGCGTGCTCCGACGGTCGCCCGGGGAGGGCCTCCGCGGGCGGCGGCGCGGGGGACCGCGGACGCGCTCCCCCGCGCCGGGCCGTGCTCACCGGCCCGGGCATCCCGGCCGGGCGGCCGTACCCGCGTGCGCCGCCGGGTGCTAGGGGTCCCACCGGGAGGACTCATCTTCCGTAGGGCGGCGGTCCCGCCGGAGGGCTCACCCCCGTCGGCATGTGACGGTCGTTCCGCCGGGAAGGCTCACCTCCCGCCACCGGGCAACCGCCGACCCACCGGGAAGGCTGACCTCCCACCCCCGGGCGACGGCGGTCCCGCCGGGAAGGCTCACCTCCCACCCCCGGGCAACCGCCGACCCACCGAGAAGGCTCACCTTCCGCCACCGCGTGACGGTGGTCCTGCCGGGAGGGGTCACCTCTGGTAGCGGGCGAGTACCAGGTTGCCGTCGTCCTCCAGGCGGGCGCGCAGCTCGCCCAGGCCGATCGCGCCGCTGTAGTACTCCTGGAGCGCCGGGGTGGCGACCTTGTCCTTCCACTCCGGGTAGCCCCGTACGGACTGGGCGGGGGCCGGGCGCAGGTGGGCGGCGAGGGCCGTACCGGTGGCCCAGCCGTGCTCGGGGGTGCGCAGCGCGGGGTGGGCGAGGGCCTGGCGGCCCGTGGGCAGCATCCAGTCGCCGAGCGCGAGGCGGACCATGTTCCGCGGCTGGAGCAGGAAGTCCAGGAAGGCGACGGCCTCCTTCTTGTGCGGGCAGTCCTCGGCGACGGAGAGCGTCTGCGGGCTGACGCCCTGGGCGAGCCCGCCGGTCCCGGCCGGTGCGGGCAGCACCTGCCAGTCGAAGCCCTCGGGCGCCTGCTGGACGATCTGCTGGCGGTAGGAGAAACCGAGCGGCACCATCGCGTACTTCCCCGCGAACAGGCCGGGCAGGGTGTCGGAGCCGCCGCTGCCGAGGGTGGTGGGTGAGGCGCTGCGGTCGGTGTTCACCTGTTCGTGGATCGTGCGCGGGACGACCTCGTCGCCGTCCTCGAACCGCACGGTGACCTTGCCGTCGGCGTCCCGGTGGAAGAGGTGGCCGCCGGCGGAGAGGGACAGGTTGAGCGTGGCGGACACCGGCTCCTTGAGAGGCCAGGCCACGCCGTATCTGCCGTCGCCCGACAGCTTCTTCGTCACCTGCTGGAACTCCGCCCAGCTCCAGGGGTGTCCGGGTGTCGGGACGCGGACTCCGGACTCCTTCAGCCGGGCGGTGCCGGCGATGAGCACGCGCGGCTCCTGGAGGAAGGGGACGCCGTAGACGCCGTCGCCGAAGGTGACGGACCGCCACGCGAGCGGCGGGATGTCGGACCTGAGCCGCTCGGGCAGCAGGTCCGTGAGGTCGGCCAGGTGGCCCCCGTAGGCGAAGTCGGCGAGGTCGTCGGAGGCGTCGTGGACGATGTCGGGGGCCTCACCCCCCTCGAAGGAGGTGAGGAGCTGGTCGTGGACGCTGTCCCAGCTGCCCTGGACGTACTCCACCCGGACGTCGGGGTGGGCGGCGTTCCACTCCTCGACCAGTTCCTTGGTGGCCTCGACCGACTCCTGCTGCCAGGCCAGGGACTGGAAGCGCAGGGTGATCCGGCCGTCGTCGCGGGTGCCGCCGGAGGAGCAGCCGGCCAGCAGCAGGGCGAGCGCGAGGGCCGCGACGAGAAGCCTGGTGCGGGTCATCAGCCCTTCACCGCCCCGGCGAGCACGCCGCCCGTGATGCGGCGCTGGATGAGTGCGAAGACGAGCAGGGACGGCAGCGTCGCGAGGAACGCGGCGGCCGCCAGCGGGCCCAGGTCGGCCACCCCCTCGGCCCCGATGAAGCGGGTGAGGAGCACCGGCAGGGTCTGCTGCTCCGGCGTCTTCAGCAGGACGAGGGCGAAGAAGAACTCGTTCCACGCGGTGACGAAGGCGAACAGCGCGGTCGCCGCGATCCCCGGCGCGAGCAGCGGCGCCGTCACCGACACCAGGATGCGCAGCCGCCCGGCGCCGTCGACGGCCGCGGCCTCCTCCAGCTCGGCCGGCACGGCGCGGACGTACCCGGTGAGCATCCACAGGGCGAAGGGCAGCGCCCAGACGACGTAGACCAGCACCAGGCCGGGCAGGGAGTCGATGAGCCGCAGGTTCTTCAGCACCAGGAACAGCGGGATGATCAGCAGCACGAACGGGAACGCCTGGCTGACCACCACCCAGCCGGTCGTCGCGCGGCCCAGGACGGTGCGGTGCCGGGCCGTCACGTACGCCATCGGGGTGGCCACGGTGACCGCGACGACCGCCGCCGCGGAGGCGGTGAGCAGAGAGTTGAGGGCGGCCCGCAGCAGCGGCTGCTCGTCGAAGGCCTGCCGGAAGTTGGCGAGGGTGGGGTCCTCGGGGATCCAGGTGGGGTGCAGCCCGGCCAGCTCGGCCGGGGGCTTGAACGCGGTGGACGCCAGCCAGACGAGCGGGAAGGCCAGGAAGACCAGGTACGCGAGCAGCGCGGCGTACTGGCCGGCCCGGGCGGCGGTGCGGGTCCTCATGTCTCGTCGCCTCCCTTGAGCCGGCCGGCGAGGAAGACGGCCAGCAGGACCGAGATCGCGGCGACCATGACGCAGCCCATGGCGGCCGCGTAGCCGAACTGCCCGTACCGGAAGGCCTCTTCGTAGGCGAACAGCATGGGCAGCCGGGTGCGTCCGCCGGGGCCGCCGTTGGTCAGCACGTAGACCAGGGCGAAAGAGTTGAGGTTCCAGATCAGGTTGAGCGCCGTGATGGCGAACGCGACGGGCCGCAGGGCGGGCCAGGTGACCGTGCGGAAGCGGCGCCACGGTCCGGCGCCGTCCACGGCGGCGGCCTCGTGCAGCTCGCGCGGGGTGTTCTGGAGCCCCGCGAGCAGTGCCACCGTCGTCTGCGGCATCCCCGCCCACACGCCGACGACGATCACCGCGGGCAGGGCGGTGGCGAGCCCGCTCAGCCAGTCCCGGTCGCCGCCGAACCCGAGGTCGCGCAAGGTCTCGTTGAGGATGCCGGCGTCCGGGTTGTAGGTGATCCGCCACATGATGCCGACGACCACCTCCGGCATCGCCCAGGGGACGATGGCGAGGGCGCGGGCCGCCCAGCGCAGTCTCAGGTCCTGGTTGAGCAGCAGGGCGAGGCCGAGCGCCAGCAGGAACTGCGGCACCGTCACACCCACCGCCCACACCAGGCCGATGCGGAACGACTCCCAGAACAAGGTGTCCTGGAGCAGGTCCTGGAAGTTCAGGGTGCCGATCCAGCGGGTCGGCCCGGTACGGCCCGACTGGGCGTCGGTGAAGGCCAGCAGGACGCCGTAGAGCAGCGGGCCGACGCTGAGCACCAGAATCGGGATCAGCGCGGGGAGCACCAGGAACCACGGGCCGTGACCGGCGGCGCGCCGCACGCGGCGGTCCGGGTCGGGCGCGCGGGGTTCGGATCTCCTCGCCTCGGTCACCGAGGTCACGGCATCAGCCCCTTCGCACGGTGGGGGGTGGGCCCGGTCATGGTCGTGAACCTGCCATCCCCCGTCAAGGGCCCGCGCACACCACCCGACCTGTACGAATGCGAGACTGACCGGCGAAGGGCCGCCGGACGGCGGCGTCCGGCGGGACGGCGGGCTCAGGGCGGACACGGAGGCGGGACGATGGACGAGGCACGGGCGCGGGAGGTCCTGGACGCCGCGGGGGTGCTTCCCGGGGGCGCCGGGGACGCGCGGCTGCTGGCGCTCGGGGAGAACGCCGTCTTCGCGGCCGGCGACCTGGCCGTCAAGGTGGGCCGGGACGCCGAACTGCTGGAGCGGGCCCGCCGGGAGCTGGCCGTCGCGGGGTGGCTGGCGGAGCAGGGCGTGCCCGCGGTGCGGCCGGCCGTACCGGAGGCGCTGCTGGTCGACGGGCACCCGGTGACCGTCTGGCACCGGCTGGCGGAGCCGGTGCGGCCGGCGGGCCCCGCGGACCTGGCCGCGCTGCTGCGGCAGGTCCACGCGCTCCCCGCTCCCCCGTTCGCCCTGCCGCCCCGCTCGCTGCTGGACGGCGTCGAGCGCTGGCTGCGGCTCGCGGGCGACGCCGTCGACCCGGCGGACGCCGCCTATCTGCGCGAACGCCGCGACGGATTCGCCGAGGCCGCCGCCGCGCTGACGCCCCGGCTGCCGCGCGGGCCCATCCACGGCGACGCGCTGACCCGCAACGTGCACGTCGGTCCGGACGGACCGGTCCTGATCGACCTGGAGACCTTCTCCTCGGACCTGCGCGAGCACGACCTGGTGGTGATGGCCCTCTCGCACGACCGCTACGGGCTGCCGGACGAGGCGTACGCCTCCTTCACCGGGACCTACGGCTGGGACGTGCGGGAGTGGGACGGCTGCTCGGTGCTGCGCGGGGCGCGTGAGACGGCCAGCTGTGCCTGGGTCGCCCAGCACGCCCCGGGGAACCCCAAGGCGCTGGCCGAGTTCCGCCGCCGGGTGGCGTCGCTGCGGGACGGCGACGAGACGGTGCGCTGGTATCCGTTCTGATCGGGCCGGGTCAGGAGGCGGTGGGCCGCAGGGGCTCGCCCGCCGGCTCGCGCAGCGGCCAGGTGCTGTCGACGACGGCGGCCGGGTCGCCCTTGCGGCGCAGGAAGTCCTGGAAGTCCGCCGCCCAGGCCGCGTACCACTCGATCTGACGGCGGTGCAGCTCCCCCGGGCCGAGGGCCGCGACCTTCGGGTGGCGGACGGCTATCGCGCAGGCCAGCCGGGCGGCGGCGAGGGCGTCGGCCGTCGCGTCGTGCGCCGCGTCGAGGACGACGCCGTACTCCGCGCAGACCGCTTCGAGGGTGCGCTTGCCGCGGCGGTAGCGGTCGACGGCGCGGTCGATGGTGTACGGGTCGATGACCGGGGCCGGGTCGGCGCCGCCCAGGCGGTCGCGCAGGGACGGCAGTCCGTACCGCCGCAGTTCGGCGGAGAGCAGGCTCAGGTCGAAGGAGGCGTTGTAGGCGACGACCGGGACGCCGGTCTGCCAGTAGGCGGCGAGGACGCCGGCGATGGCGTCGGCGACCTGGTCGGCGGGGCGGCCCTCGGCGGCCGCGCGCTCGTTGCTGATGCCGTGGACCGCGACCGCGTCGTCCGGGATCGGCACGCCCGGGTCGGCCAGCCACTCACGGCGCCCCAGCGGCTCCCCCGCCCGGAGCTCGATCACGGCTCCCGTGACGATCCGCGCCTCGCGCGGGTCCGTCCCCGTCGTCTCCAGGTCGAAGCCGATCAGCAGCTCCCGGTGCCAGCCCATGGGCTGTCCCCCTTCTGTGTGGTGCGTTCCCCCAGTGGCTTTCACCCTGACACGCGCCACTGACAATCAGAGGATCGCATTCCGCTTGCTGAGAGAAACGGCCCGGCCCGGCCCCGAGCGGTACGGCCCGCACGAGCCCGGACAGTCACCCGCTTTCAGGACACCGGCCGCGAATCCGCCCACATCAGCTCGAACTCCTCGCGGTAGGTGGGGAACAGGCCCCCCTCCTCGATCTCGCCCGGCTTGACCACCTTGGTCCCGTTACGCAGGACCAGCACCGGCGCCTCCATGCCGCGGACGCGCCGCAGGTGGTTCTGCACCACGGCGATGCCGTCCGAGCCGTCGCCGTCCACCAGGTAGGCCGTGCAGCGCGGCGTCTCGTCGTACACCTGGATCTCGAAGGCGCCCGGGTCCCGCAGCCGCGACCGCACGCGGCGCATGTGCAGGATGCTCATCTCCACGGAACGGCCCAGCTCGCCGCGCTTGATGCCCAGTTCGCGCTCGCGGCGCTTGACCGCGCTGGAGGCCGGGTTGAGGAACAGCAGCCGCACCCGGCAGCCGGACTCGGCCAGCCGCACCAGCCGGCGCCCGGAGAAGTTCTGCACGAGCAGGTTCAGGCCGATGCCGATCGCGTCGAGCCGGCGGGCCCCGCCGAATATGTCCTCGGCCGGGAACTGGCGCAGCAGCCGCACCCGGTCCGGGTGGACGGCGACCACGTCCGCGTACCGGTCGCCGACCAGGTCCTCCACCGCGTCCACCGGCAGCCGGCGCGCCGAGGGAACGTCGCCGCCCGCGCCCAGCATCTCCAGCAGCCGCGCGGAGGCCCGCTCGGCCTGGTTCAGCACCGCCTCGGACAGCGCCCGGTTGCGGGAGACCACGTTGCGGGTGACCTCCAGCTCGTCCAGGGCCAGTTCGACGTCCCGGCGGTCGTCGAAGTACGGCTCGAAGCACGGCCAGTGCTGCACCATCAGCTCACGCAGCTGCGGCAGGGTGAGGAACGACAGCACGTTGTCGTCGGCCGGATCGAGCAGATAGCCCTTGCGGCGGCTGACCTCGCGCACGGCGACCGCGCGCTGCACCCACTCCTGCCCGGCGGGCCCGGCGGCGGCCACCACCCAGTCGTCGCCGTGCACGGGCTCGTAGATCGGCCGCAGGACGGCGGCCACGACCGCGCGCAGCCGCTGCTCGACCAGATTCAGCCAGATGTAGGCCCGGCCGGCCCGCTGCGCGCGGGTGCGCACCTCGCGCCAGGCGTCCGCGCCCCAGTCCAGCTCCGGCCCGATCGAACCCGCGTCCATCGGCCGTGCCAGGGACACCGCACCGGGCGGGACGTCCGTGGAGCCGCTCCCCTCGTGACCCTCGTCACCAGGGGGCAGTTCCAGCCCTCCCGACCCCACCCGCGCACCGCCTTCCGCTCCCCCGAGCACTCCCCGTCCTGACGATCAAGGAGAGTACTCCGCCTGCGGTGCACGGTGCAGCCCGATGGACAGGGTCGTTTCCCAACTTCCCCCGTCCAAGCGACCGTTCCGCCCTCCGCGGGACGGCGAGTGAGCGGTTTCATAGCGGATTCGCGAGGTGTGCGGTCGTCGGCGGCGAGGGCCGGGGTAGAAGGTTCTTCCCGCCCTTTCGGGGAGACACGGAGACACTCGGACCCAAGGCGTCCCCACCGGCGCCGTACACCTGAAAGAGTCGTGTCCATGCAGGTCTGGCCTGGCGAGGCATATCCGCTCGGTGCCACGTACGACGGCGCCGGAACGAATTTCGCGGTCTTCACGGAGGCCGCGGACCGAGTAGAGCTGTGTCTGCTGCACGACGACGGCTCCGAGACCGCGGTCGAACTGCGGGAGAGCGACGCGTTCGTGCGGCACGCGTACCTGCCCGGGGTCATGCCCGGGCAGCGGTACGGCTTCCGTGCGCACGGGCCGTACGCCCCCGAGAGAGGGATGCGCTGCAACTCCTCGAAACTGCTGCTCGATCCGTACGCGCGTGCGATCAGTGGCTCGATCCAGTGGGGCGAGGAGGTCTACGGCTACCACTTCGACGACCCCGAACGGCGCAACGACCTGGACTCGGCGCCGCACACGATGACGTCGGTCGTGGTCAACCCGTACTTCGACTGGGGGGACGACCGGCGCCCCCGGACGGAGTACCACCACACGGTGATCTACGAGGCCCACGTCAAGGGCCTCACCATGCGCCACCCGGGGCTCCCCGAGGAGCTCCGCGGCACCTACGCGGGCCTGGCGCACCCCGCGATCGTCGAGCACCTGACCGAGCTCGGCGTGACCGCGCTGGAACTGATGCCGGTGCACCAGTTCGTGAACGACCACCGGCTGGTCGACATGGGGCTGAACAACTACTGGGGCTACAACACCATCGGCTTCTTCGCCCCGCACAACGCCTACGCGTCCTGGGGCGACCGGGGCCAGCAGGTGCTGGAGTTCAAGTCGGCGGTGAAGGCGCTGCACGAGGCCGGGATCGAGGTGATCCTCGACGTGGTCTACAACCACACCGCCGAGGGCAACCACCTGGGCCCCACGCTGTCCCTCAAGGGCCTCGACAACCCCTCGTACTACCGGCTGACCGACGACCCCCGGTACTACATGGACACCACGGGCACCGGGAACTCGCTGCTGATGCGGTCACCGCACGTGCTCCAAATGATCATGGACTCGCTGCGGTACTGGGTCACCGAGATGCATGTCGACGGGTTCCGCTTCGACCTCGCGGCGACCCTGGCGCGGCAGTTCCACGAGGTGGACCGGCTGTCGTCGTTCTTCGACCTGGTGCAGCAGGACCCGGTGGTCTCCCAGGTGAAGCTGATCGCGGAGCCCTGGGACGTGGGCGAGGGCGGCTACCAGGTGGGCAACTTCCCGCCGCTGTGGACCGAGTGGAACGGCAAGTACCGCGACACCGTGCGGGACCTGTGGCGGGGCGAGCCGCGCACGCTCGCGGAGTTCGCCTCCCGGCTGACCGGCTCCTCCGACCTCTACCAGGACGACGGGCGGCGCCCGCTGGCCTCGATCAACTTCGTCACCTGCCACGACGGCTTCACCCTGCACGACCTGGTGGCCTACAACGACAAGCACAACGAGGCCAACGGCGAGGACAACCGGGACGGCGAGAGCCACAACCGGTCCTGGAACTGCGGCGCCGAGGGCGACACCGACGACCCGGACGTGCTGGGGCTGCGGACCCGGCAGATGCGGAACTTCATCGCGACGCTGATGCTCTCCCAGGGCGTGCCGATGATCAGCCACGGCGACGAGCTGGCCCGCACCCAGCGCGGCAACAACAACGCCTACTGCCAGGACAACGAGCTGGCTTGGCTGGACTGGCCGGAGGGGGAGGACGAGCCCGAAGAGGGGGACGTCCGCCGGCAGCTGCTGGAGTTCACCCGGGCGATGGTGTGGCTGCGCAAGGACCACCCGGTCTTCCGCCGACGCCGCTTCTTCCACGGCCGGCCGGTGGAGGGCACCCACGACGACCTCTCCGACATCGCCTGGTTCACCCCCGAGGGCGCGGAGATGATCCAGCGGGACTGGGACTCGGCGCGGGCGTCGGCGCTGACGGTGTTCCTCAACGGCAACGCCATCTCCGAGCCCGGGCAGCGCGGGGAGCGGATCGCCGACGACTCGTTCCTGCTGATGTTCAACGCCTCCCCCAAGCCGCTGGACTTCGTGGTGCCGGTGGACCACGGCGCCCAGTGGCAGGTGGTGGTCGACACCGCGCGCGCGGACGGCGTGCCCCCGGGCACGGGTCCGAAGGTGTCGGCCGGCACCCGGCTGACGCTGGCCGACCGCAGCCTGACGGTGCTGCAACGGCCGGCGTAGAGGGCGGAGAGGCTGAGGATCAGCCCCTCCGGCGTTTGAGGGGCGGGGTCCGGGACGGAGCCCCGGTGTCGGGACGGGAAGGGGCGGCGGGGGCGGAAAACCACCGCTCACACCCCCGAACGGAGCAGCGGTGGCACGAGACGCGCCTACGCGGGTACGTACGTCCCCATGACCCCTGAGCGCCCTGACCCGGCAGTCCCCACGGCGACCTACCGGCTGCAGCTCCAGCCCTCCTTCCCGTTCGCGGCGGCCGCGGAGGCCGTCCCGTACCTGGCCTCGCTCGGCGTGTCCCATCTGCATCTGTCGCCCGTCCTGGAGGCGGTGCCCGGCTCCCAGCACGGCTACGACGTGGTGGACCACGGGCGCGTACGGGAGGAGCTCGGCGGTGAGGAGGGGCTGCGGGAGCTGTCCCGCACCGCGCGGCGGCACGGGCTGGGTCTCGTGGTGGACATCGTCCCGAACCACATGGCGATGTCCCCCCGCCACAACGCGGCACTGTGGGAGGTGCTGCGCGACGGACCGTCCTCGCGCCGCGCCCGCTGGTTCGACGTCGACTGGGAGGCGCAGGGCGGGCAGGTGCTGCTGCCGGTGCTCGGCGGCCCGCTCGGCGACGAGGCGGACCGGCTGAAGGTCGACGGCGACGTCCTGCGCTACTACGACCACGCCTTCCCGCTGCGCGAGGGGACGGCGGGGCTGCCGCTGCCGCAGCTGCTGGACGCGCAGTGGTACCGGCCGGTGTGGTGGCGGCTGGCCCGCACCGAGCTCAACTACCGGCGGTTCTTCAGCATCTCCGAGCTGATCGGGGTGCGGGTGGAGGACCCCGAGGTGTTCGAGGCGACGCACGGGAAGATCCTGGAGCTGCTGCACGGGGGCGTGGTCGACGGGCTGCGCGTGGACCATCCGGACGGGCTCGCCGACCCCGACGGCTATCTGCGGCGGCTGCACGAGGCGACGGGCGGCCGCTGGACGGTGGTGGAGAAGATCCTCGCCGACGGCGAGCCGCTGCCGCCCTCCTGGCCGGTCGCCGGCACCACCGGTTACGACGCCCTGCGCCATGTCGACGGGGTGTTCACCGACCCGGCCGGGTTCGGGGAGCTGCTGGGCCGCTACCGGGCCTTCGCGGCCCCGCAGACGGACCGGGGCGGCGACTGGGACGCCACGGTGCGGCGGGCCGCGTACAAGGTGCTGACGCATGAGCTGGCCACCGAGATGGACCGGCTGACCCGGACGGTGAGCCGGCTGTGCGCGACCGCGCCGGAGACCGCGCTGCGGGACCGCGCGCCCTGGGCGTTGCGCACCGCCCTGCTGGAGCTGCTGGTACGGCTGGACGTGTACCGCCCGTACGCCTCCGTGGACGCGGCCTCGGTGGTGACCGAGGAGGCCGCGGACGGGGCCCGGCACGCGTTCGCCGTCCCGGAGGAGGCCGGCGCGGTGGACGTCGTACGCGACCTGGTGCTCGGGCGGTACGGGGACGGACCGGCGTACGTGGAGTTCCGTACGCGGTTCGCGCAGACGGCGTCGGCACTGCGGGCCAAGTCCGTGGAGGACACGGCGTTCTACCGCTACGTTCCGCTGCTTTCGGCGACGGAGGTGGGCGGCGAGCCGGGCGGTCCGGCGGTGGACCCGGACCGGTTCCACGCGTACTGCGCGCGCGCGCAGCGCGACTGGCCGGTCACGGGGACGGTGCTGTCGACGCACGACGCCAAGCGCAGCGCGGACGTGCGGGCGGCGCTGCATGTGCTCACCGAGTGCCCGGAGCGCTGGGCGGACCTCCTCGCCGAGGTGTCCCGCACCGGGGACGGGGTGCCCGACGCCCAGCTGGCGTGGGCGGCCTGGCAGACGGTGTTCGGGCTGGGACCGGCCGACGAGGAGCGGGTGCGGGCGGCGCTGCTGAAGCATGTGCGCGAGGCGGGCCTGTTCACCAGCTGGACCGAGCAGGAGCCGCCGTACGAGGAGGCGGTGGCGGGGTTCGTGTCGGCGGGCCCGTGCGGGGTGCCGGGCCGGAAGGTGGCGGAGTTCCGCGCGTCGCTGGAGCCGCACATCCGGGCGAACGTGCTGGGCGCGGCGCTGGTGCACCTGACGATGCCGGGCGTGCCCGACCTGTACCAGGGCACCGAGCACGAGTACCGGGCCCTGGTCGACCCGGACAACCGGCGGCCGGTGCGGTTCGGGGAGGACGGCGGCGACAAGGAGGCGGTCACGCGGGCGGCGCTGGCCCTGCGGGCACGGCGGCCGGAGCTGTTCGGCGAGACGGCGTCGTACGAGCCGCTGACGGCCGAGGGCCCGGCGGCGGCGCACTGCCTGGCGTTCGCCCGCTCCGGCGAGGTGATCACCGCGGTGACCCGCCTGTCCCTCCGCCTCGCCGAGTCGGGCGGCTGGCACGACACCCGCCTCCCGCTCCCACCGGGCCGGTGGGCCGATGTACGGGACGCGGGCCGGGAGTTCGGCGGCGAGGTGCTGGCGGCGGAGCTGTTCACGGCGTTGCCGGTGGCTCTGCTGGAGAGGGTGCCGGAGTGAGGTAGGCGGAGGCCCTCGTGGGCACGCGCACGCGAGGGTCTGGGGGCGGCGTGCGGGGCCGGTGGGGGGCTCGGGCGGGTGCGGCGGGCCCGGGGCGGCGGGTGTGCGGGCGGGGGCCGGGAAGTGCCTCCGGGCGCCCCCTGACGGCTCCCCCTCGGTGCCCTTGACACCACCTCGTGACCGTGGGGTACTGCGCAGTGCGGATGCGGGCGGTGACGGGGGGTGGGTCCGCTGCGGGAGTCGCGCTATCCGACGGTGGCCGAGCTGGTCTTCTCCGCCCGGGCGCTGGCCGTCCAGTGGCCGGGGCTGTGTGTGCTGCGACAGGTGGGCGTCTCCCGTGCGGGACGGCCCCTGCACCTGCTGTCCGTCGGACGCGCCCGTAGCGCCGTCCTCGTGGTGGCGGGCGCCCACGCCAACGAACCCGCGGGCAACGGCACGTTGCTGGCGCTGGCCCGGCGGACCCTGCAGCAGCGGGAGCTGCGCGACGGCATGTCGTGGCACTTCCTGCTGTGCGCCGACCCCGACGGGGCGAGCCTGCACGTCACACCGGCCCCGCTCAGCCTCTACGACTACCACCTCGGCTTCTTCCGTCCCGCCGGGCCGGAGCAGCCCGAGTGGGCCCCCTCGGTGCTGCCGGCCGACCGGCTGCCCCCGGAGACCCGGGCGCTGACCGGGGTGATCGACGAGCTGCGGCCCTTCCTCCAGGTGTCCCTGCACGGCACCGATCTGGGCGGCAGCTGGGTGCAGCTGACCCGGGACGTGCCGGGGCTGGCGGAACCGTTCGCCAAGTCCGCGGCCGAGCTGCACATACCGGTGGAGACGGGCGCCTCGGACGCGGCGGGCTGGCCCGCGTCGGGACCCGGGGTGCACGTGATGCCCGCGCCGGAGGCCGCGCCGGCCTACCCCAGCCTGTCCGACGACGCCCGGCACAGCACCTGGTACCACGCGCACCGCTACGGCGGGCTGACCGCGGTGATCGAGGTGCCGATGTGGGCGAGCGACCTGGTGGACGACCCCGCCCCGCATCCGGCGCCGGACACCGCGATGCACGCGCTCGCGGAGCGGCTGCTGCGGGACGCCGGGGAGGTGCGGCACGTACTCGAAGGTGCGCGGCCCCTGCCCGGTGACACCGACGGCCCCCTGCTGCGGGCGGCCACCTGGGTGCTGGAGCTGGTCCCGGGGCTGGCCGCCGACCTCGCCCACACACCGCCCGCCGACGGCACCCGCGCCTACGTCGGCAGCGTGGACGCCTTCGCCCGCCGGGTGCCGCTCCGGGCGGCGGCGATGCTGCGCCGCGCGCTGCGGCACACCGACGCGCAGGCGGCGGCACGGCTCGACCAGCTGGTCGCCCAGTGGAGCGACGCCTTCGCCACCCGGTTCCGGGCCCGTTGGGTACCGGTGCCGCACCAGGTGGAACACCAGTCCCGCACGGTGGTGGCGGCCGCACGGCAGGCGCGGGTCAGGCTGTGACCCCCGGGACCGGGCGCTCGGGGTCGTCGGCGATCCGCCGGGCCAGGGATGACGGCGTCGGGCCAGGGATGACGGCGTCGGGCCAGGGATGACGGCGTCGGGCGGGACGGGGGGCGACATAGGACCGCTCGGGGGCTGAGGGCCAACACCCGGGGAAGCCCGCCCGGGCTCCTGTCCGGCTGTGATCGGCAGCGGGCGCGGGGCGCAGGGGGTGCGGGTCCGGTGACCGGGCCCGTCCCCGGGCCTCTGGACCCGCAGGCCCAGGGGCCGGTGCCCGGACGGGCACGCGGCACGGTGACGACACGCCCGCTGGGCCAGTGCGCGGGCAGGCGTGCGGCACCGTGGAATGCCCGCCCGGGCCGGTCCGGCCGGTGGCCGGGCAACGGGCGTCAGGCCCCACCCGGGGGTCGACGGACCGGCCCGTCAGGTCGTGGGACGGGGCCTGCGCACGAGCCGGTGGGCAGGCACGCCCCGGGCAGATGAGCGGGCACTCCCCGGGCAGACGAACGGGCACGCCCGGGGCAGATGAGCGGTCACGCCCGGGCCCGGTGGGCGGGCGTGACCTACGGACCGTCCAGTGCGAACAGCGCCCCCGTGCGGGCGCGCAACGTGCAGGTGTTCGGGAAGGTTTCCGTGTAGTCCACGGGGCGGTCGCGCCACATGCCCTGGGCGTGGGCGGTGACCGGGGCGTAGATCATCGGGCAGAGGGCGTCCTCCGCGGGAAGGGCCGTGATGCGGCCGTCCGCCGCCGTCAGGTCCGCGCAGGCCTCCTCCGCGTGCGGGTGGCCGCCGCCGGGCGGGTCGCACCGCAGCATGGTGCCGCCGTCCGCCGCGGCCGGGGCCTCCCCGTGGCTGACGCCGAGCATCAGCCAGTTCGCGGACTCCTCCGGCGGGGTGTCGGCGTGGGCCGTGGGTGTCGCGCCGGCGAGCAGGAGGAAAGCAGCGGCGGCCAGTCCTGCCCGTACCGCTGTCACTGAGGTGTGCGTCATTCCCGGTGCATCGGCACGGCGGGCCCCGGACCCCAGCCCGGCTCACCCGAACGGGAGGGCCCCGGTGTCCGCCGTACCGCCAGGGCGCACGCGGCGAGCACCACCCGGGCCTGGTACTCCGCCTGGCGGTCCACCGGGATCCAGCGGGCGCCGAGCGCGTCACGCAGGTCGGCGCAACGCGCGTCGATCAGCCGGTCCAGCCGGGGCAGCGCCCCGACGGGATCGCGTCCGGCGCGGGTGACCAGCTGGTGCAGCAGCCCGGCGGTGCGCAGCGCCAGGCGCCGCCCGGCGAGCCTCAGGGCGGCGAGGCGGGCGGTGGTCATGGGCGGCAGCGGATGCGCGGAATCGTTTCCGCAGTCGGGGTCCCAGGCGTCGGCGAGGCCGGGACAGACCAGCAGGTAGTCGTCGACCGGGGCGAGCAGCCGGGCCGCGTCGGGCACACCGGTGAGGTACGGGCGGATCCGCTCAGCGAGGTCGCCGAGCATGCGGGTGTCCTGGCGCAGGGTGCGGCTTGCGGAGCGCAGTTCGCCGTCCGGGTCGGGGTGCGGTGCGCCGTCCTCGACGGCCGGCACGGCCCACATGGGCGCCTCCACGACCGCGGTGACCGTGCCGTACCCGTACGGGTGGAACCACGTCGACTCCACGGCCGCCTCGGTGATGGCGGCGGCGAGGTCCCGGCGGCGCGGGGGCGGGATGCGGTAGACGGCGGGGCCGAGGCCGGGCCAGTACAGGGCGTCGTACGCGCCGAGTTCACGCGGAACGCCGTGGCGGGCGGCGAGGGCGGCCACGCGGCGGTCCAGGCCCGGCAGGTCGTGGGTGAGTTCGACGAAGCCGCCGCCGACGTCGACGCCGTGCAGGGAGCACTGGAGGAAGGGGCGCAACTCGTCCTGGAGTGCGAGCAGCGCGCGGGTCTCCGGGAGCGCGGCGGAGGCGGCGCCGTCGGGCAGCCACTCGGGCTGTTCCAGGAAGCCGGGGCGGAAGAAGTTCCGGTAGTGCCGGCCGAGGGTGTACGGGCCGGTCAGCCAGCGTTCGTTGCGGCGAAGGCCGTCGGGGTCGAGGCAGAGCAGCAGGTTCCAGGTGACGTCGGCGCCGTCGGTGAACCGGCTGTCGGCGAGGGCGTGCTCGGCCAGCCGCAGCACGGTCGCGCCGCCCACCGGTTCGTTGGCGTGCGGACCGGCGACGACGAGCGCCTGACGGCTGCCGTGGCCGACGCGGAGCAGCCACAGCGGGGTGCCCGCGCGGGAGACGCCGACGCGGCGCAGTCGGGCGTCGCGGGGATGCCTGGCGGCGAGGGCGGCGGCCCGGGCGCCGAGTTCGTCGACGGTCGGATAGCTCAGGAGGGGCGTCAGGTCACACCTCCACGAAGCGACGCCGTCGTCCACCGGATGTACTGGCCGTGCGGGCAGTGCGGGCAGTGCGGGCAGTGCGGTGAGCACCGGGACGTGCAGATAGCGCCGGGTAGCGCGGGAGCACTCCGAGTGCACCGCACACCTACAGTCGGTCACGCATCATGGGGCCGCGTCAACACCGCGAACCCCCAACAATGCCTGACGAAACATCAGTTGACGGCGAGCCGGTAGCTGATCCGGCCGAAGCCGACCTGGTCGCCGTCGCGTACGACGGCCGCGCCGACCACCCGACGGCCGTTCACCGTCGTGCCGTTGGTGGAGCCGAGGTCCCGGAGGACCCACAGACCGCCCTGATGGCGGAGTTCGGCGTGCACCCGGGAGACCGTCTCGTGTGTCAGCCGCAGCCCGTTGGCGGGGTCGCGCCCTATCCGCAGCGGATGGCCGTGCGCCGGGTGCGGCAGCAGCAACTTCGGCAGCTTCTCCGCCTGCCAGGCCCGGCGCAGCCGGACGGTGAACCCGGAGACGGCCTCGACCGTGCCGAACACCGCACGCGAGAGGCGGTTCTCGCGCGGGAGGTCGGCGGTGAGCGCGGCGAGTTCGTCGGCGCGCCGCGCGGTGAGCGCCAGTTCCATGCGCCGGATGAACGTGTCGTGGGACAGGCGGCCCTTGGCGACGCCGTCCCGCAGCACGCTCAGCGCCTTGTCCCGCTCCGCGTCGGACAACCGCGCGGGGTACGTGGAGAACTCGAAGGACGACGTCACGCTGTCGATTGTCGGTCAGTCACGGCCGGGCTGTCCAGAAACCGCGGAAACGGACGCCCTTCGCACGCACGCCTCGTACGACACCCGCCGCAAAACGGCGGATCCCCCGGCGAATTGATCTCTCATGCCGCACGATGGAGGCGCTTCATCACGGTGAGCAGACGAAGGGGAACCGTCCGTGCAGTTCGAGGTGTGGGCACCACAGGCCGGCCGAGTGACGCTCCGGTGCGACGGCGTCACGCGCGCGTTGGAGCGCGATCCGGAGCGGGAGGGGTGGTGGCGGGGGGAGGCCGAGGCGCACGACGGCTCCCGGTACGGCTTCACGCTGGACGACGGGCCGGTGCTGCCGGACCCGCGCTCGCGCCGCCAGCCCGACGGGCCGGACGGACTCAGCGCCGTCGTCGACCACGACGGCTTCTCCTGGCGGACCGGGTGGACCGGGCGCCCGCTGCCCGGCGCCGTGCTGTACGAACTGCACGTCGGCACCTACACCCGCGAGGGCACCTTCGACGCCGCCGCCGAGCGGCTCGGCCACCTCGCCGACCTCGGCGTCACGCACGTCGAGTTGATGCCGGTGTGCCCGTTCCCGGGCCGGCACGGCTGGGGGTACGAGGGCGTCTCGCTGTGGGCGGTGCACGAGCCGTACGGCGGGCCCGAGGGGCTGAAACGGTTCGTCGACCGGGCGCACGCGCTCGGGCTCGGCGTGGTCCTGGACGTGGTGCACAACCACCTGGGCCCGTCGGGCAATTACCTCCCGCAGTTCGGCCCGTACTTCACCGACACCCACCAGACGCCGTGGGGCGCGGCGGTCAACCTGGACGCGCCCGGCTCGGACGAGGTGCGCGCGTACCTCGTGGACAGCGCGCTGGCGTGGTTGCGGGACTACCGGATCGACGGGCTGCGCCTGGACGCGGTGCACGCGCTGGTGGACACCCGCGCGCGCCACTTCCTGGAGGAGTTGTCGCAGGCCGTGGACGCCCTGGCCGGGGACACCGGCCGGCCGCTGTTCCTGATCGCCGAGTCGGACCTCAACGACCCGCGGGTGATCACCCCGCGCGAGAACGGCGGCTTCGGGCTGCACGCGCAGTGGAACGACGACTTCCACCACGCCCTGCACACCGCGCTGACCGGTGAGGCGCAGGGCTACTACGCCGACTTCGCGCGGGCCCCGCTCGCGGCCGTGGCCAAGACGCTCACCGGGGGCTTCTTCCACGACGGCACGTACTCCAGCTTCCGGGGCCGGCACCACGGGCGCCCGCTGGACCGGACCCGGGTGGCCGCGCACCGGCTGCTGGGCTACAGCCAGACGCACGACCAGATCGGCAACCGCGCCCAGGGCGACCGTCTCGCCGCGCTGGTCTCCCCCGGGCTGCTGGCCTGCGCGGCGGCGCTGACGCTGACCGCGCCGTTCACGCCGATGCTGTTCATGGGCGAGGAGTGGGCGGCGGGCACGCCGTGGCAGTTCTTCACCGACCACACCGACCCGGAGCTGGCGAAGGCGGTCAGCGAGGGCCGGCGCCGGGAGTTCGCGGCGCACGGGTGGGCGGAGCAGGACGTGCCCGACCCGCAGGACCCCGCCACCCGGGACCGCTCCTGCCTGGACTGGTCGGAGCCGGAACGCGAGCCGCACGCACGGGTGCTGGGCTGGTACCGGCGGCTGCTGGAGCTGCGCCGCGAGCAGCCGGACCTCACCGATCCCGACCTGGCCGACACGAAGGTGGCCTACGACGAGGAGCAGCGCTGGCTCGCCTTCCGGCGCGGTGACGTCCGGGTCGCCGTGAACCTCGGCGACCGCCCGGCCGACATCCCGCTGGGCATCCGCGACGCCCGCGTCCTGGCGGCCTGGGAGCCGGTCGGCCCCCCGGGCCCGAACGGCGTCCTGCGCCTCCCGGCGGAGTCAGCGGTGGTCCTCCTCCAGGAGTAAGGCGGAGCACCCCGCGACCGGGGGCCGGCCCCCGTGAATCACCCTCGGGGGGTGCGCGGCGGATCTCACCGGTCCGGGGCGGGGGCGGGAGCCTGCGTGGGTGGGAGCCCCTTAACCGGGCCCCGGGCCCGGTCACGGGGCTGCGTCGCTGTCTCTGAGATCCGTGACGCGTTCCAGCATGATGGGTTCCCAGGCGCGCCGCAGGCGGGTGCGGAGGAGAGGCAGCAACGCCTTGGCGTCATGGGCGAGGGCCTCGGCGAGCTGGACGACACAGTCGCAGCGGGCGAGCCACAGGCCGCGCAGGCAGGGGCGGGCGCCGTAGCCCGCGAGGGTGGCGGCGCGGACGGCGGCCGGGGCCCCGAGCGCGCGGGCCAGTCCCGCGATGTCCTCGGCCGGGTCGCCGATCACCGCCGCGTCCCAGCCGAGGACGCCGCGCACCCGGCCGTCCGCGCCGACCACGAGGTTCCCTCCGGTCAACGCGTGGTGGACGAGGACCGCCGAGCCGGCCTGGGCGGCGAGCTGGACCGTCGCGGCCGGAGTGAACTGGCGCAGCCGCCCGGCCTCGAACTCGTCGGCCTCGGCGAGTTGTTCGGCGGCCTCCGCGCCGGCCCGGCGCAGTGCCTCCAGGGACCGCGGCGGCACCCGGGGCACGCCCAGTGCCTCGGCCTGCCGGGCCGGCACCTGGTGCAGCCCGGTGAGCAGTCCCGCCAGGTCGGTCTCACCGACGGCGGACACCCTGTTCTCCTCCGCCGTCCCGCCGGGCAGCCGGGTGTCCAGGGTGCACAGCAGCCCGGGCGCCCACTCGGCCTGCGCCACCCCGACGGGCAGCGCCACCGGGACGTACGGGCGGACCAGCTCGCGCAGCCTCAGCTCGCGGCGGCGGCGGGTGCTCGCCGCACGGTCCGGGGCGAGGCGCAGCACATGCCGGGTGCCGACCCACCACGTGGTGGACCCTGCCCCCTCGACGGGCCTGAGGTCGGGCTCGGCGGAGGTCGCGTCGCCGGTCTGCCCGCCGTCCTTGAGCAGGGTTCGGGCCAGTCGGCGGACGGTGTCCGCGGTGGGTGTCGGTGCCTGGGTCATGGTCGCGCCATTGCCGTTCGGAGAGGCAGGGAGGGACGGGAGGGGCCGCTCAGTCCACCATGACCATCTCCCGCGTGGTGTCGTTCAGCCGCCGCCCGCCGTCCTCGGTGACCGTCACGATGTCCTCGATGCGCACTCCGAACCGCCCCGGCAGGTAGATGCCGGGTTCGACGGAGAAGCACATGCCGGGGACGAGCGGCTGCTCCTCGCCCTCGATCATGTACGGGGGTTCGTGGGTGGTGACGCCGATACCGTGCCCGGTGCGGTGGACGAAGTACTCGCCGTACCCGGCGTCGGCGATGACCGCGCGGGCCGCCCGGTCGACGTCCTGGCAGGCCGCCCCCGGCCGTACCGCGCGGAAGCCCGCCTCCTGCGCCTCGCGCACCAGGTCGTGCACCCGGCGCTCCTCCTCGGTGGGTTCGCCGACGTGCACCGTGCGGGAGGTGTCGGAGCCGTAGCCGTCCTTCAGCCCGCCGAAGTCGAGGACGACCATGTCGCCGCGCCCGATGCGGCGGTCGCCGGCCTCGTGATGCGGGTTGGCGCCGTTCGGTCCGGAGGCGACGATGGTGAAGTCGACCTGCGAGTGGCCGAAGCGGCGCAGCAGACCGGCGAGATCGGCGGCCACCTCGGACTCGAGGCGGCCGGCGAAGGCGACGTTCCTGATCTCCTCGAACGCGGCGTCGGCGGCGGCACCTGCCGCGGCGAGCCGGTCCAGTTCCGCCGGGTCCTTCACGGCGCGGAGCATCGGCAGCGCCTCGGTGAGGGAGACGTAGGCGGTGCGGGGCAGTGCCTGCTGAAGCCTCAGCAGGTGCAGGGCCCAGGCGTTGTCGCTGACGCCGAACCGTCCCTCGGCGTCCAGCAGGGCGGCGGTGGCGGCGTAGGGGTCCTTGCCGTCGGTCCAGTCGCGCAGGGCGAGGGCGGGAGCGCCGGCGGCGCGCTCGGCGTCGGGTGCCTCCAGGGTGGGCACGACCAGCACGGGTTCCCGTCCGGCGGCCAGGACCAGCAGGGTGAGCCGTTCGGTGACGGCGGGGGGCGTGTACCCGGTGAGCCACACCATGTCCGGGCCCGGGGCGACCAGCAGTCCGGCCAGTCCCGCGTCGGCGGCCTGCCGCGCCGCCCGGTCCATGCGGGTTGCGTAGTCGTCGGTGGTGAAGGACGCGGGCGCGGTGCCGGTCATCCGGGGTGCCTCCCAGGGCGGACGTCGGGGCTACGGGCAGCATCCTGCCCGCCGGACGGGTGCGGCGCGAGCCGGTTCGCGGTGTTCGTCCCGCCGATCCGCACCCGGCCGGCGGGCACCCCGTTGCCCCACACCCCGGCCTAATGCTTGGATCACGGTCAACCATTAACGGCTCGGCCGAGGAGGCTTACGACCGTGCTCGTACTCGCGCACATCAGCGACCTGCACCTGGACGGCACCGCACGGGCGACGGAGCGGGCCCGCAGGGTGCGCGACCACCTGTGGGGGCTGCCGGTCCCGCCGGACGCGCTGCTGGTGACCGGTGACATCGCGGACCACGGCACCGAGACCGAGTACGAGGAGGCCGCCGCCCTGCTCGGGCTGCGCGACGGACACGCCCCGTTCCCCGTGCTGACCTGTCCGGGCAACCACGACAGCCGGGGGCCGTACCGCAAGGCGCTGCTGGGTCTGCCGCCCGCGGACGGGCCGGTCAACGAGGTGCGGGTGCTGGACGGCGCCGCCGTGCTGATGTGCGACTCGAGCGTTCCGGGCGAGGACGAGGGCGCCCTGGACGACGCGACCGTCGCCTGGATCGGGTCCACCCTGGACGGGCTCGACGCGGGACTTCCGGCGCTGCTCGCCTTCCATCACCCGCCGGTGCCGCTGCACCACCCCTTGCCCGACGCGTATCCCCTGCGCGAGCCGGAGCGGCTGGCCGGGCTGCTGGCGCGCCACCCCGAGGTCGTGGCGCTGATCACCGGTCATGCCCACACCCCCGCCGCCACCACGTTCACCGGCCGGCCGGTGCTGGTGGCGCCGGGTGTGACCTGGACGCTGCGGCTTCCCTGGGAGGGCGAGCAGCCGGCCGACCGGGACGCCCCGGTCGGGCTCGCCTTCCATGTGCTGGACGACGAGGGGCGGCTGACCAGCCACTTCCGGGTGGTCACGTGAGGATGCCGGGGACGGCCGTCAGCTGCCGGTAACCGCCGCCGGGGTGGCGCACGGTCAGTTTCACCTCGTCGCCCGGGCGTGCCCGGGACACGGCGCGGGCCAGGTCGGCGGCCGAGTCGACGCGGGTGGACCCGAAGGCCAGCAGCAGGTCGCCCTGCTCCAGACCGGCGGCGGAGCCGGGCCCGGGGACGTGCACGCCGACCACCAGGGCGCCCGGTCCACTGTCGTCGGCCACCTCCACGCCGAGCCGGGCGGCGACGGGTGCGGCCGGTGCCTGCCGTGGTGCCGGCGCGCTGGGAGAGGACGCCCCGGCGGCCGGAGACAGGCCCGCCTGCCGCGTCAGTTCGGCGAGCCCTCCCCCGCCGGCCAGCGTGGCCCCGAGCACGCCCAGACCGACGCCGGCCAGCAGCAGCACCAGGCCCGCCGCCGTGCCCAGCAGCGCGGGCAGCAGCCGCCTCGGCCGCTTCGACGTGCCGTCCCCGGGAGGGGCCGGCTCGGGAGACTGCTGCGGCCCGACCCGGTCCCCCGGCATCGGCCGGGGCCGCAGTACAGGTTGTTCCATGATGTCGCCTCCGCCGGACGTGCCGGCCGTCAGGGGGACCGCCCGAGGTCGGGGCCGGCCGTCAGACGAGAACGGGGGGTGCCGGTGAGCGGTGGGCCACGAAGCCGTGCACCCGGCCCGAGAGGTACTCGTCCTTGTACCGGTCGACGCTGCGGTGCCAGTTGAGGATGCCCGCCATCCAGTTCTGCAGGTCGGTCACATAGCCGCGCATGACCGTCCGCGCCTCCTCCGACAGCTGGAAGTCGTCGTAGACCACGGGCAGTTCATGCTCCACCACATGCTCGAACTGGCGCATGCGCTGGTTCATCAGGTCCGCGACCACGGACAGCGCGGTCGGGTAGTCGATGCCGAAGAAGTTCTGCACGACGAGGACGGCGTTGTGCATCTCGCCCTCGAACTCGATCTCCTTCTGGTACGAGAAGACGTCGTTGAGCAGGCAGGCGTAGTCGATGGCCGCGTTCTCCAGGGAGCGGACCGGGCCGGTGCGGTAGACCTCGGGCGGGACCGCCGGTCCGTGTCCGGCGCGGCACAGTCCCAGGGTGAGGTCGGAGCCGAAGGTGGCGCGGCGCATCTCCAGGTAGTCCACCGGGTCCGGGACGCGGTTCTGGATCTGGTTGGACAGCTCCCACACCCAGGACTCGGTCATCGTGTCGACGGCCGCCCTCAGGGGCCGCCGCTGCTCGGGGGTCATGCCGGCCGTGGTGCGGGCCCACAGGTCGATCAGGGACCGCTCCATGGCGTTGGCGGGGGGCGGGACCTCCTCGCCGTCCAGCGGCATGCAGGCCGACAGGCGTGCCGTGGTCAGCCGGGCGGCGGCCAGGTCCCGGCGGTGGCCGTAGACCAGCGGGTAGTAGTCGTCGCCGTAGGTGCCGAAGGCCAGCCAGCCGGAGGCGAGGTCGAGCTGTTCCTGGGTGGCGTCCGGGTCCAGGCCCGCCGCGCACAGGGGCAGGTCGCAGCTGGCGAGCTTGTCCTCGTCCCAGACGCCCTCGCTGAGGATGCCCATGCGGTGCGACCACTCCAGCAGGTGCCGTCGTGATCCGTCGAGGGCGGGGCTGAGGGTCAGCGGGAACGGCATCCGGATGTCCGGGATGACCGACGGCCCGACCTTCTGGTACGGCACGTGCCGGTAGGGGCGCAGCCGCTCCGCGCCGGCCCTCGCCAGCAGCGCGCCGACGTCGGCGGCGGACGTGCCGGGGCCGGTGAGGGACTGCCAGGAGGCGCCGGGCCGGGCGTTCTCGTTCATGTAGCGGCTGGAGCGCAGGTGCCATTCGTGGCCGCCGGACTGCCAGTCCTGCAGGCCCTTCGCGTACGCGGCGACGGCCGCGGTCCCGGGCGGGGTGAGCCCGTTCTCCAGGGCGACGGCGGGGACCTCGGTGAAGGCCGTGTGCTCGAACTGGTGCAGCCGCGAGGTGAGGACGTCGTTGACCAGGTCGGCGGCCTCCTGGGTGGTGCAGCCGAAGAAGGTCTCCAGGACGAGGACGCCGTTGCTCAGCTCGCCCTCGTCCTCGACCTCCCGCTGGTAGGAGAACAGGTCGTTGCGCAGGTGCACGGCGTCGGAGAACGTCTCCATCAGCACCCGCAGCGGGCGGGTCCCGGCGACGGCGGGCGGCACCTCCGCGGTGGCGTACTCCACGAGTCCGGCCGACCAGGGGGCGCCGCCCACCTTGCGGCGCATCTCGATGTACTCGACGGGGTTGGCGATCCGCCCCTCGTTGATGTTGGACAGCTCCCACAGGGACTCGTTGAGGAGGTGCTCGGTGGCGACGGCGAAGCGGCGGCGCCAGTCCGCGGACATGGCCGGCACGGTGCGCGCCCACAGGTCGGCGAGGCCCGCCTCGACCGGGTTCTCCGGCTCGGGGACGGGCGCCCCGGGCTCCAGGGGCATGAACAGCGGCAGCCGGTCCAGGTGGGCCTTGCCGCCGACGCGGTCCTGGGTGCGCTTGTACTTCTCCAGGAAGTGGTCGTCGAAGAAGAACACCCACACGTACCAGTCGGTGATCAGGGACAGCGCGGGGCCGTCGCAGTCGGGGTGCGTGTAGGCGCAGAGCAGGCCGTAGTCGTGCGCGTCGAGATCGGCCTGCTCCCAGACCCCGCTGCCCTCCAGCATGCCCATCTCGCGCGCCCAGGCCGTGGAGTGGGCCCGGGCCTGGTCCACGTGCGGATTGAGGCGCGCGGGGTGCGGCATGTAGAAGTGCGGGAGTTCGAAGGGCTGCGTCATGGCCGGGGGCTACCCGCGCCGCTCCGGCCGCATCCGCCGGCCGCTTCGTGATCACACCTTCGCGTGAACCGTGCCCGGAAACGGGAGGTGGCGGCTCAGGTCCGTACCTGGACCAGCGCGTGGGTGCCGCCGGTGCGCCAGCGCCCGCCCTCCTCCGCGTCCAGCGCCGCCTCCGTCTGCGGGGCGAGTCCGGTGATCACGTCGGACTTCAGGGTGCGCAGGGCGGCGACCGGTCCCGGGAAGTAGGCGGTGACGTCGGAGAACGGGGTGGTCGGGGGCCAGTAGCGGTCGCCCACGAGGCGGCGGTAGTTGAGGTCGCCCTTGAGGACGGTGACGGTCGTGGCGGCGAAGTCGGCGCGCAGGTCGTCCGGCATGTCGGCGTACGGCAGGGGCGCGCAGGAGAAGGGGTGGGCGCGCAGGACGAGCCGGCCGTCGGTCAGGGCGGCGCGCAGGCCCTGTCCGTACGCCCCGGCGGCCCCCTTGGCGCCGGTGAGCCGGTGCACCGCGTCGAGGACGTCGGCCGTGGTGGCGTCGGAGACGTAGTACGGGTACGGCTTGACGTGCAGCACCGCGCGGGCGACGCGACCGGAGGCCAGCAGGTGGGCGATCAGCAGCAGGTCCGGGACGAGTTCGCGGCCCGCGTTGTCGGCGACCAGGCACAGGGCGCCGGCCGGGGAGCCGTCGAGCAGCGCCCACAGGCGCTCGCTGTCGTCGGCCACCAGCGCGGGGACGGCGGCGGTCTCCTCGGCGCCCTCGTCGGACAGGCGGAAGCCGAGGTCGGCGCGGTTGCCCCAGAGGGAGCCGTGCAGCAGGGCGCGGGCCCGCTCGTCCTCGGGGCGGCCCTCGAGGTCGTCGAGCGCGGCCAGTTCCTCGTCGGTGGCGGGGGCGTCGAGTTCGGCGAGCTTGGCGGGGCGGAAGGGGTCGATGCCCTGCCAGGGGCCTGGTGCGAAGTAGCCGACCGCATGGAGCAGTTGCCGGTAGAACCAGCTCTCCGACCACAGCCAGGGCACGTCGTACCAGGAGCGGCCGGCGTGGGCGTCCATGCCCCAGGCGGCCCAGCGGTCGCGGTCGTGGGCGTCGGCGGGCAGGGGGGTGACGGTGCCCTCGGTGCAGTTCGCCAGCAGGGCGTCGAGCGCGCGTCGCTGATCGGGCCCGTACGGGAGGGCCTCGGCGATCTGCCGGAGGATCGCGGGATGCCGCTCGGCCAGCACGCCGTGCGGGAAGGTGCCGGGCTCGTCGGCGACGATCACGGGGGCGGCGGGGGTGTCGGACATGGGGCTCACCGTAACCCGGGGGCGCACGGCGCGCCGGGTGTCACAGCGGTGCGATCTCCCGTTCCAGCCGTGCGGCGAGGGAGAGGTAGCGGGCGCGGCGGGTCACGGGGACCAGACCGCGGACGAGGAGTTGCCACATCTCGGCCGTGCGGCGGGGCTGGCGGGTGACGTCTTCCCGGGTCCGGCCGACCACCCGGGTGCCGACGAAGAAGCAGACGAGGGAGTGGGCGACGGCGTCGATGTCGACGTCCGGGTGGACGTCGGACTCCTCGACGGCGCCCTCAAGCCGGGCCGTGACGATGTCGAGCCATTCGGTGAAGGGGTGGCTGAGCGGCGGGCGCGGCCGGGTGCCGCCGGTGGCCAGGCGCAGCCCGGCCCGCAGCACCGGGTCCTCGGCGGACATCCTGGCCACGCAGAAGGTCAGGCGCATCAGCGACTCCAGGGAGGTGCGGCCCCGGGTCGCGGTGTCCCGGGCGAGCCGGCGGCAGGTCGCGGACTGGAGCTCGAGGACGGCGTGGGCGAGGTCCTCCTTCGCGGCGAAGTGGAAGTACAACGCCCCTTTGGTGACCCGGGCGTGCTCGACGATGTCGCTGAGACTGGTCGATTCGTAGCCCTGCCGGTCGAACAGGTCGGCGGCGGCCGTGATGATCGTCGCGCGCGTCTTCTCGGCGCGTACCTGCCTTGCCATCGACTGCACTCCTGTGTGGCCGGAAAGCGACGGTCCATGCCGTTTGTTTTAACGCCCTGTACACGATAACTCACTGTCCGCGGGCAATCATCACCCCGTCGGGCGCGCGCAGTTGAACAAGGGAGGCAAAAGCGGCGTATGCCGCAGAACGAAACAGCGCGCCGGGTCTCCGCACGCCGTGCCGGGCCGCCCGGAGCGGAGGGCGCACACCCGCACCGCCTCTGCTCACGGTTCATCACAATGCGGCAGCGACGCCTCACTTCGCGTGGCTGTTCACTTGACGACCAGTGGTTCCACGCGGTTGGCTCCGGCCAGCGAGAGTCACCCGGTCGGCCGCACGCTGCGGCGGTCCGGACCCCCGTGCTCTCCCCTGCACTTGCTCTGCCGCACAGCGAGGTCCGCGCTCCTCATGAACACTCGTCCCCCGTCCCGCCGCATCCCGAGACGCCGTACGGCGGCCGTGGCGGTCGCCATCGGTCTGCTGACGGCCGGCTGCTCCGTCTCCGCGACGGACGAGGGGCCCTCGGACGCGACGGGCGGCTCCGGAGGGATGCGGGTCGCCCTGGTCACCCACGGCAGCGAGGGTGACGTCTTCTGGGACCGGGTGCGCAAGGGCGCCGAGGCGGCGGCCGCCCGGGACGGCATCGAGCTGACCTACCTCAGCGACCCGGACGCGGCGGGCCAGGCGGACCTGGTGCGCCAGGCCGTCCGGGACGGCGTCGACGGCATCGCGCTGACCCTGGCCAAGCCGCAGGCGATGAAGGGCCCGGTCAACGAGGCGCGGGCCGCCGACATCCCCGTGGTCGGGCTCAACTCGGGCCTCGACGCGTGGAAGAAGGCCGGACTGCTGGCCTTCTTCGGCCAGGACGAGAGCCTGGCGGGCAGGGCCGTCGGCGAGAAGCTGAACGACCTGAAGGCCAAGCACACCCTGTGCGTCGTCCACGAGCGCGGCAACGTCGGCCTGGAGGCCCGCTGCGCCGGGGTGAAGAAGACGTTCCGCGGCACGACCGAGAACCTCTACGTGGACGGCACCGACGAGCGGGCCGTCTCCGGCATCGTCACGGCCCGGCTGCGCCAGGACCCGACCATCGATCAGGTCGTCACCAACGGGGCCGACGTCGCGCTCACCGCGGTCGAGGCGGCGGCGGAGGCGGAGAGCGACGCCGCCGTCGCCACGTTCGACCTCAACGAGGACCTGGTGGACGCCGTGCGCGGCGGCAACGTGCGGTTCGCCGTCGACCAGCAGCCCTACCTGCAGGGCTACCTCGCCGTGGACGCGCTGCATCTGTACCGGACCAACGGCAACGTCAGCGGCGGCGGGATCGCGCCCGTCCTGACCGGGCCGGCGTTCGTCACCAAGACGCAGGCGGACTCGGTCGCCCGGTTCGCCGCCGACGGAACCCGCTGACAGGCCACCCGTGCGTACCGTCCCCCTCACCCGACCGCTCTAGGACCACGATGTCTTCTCGGACAGGTGCCCGGCGCCGTCTCGGCTCCATACGCCTTTCGTTGATCCTGCTCGCCCTGGTGCCCTGCGTCACCCTCGCGGCCCTGTGGGGCCTGACGACGATCCGCATGTTCTCGGAGGGTCTGGAGCTGCGGTCCCAGACGCAATTGAGCCGTGACACCGGCGCGATGGGCACCCACGCCACGCTCGCCCTGCAGCGGGAGCGGCGGCTGACGGCGGCCTGGCTGGCCGGGCCGGGGGGTTCGCGGTCCGCGCTCGACGCCCAGCGCCGGACCACCGACCGGTCGGTGGCGCGGCTGATGGGACAGGCCGACGCGATCGCCGAGGCGCCGGCGCGCGTCTCCGACCGGCTGTACTCGGTGCTCGGTTCGGTGGGCAGCCTGGAGTACTACCGGGACCAGGTCGACAGCCCCCGCGACATCACCGCGGAGGAGGCGCTGGAGCAGTACACCTCGATCATCGACGACCAGATCCACGCCTTCCAGGAGCTGTCCCAGGTCGACGACGGAGACCTGACCTCCGAGGCGCAGCCGCTGGTGTCGCTGGAGCACGCGGCGGAGCTGGTCTCCCGGGAGGACGCGCTGCTCACCCTGGCGTGGCCGTCGGGCCGTCTCGACGCCGAGCGCCGGCAGGAGTTCGCCGCGCTGGTGCACACCCGGCGCTGGCTGGTCGGGGACCAGATCGTGCCGTCGCTCAGCGGCGGCATCAAGACGCAGGCCGAGGAGATCCTGCAGAGCCCCGCGTGGCGGGCGCTGGAGGCGGTGGAGGACCAGGTGCTGGCCACCCCGGCCGACGGGGAGGCCGGTGAGATGGAAGTGCCGGACCTGAAGGACCGCTGGGACGAGGCCATGGACACGGTCTCCCCGCGCTACAGCACCATGATCCGGGAGCAGACCGACGCGCTGCTCACCCGCAGCGCCGACGAGGCCCGCAGCCTGCTGGTGACGGCCGCGTCGCTGAGCGCCGCCGGGCTGCTCGCGCTGCTGCTGTGCGTGGGGCTGTCCTGGCGCATCACCCGCTCGCTGTCCCGCCGGCTGCGCGGGCTGCGGCTCGCCACCCTGGGCCTGGCGCAGGAGCGGCTGCCCGACGTGGTGGCGCGCCTGGAGCGGGGCGAGAAGGTCGACGCGGAGTCGGCGACCACTCCCCTGGACTACGGCCACGACGAACTCGGGCAGGTGGCACAGGCGTTCAACACCGCGCAGCGCACGGCCGTGCACACCGCGGTGGAACTCGCCGACACCCGGCGCGGCTTCCAGAAAATCATCCTGGGCATCGCGCGGCAGAGCCAGAACCTGGTCAACCTCCAGCTCAGCAAGCTCGACGCGCTGGAGCGCCGGCACACCGACCCCGAGGTCCTCAAGGGCCTGTACGAACTGGACTCCGCCGCCAGCCAGTTGCGCCGGTACGAGGAGAACCTGGTCATCGTCAGCGGTGAGCGTCCGGGGCGGACCTGGAGCGAACCGGTCGCGCTGATCGACATCCTGCGCAGCGCCGTCGGCGAGGTGGCCGAGTACCAGCGGGTGGAGGTGTTCACCGACGAGGAGGTGGCACTCGCCCCGCCGGCGGTCGCCGACGTGATCCACCTGCTGGCCGAACTGATCGACAACGCCACCGTGTACTCGCCGGCGCCCGGTCCCGTCACGGTGCGCGCGGCGATGGTCGCCAAGGGCCTCGCCGTGGAGGTCGAGGACCGGGGCCTCGGCATGTCGGAGGAGGACTACGACTCCCTCAACGGGCAGTTGGCCAGGCCCCCGCAGTTCGACGTGGTGGCGCTCGCCGACGACCTGCGCCTCGGCATGTTCGTGATCTCCCAGCTCGCGCACCGGCACGGCGTCACCGTCACCCTGCGCCCGTCGCCGTACGGCGGGACGACCGCGATCGTGCTGGTCCCCCACGACGTCGTGGTCCGCGACGCCGAGGCCGCCGACGGCACGGCGGGCGCCGCGAAGCCCGACGACGTGGACGGTGGGCCGGAGACGCGCCCCGCCCGTGCGGCGGCGGACACCGCCGCTCCGGCCACCGTGCCCCGGACCGCCGCCCCGCAACGGTTCGTGCCCGCGCGGCAGAACGACGCGGCCGTCCCGGGTTCCGGCGGGCTCGCCCCGCTTCCCCGCCGGGTGCCGCAGACCAGCCTGGCCGCCGAACTGCTCGAGGAACCGGCGCCCTCGCGGGAGCCCGAGGACGCGTCCGACGAGGAGTTCACCGCGGAGCGCGCCGCCTCCTCCCTCGGAGGCTTCCAGCGCGGCACGTCCAAGGCCCGGGACGCCGTCGGCGGGCCAGAGGGCGATGACCGCGCCGCGCCGGACGGGAAGCCGGACCACGAGGACACCCCGCAGGACCCGCCACCGCGCGTGCCCGCCTCCTCCCCCGGGCACCCGACCCCGACCGCTGACGCCGACCGCTGAACGCCGACGAAGGAACACCGCCATGACACGCCCCCTGCCCGCCACCCACACCCAGCTCGACCAGCTGCTGACCGGACTCGTGGAACGGGTCGCCGACGTGAACCAGGCCGTGGTCCTCTCCGAGGACGGCCTGGTGGTCAGCAAGTCCACCGGCTTCCTGCGCGACGACGCCGAACGCCTGGCCGCCACCGCGTCCGGTCTGATGAGCCTCAGCAAGGGCGTCAGCATGGACTTCCGCGGCGGCCCGGTGCGCCAGGCGCTCATCGAGATGGCGCACAGCTACCTGATCCTCACCTCGGCCGGGCCCGGCGCCCACCTGGTGGTGCTGACGGGTCCGAAGGCGGACGTCGGCGTGGTGGCGTACCAGATGAACATGCTGGTGAAGAAGATCGGCGAGCACCTCAGCGCGGCCCCCCGGGACGCCGGCGGTCCCGCCGTCGACCCAGGCGTGTGACGTGGGCGGCAGCGACTCGGCGGGCCGGCTGGTACGGCCGTTCACCCTGACCGGGGGCCGCACCCGGCCGAGCCGCGCCGACTTCACGCTCATCACGACGGTGACGGCGGTGGACCCGCAGCCGGAGACGGCCGCCCGGCCGCAGCCGGAGCACACGCGGATCCTGCGGCTGTGCGCGGAGCCGGTGGCGGTCGCCGAGCTCGCCGCGCGGCTCGACCTGCCGGTGAGCGTGGTCGTCATCTTGCTGAGCGACCTGCTGGAGGCGGGCCGGATCACCGCCCGCGCGCCGCGTTCCGTCACCACTCCGGATCCGGACCTGCTGCAGAAAGTGAGGGAGGGCCTTGGCCGGCTCTGACACCACCGCCCGGGCGTCCGCGGACCGCGGAGCGCCCGACACGGTCAAGATCCTGATCGCCGGCGGCTTCGGCGTGGGCAAGACGACCATGGTCGGCTCGGTCAGCGAGATCAGGCCGCTGCGCACCGAGGAGTCGCTGACCATGGCGGGGCTGGACGTCGACGACCTGGACGGCGTGGAGGAGAAACGTGTCACCACGGTCGCGATGGACTTCGGCCGGATCACCGTCTCCGACGACCTGGTGCTGTACCTGTTCGGCACGCCGGGACAGCAGCGGTTCTGGTTCATGTGGAACGACCTGGCCCTCGGCGCCCTGGGCGCGGTGGTCCTGGTCGACGTGCGCAGGCCCAAGTCGAGCTTCGCCGCGATCGACTTCTTCGAGCGGCGGGGCATCCCGTTCGTGGTCGCCGTCAACGGCTTCCACGGCGAGCACCCGTACCCGGCGGAGGACATCCGGGAGGCGCTGACGCTGCCCGTGGAGGTGCCCGTGCTGCTGTGCGACGCGCGGGAGCGGGAGTCCTCCCGGGACGTGCTGATCGCGCTCATCGACCTGCTGATCGCGCAGGCGGCCACGGTGGGCTGAGCGTGTCCACGGGGTACGGCCGGATGAAAGCACCCGCGGAGGGTGCCGGCCGGATCAACGCACCCATGGAGGGTGCGGCCGGATCAACGCACCCACGAGGTGCCAACCGGGAAAGCCCGCCCGTGGGACGCGACCGGGTGAGCGCACCCACAGGATGCCGGCCGGAGGAGCCCACCCGCAGGGTGCCGGCCGGGTGAGCACCCGTGGGGTGCGGCTGCCGCCGCACCCCACGGCGCGCCTCAGGCGAGACCGGCGGACTTCAGCCAGGCCTTGGCCACGTCCAGCGGGTCCTTCTTCTCCAGCTGCACCTGGGCGTCCAGGTCGAGGAGCGTCTTGGTGTCCAGCTTCGCGGAGACCGCGTTCAGGGCCTCGACGCCCTCCTGCGACAGCCCGTCCTTGCGGACCAGCGGGGTGACGTTGGCGAACCCGAAGAGGTTCTCCGGGTCCTTCAGGACGACGAACTTCTCCTTCACGATCGTCGGGTCGGTCGTGAAGACGTCCGCCGCCTGGACCTCGTTCTGCGCGAGGGCCGCCTGGGTCAGCGGGCCGCCCGCGTCCAGCGCCTTGAAGGTCTTGAACTTCAGCCCGTAGACCGCCTCCAGGCCCTTCAGGCCCTGCTGCCGGGTCTGGAACTCGGGCGAGCCGCCGATCGCCAGCTCGGGCGCGACGTCCTTGAGGTCGGCGAGCGTGGACTCGGCGGTCAGGCCGTACTTCTTCGCCGTAGCGGCGTTGACGCTCACCGAGTCCTTGTCCTCGGCCGGCGAGGACTCCAGCAGCGTCAGCTGCTTGTCCAGCTTGGCCTTCGCCGCCTCGTTGACCGCGTCGGCGGAGGTCTGCTCCGCGTCGGCGTCGAGGTAGGCGAGGAGGGAGCCGTTGTACTCCGGAAGGACCGTCACCGAGCCGTTCTTCATCAGGCCGTACGTGGTCTCACGGCTGCCGATGTTGTGCTTGTAGGTGACCTTCAGGCCCTTGGCGCGAAGCGCCTCGCCGTAGATGTCGGCGAGCAGGGTGGACTCGGCGAAGTTGTTCGAGCCGACGACGACGGTGCCGGCGTCCGCCTTCTCGCCGTCGAGCGGGTTCTCGGAGGTGTCACCGGAGGAACAGCCCGCGAGCAGCGCCGCCGCGGCGGCGAGCGCGACGGCCGCCGCCCCGGTGTGCCTCTTGGTGGGTCTGCAGCTCTTCGCCGTGGAAATCATTAACCGATCCAATCCAGCCGTTTCACGGTCGGTCAAGACCGTTGGGGTTACGTTTGTCGCACAGCCGATCGAATGTCAGCGGCGGCGCACTCCGGGCGACACCGCGAACCGTCCCGCGGCCCAGAACAGAGCGAGGGTGACCAGCGCCAGAACCGCCACCAGCGTCGCACCGCCGACGACCTTCTCGTAGTCGCGCTGGTACAGCCCGTCGATGATGTACCGGCCCAGCCCGCCGAGGCTGACGTAGGCGGCGATGGTGGCCGTCGACACGATCTGGATGGCGGCGGTCCGCAGACCGCCGAGGATCAGCGGGAGCGCCACCGGCACCTCCACCCGGAACAGGATCCGCGACTCGTGCATGCCCATGCCGCGGGCCGCGTCCACCGGCGCCGGGTCGACGGTGCGGACCGCCTCGTACGTGGTCACCAGGATCGGTGGGACGGCCAGCACGACCAGCGGGATCATGACGGGCAGCAGCCCGAAGCCGATGAGCAGCACGGCCAGCACCAGCAGTCCGAAGCTGGGCAGGGCGCGGGCCGCGTTCGCGACGAAGGTGATCGCGTTGCCGCCGCGTCCGGTGTGACCGGTCAGCAGCCCGACGGGCAGGCCGATCGCGGATGCGATCGCGAGGGCCAGCAGCGAGTACTGGACGTGCTCCACGAAGCGCGTGGGGATGCCGTCGTAGCCGTGCCAGTGGGCGTTGTCGCTGAAGAACGCCTGGACGAAGTTGAGGACGTTCACCGGACGGCACCCTTCGCGAGGAGTTCCTCACGCGGCGGCGCGGCCGGTTTCCGGCCGGGCATCCAGGGCGTCAGCGCCCGGCGCAGGGCGACCAGCGCGACGTCGCACAGGATCGCCAGGGCCGCGGTGGTGAGCACGGCGTTCATCGCGAGTTCGGGCCGGTCGTACTTCTGCGCGGCGGCCAGCAGGTTGCCGAGGGCGCCCTGGTTGCCGATGAGGGCGCCGACGCTCACCAGGGAGATGCTGGACGCGGTGGCGACCCGCAGCCCGGCGATGATCGCGGGCGCGGCGATGGGCAACTGCACCTGTACGTAGCGCCGTACGGGACCGAAGCCCATGGCGGTGGCCGCGGCGAGGGTCTCGTCGGACACCGAGCGCACACCGTCGACGATCGCCGGGACCAGCACCACCAGGCTGTACAGGGCCAGCGGGATCATCACGGTCAGTTCGGTCTGGCCGGTGTAGTCGATGAGCACGACGAAGAACGCCAGGGACGGCACGGCGTACAGCACGGTCGTCACACCGAGCACCGGCGGGTACAGCCAGCGGAACCGGCCGCACAACAACGCCAGCGGCAGCGCGAGGAGCAGCCCGGCGGCCACCGGCAGCAGGGCCTCGCGCAGGTGCAGCCCGATCAGGCCGGCCCAGCTGTGCTGGAGGTCGCTGGGGATGTCGAAGAAGCCGCTCATCCGGCGACCTTCTCGTCCTCGCCGCGCGCCGACGCGGGGGCTTCCGGCGCGGCCCCGGCGGATGCGGTGCCGGCCGCCGTGTGGGCGGCACGGACCGCCTCGCCGATGGTCTGCTGGGAGACCACCCCGGTCACCCGGCCGTCGCCGTCCACGGCGACCGCCCAGCCGGTGGGCGAGAGGACCGCGCAGTCGAGCGCGACCCGCAGCGAGTCCGTACCGGGCCGGAACGGGCGCCCGTAGGGCAGGAGCGGGCCGGAGTCGCCGGTGCTCCCGCGCTCGCGCCAGCCGAGCGGGCGGCCGTCGGCATCGGTCACCAGCAGGTACGGGGCCTTGGGGGCGGTGAGGCGTTCGGCGGGGGCGTCGGCCGCGACCACGGCGTCGGTGGTCAGCTCCAGCGTGCCGGAGGTGAAGAAGGAGAGCCGGCGGATGCCCCGGTCGGCGCCGAGGAAGTCCTCGACGAAACCGTCCGCGGGGTTCGACAGCAGTTCGGCGGGCGGGGCGTACTGGGCGAGCCGGCCGCCCTCGCGCAGCACGGCGACCATGGTGCCGAGCTTGACCGCCTCGTCGATGTCGTGGGTGACGAAGACGATGGTCTTGCCCAGTTCGTCCTGGATGCGCAGCAGTTCGTCCTGGAGTCCCTTGCGGACCACCGGGTCGACGGCCGAGAACGGCTCGTCCATCAGCAGCACCGGCGGATCCGCGGCGAGCGCCCGCGCCACCCCGACGCGCTGCTGCTGGCCACCGGAGAGCTGGTACGGGTACCGCTTCGCGAGCGAGGTGTCGAGGCCCACCCGCTCCATCAGCTCCGCCGCCCGCTCCCGGGCGCGCTGCTTGCCCCAGCCGAGCATGCGGGGGACGGTCGCGATGTTGTCGACGATCGTGCGGTGCTGGAAGAGGCCCGCGTTCTGGATGACGTACCCCATGGAGCGGCGCAGGGTGGTGACCGGCTGCCGCTGCACGTCCTCACCGTCGAGGAGGATCGTCCCCTCGGTGGGCTCGACCATCCGGTTGATCATGCGGAGGGTGGTCGTCTTGCCGCAGCCCGAGGGTCCGACGAGGACGGTGATCGAGCGGTCGGGGATCTCCAGCGACAGCCGGTCGACCGCCACCGTGCCGTCCGGGTACCGCTTCGTGACTGAGTCGATCCGTATCAAGACGCCGCTTGCCCTTCGGGTGGCTGAGGATGGTCGGCCGGAGTCGACCGCGCCGCGTGCCGGTCGAGTGTAGACGGCGGCACCGACGACGCCCCGGGTGTCACGGGACCCCGGCGGCGGGGCGGCCCAAGGCCAGGTCGGCACCTGCCCGGATCCCGGCGGGGCAAACCACCCGCTCCGTGCGGGCGGCGGCCCGCGTCCTGTCGGTTCGCTGTCGGTTCGCTGTCGATCGGGCTCCGGTCGTGCGGGGGCCTCGGGCGCGGGCGATGCCGTGCCGCAGTATGGGCGCGTGGACAGAGTGCGCGTACTCGTGGTGGACGACGACCCTCCGATAGCCGACCTGGTGGCGACGGTCGCCCGGTACGAGGGCTGGGAGGCGGTCACCGCCCACTCGGGCGAGGAGGCGCTGCGCCGCGCCGCCGCGTTCCGCCCGGACATCGTGGTGCTGGACCTGATGCTGCCGGACGTCGACGGCTTCGGGGTGCTGGACGGGTTGCGCAGCTCGGGGCGGATGGTGCCGGTGGTGTTCCTCACCGCCCGGGACGGGGTCGCCGACCGGGTGGCCGGGCTCACCCGGGGCGGCGACGACTACCTGGTCAAGCCGTTCGCCGTGGAGGAGCTGATGGCGCGGCTGCGCACGGTGCTGCGGCGCAGCGCGGGCCCGGACTTCCAGCGGTCGGTGCTGCGGGTGGGGGACCTGTCGCTGGACGAGGACACCCGGGAGGTGCGGCGTGGCGAGCACCTGCTGGCGCTCACCCCGACCGAGTACGAGGTGCTGCGCTACCTGATGCGCCGCTCGCCGACCGTGCTGACGAAGGCGCAGATCCTGGACCACGTGTGGGAGTACGGCTTCGGCGGCCGGGCCAACGTGGTGGAGCTGGTGGTCAGCCGGCTGCGGCGCAAGCTGGACGCCACCGGCGCGCCGCTGATCCGGACCGTGCGGGGCTTCGGGTACGTGATCCGGCAGGCGGCGGAGTGAGGGCGGCGGCCCGACGGCTGCGGGACGTCCACCGGCGGATGCGGCTGGGCACCCGGCTGGCGCTGGGCCTCGGGGTGCTGTCGCTGGCGGTGTTCGCGGTCGTCGGCACGGCGCTCACCGCCTACATGCGGGACTATCTCCAGCAGCAGCTCGGCGACCAGCTGAAGCTGATCCAGACCGTGCAGGCCAAGGACGCGGCGGCGCACGGCACGGTGCGGCGCAAGCCGTACTACGGCTGGTACACGGCGGTGTACGACGTCACCGGCGACGCGGTCCGTCTGCGCCGGCCCGCCGACGTCCCCGCCGACACCGGCCCGCTGGCCGACCTCGCACGGGCGATGGCGCACTCCGACACGGAACTGATGCGCACCGCGCGGGTCGACGGGGAGGGTACGTACCGGCTGCGCGGCTGCGAGGTGGAGCCGGGGGTGGTGCTGGTGAGCGCCGCCCCCGTGGAGGACGTCGAGAAGACCGTCGAACGGCTGGTCACCGTGCAGGTGGTGGTGTTCGCGCTCGCGCTGGCGGCGCTGGTGGTGTTCGGGCGGCGGATGCTGCGGCGCGGGCTGAAACCGCTGAGCGACATGGCGCACACCGCGCACGGCATCGCCTCGCACGACCTGACCGAGTCGGCGGCCCGGCTGCCGCTGCGCGCGGACGGACGCGACGGCGGACGCGAGGTGGCGGAGCTGCGCACGGCGTTCAACACGATGCTGGAGCACATCGACGACTCGCTCGCGGTCCGCGCGCGGGCCGAACAGCGGCTGCGCCGCTTCGTCGCGGACGCCTCGCACGAACTGCGCACCCCGCTGATGTCGGTGCGCGGCTACGCAGACCTGTTCCAGTACGCCGCCGCGAACGAACCCGCCGAGCGCGAGCGGCATCTGGCCCGGCTGCGGGCCGAGGCCGCGCGGATGGGTGTCCTGCTGGACGACCTGCTGCTGCTCGCCCGGCTGGACGCGGCGGAGGCGGAGGCGCCGCTGCGTCCGGCCGACACGGATCTGACGGAACTGGTGCGGCAGGCCGCGGACGCGTTCCGGGCGGCGCGCCCGGCGCATCCGCTCACGGTCACGGCCAGGACCCCCGGCGCCCTGGTGCTGCCCCTCGATCCGCAGCGGGTGCGGCAGGTGCTGGACAACCTGTTGGCCAACGCGGCCGTGCACACTCCGGCCGGCACCCCGGTGTCCGTCGAGGTCTCGGTCTCCGCTGACGCGGCCCTGGTGCGGGTCGCCGACGCGGGCCCCGGCATCCCGGCCGAGGACCGGGAGCGGGTCTTCGACCGCTTCCACCGCGTCGACAAGGCCCGCGGCCGGGACCGCGGCGGCAGCGGCCTGGGCCTGTCGGTCGCCCGCTCCCTGGTCCTGGCCCACGGCGGCGACATCACCCTGACCGCCGAGCCGGGGGCGACGGTCTTCACCGTACGGCTGCCGCTGCGAGGGGTGCGCTGAGGTCCCGGGCGCCCACCCGGCCGGCGGCCCACGGGTCTTACGGACCCGTGACGTGCCCGGCGGGGAGCCGGTGCGGGGGCGGGGGCGGGCATAGCGTGTGGGCATGCGCGTACTGGTCACCGGCGGTGCCGGGTTCATCGGGTCCCCCATCGTGACGGCGCTGCGGGAGCGCGGGCACGAACCGGTGGTGTTCGACGTCCGTACCGATCCGGCGGCGGACGTCCGCTCACCGGGCGCGGTGCGCGCGGCGCTCGACGGGGTGGACGCCGTCTGCCACCAGGCGGCGATGGTCGGCCTCGGCACGGGCTTCTCCGACGCGCCGGAGTACGTCTCACGCAACGACCTGGGGACGGCCGTCCTGCTGGCCGCGATGGCCGACGCGGGCGTACCGCGACTGGTGCTGGCCGGCTCGATGGTGGTGTACGGCGAGGGCCGTTACGTCTGTGCCGGGCACGGCGTGGTGCGGCCGGGGCCGCGCGCCGAGGAGGACCTGGCGGCCGGGCGGTTCGAGCCCCGGTGCCCGGTGTGCGGTGCCGTCCTGGAGCCGGGCCTGGTCGGCGAGGACGCCCCGGCCGACCCGCGCAACGTGTACGCCACCACCAAGCTGGCGCAGGAGCACCTGGCCGCCGCGTGGGCCCGCGCGACGGGCGGCTCGGCGGTGTCGCTGCGCTACCACAACGTGTACGGACCGGGGATGCCCCGGGACACCCCGTACGCCGGGGTGGCGTCCTTCTTCCGCTCGGCCCTGGCCCGTGGCGAGGCCCCGCGGGTCTTCGAGGACGGCGGCCAGCGCCGGGACTTCGTGCACGTCCGCGACGTGGCGTCGGCCAACGTGGCGGCGCTGGAGGCGGGTCCGCCCGCCGGCGCCCTCACCGCCTACAACACGGGCAGCGGCACACCGCACACGGTCGGCGAGATGGCCCACGCCCTCGCCGAGGCCCACGGCGGCCCGCCCCCCGTCGTGACCGGCGAGTACCGCCTGGGCGACGTACGCCACATCACCGCGGACTCGACCCGCCTACGAGCGGACCTGGGCTGGAAGCCGGAGATCACCTTCGAGGAAGGAATGAGAGAGTTCGCAAGCGCCCTGTAGGGGCACGGTGAACAGCGCGCCCAGGCACCAACCCCAACCACCGCTCCTCAGGGGCGCGGGGAGCTGCGCGACAAACCCCCACCCCACCCGCACCCACCAACGAACCCCACGGGCACACGTCCTCCCAGGGGCGCGGGGAACTGCGCACCCAGCCACGACGCCGCCGCGCCCGAACGACAACACCGACCCCCACCCCCTCAGGGGCGCGGGGAACTGCGCGACAAACCCCCACCCACCCGCACCCACCAACGAACCCCACGGGCACAAGCCCTCCCAGGGGCGCGGGGAACTGCGCACCCCCCTTCAAGCCTCCGCAGGCAACCTCACCTCGAACCGGCACCCTCCCCTGACGTTACGGACGGACGCCGTCCCCCGGTGCGCCTCGACAATCCCCCGCACGATCGCAAGCCCGAGCCCCGCCCCCGCCGGAGGCGTCCGCGCATGCGTCCCCCGCCACCCCGTGTCGAAGACCCGCGGCAGATCCTCCTCCGGAATGCCCCCGCACCCGTCCGTCACGGACACCACCACCGCCCCCTCGGACGACCGCCGCGCGGCCACCGCCACCGTGCCGTCCGCCGGAGTCCGGCGAATCGCGTTCACCAGGAGATTCCCCAGCACCCGGCTCATCTCCCGCCCGTCCACCTCCACCGGCAACGGCTCCACCCCGTCACCCACCAGCCGTACGCCGTGCTCGCGGGCGAGCGGGTCCGCGCCGGCGAGGGCGTCGCCGACCAGGTCGTAGAGGCTGATCCGGACGGGGGACAGCTTCAGCGTGCCCGCGTGGATGCGGGACAGCTCGAACAGGTCGCCGACCATGTCGTTGAGGCGTTCCACCTCGGTGCGGATCTGCCGCAGGTAGCGGTCGGGGTCCGCGGCGACGCCGTCCTCCAGCGCCTCCGCCATGGCGCGCAGTCCGGCGAGCGGTGTGCGCAGGTCGTGGGAGATCCAGGCGACGAGTTCACGCCGGGAGGACTCGAGGGCCCGCTCCCGGTCCCGTGACTGGGCGAGCCGCACACTGGTGGCCTCCAGTTCCCGGCTCAGCGCGGCGAGTTCGGCGGTGGCCGGCCCGTCGGGCGCGGCGAACTCACCGCCGTCCCCGAAGGAGCGCGCGGCGAGCGCGAGTTCCCGGCTGCGGGCGACGACCCAGCGCCCCAGCAGCAGCGCGGTGACCAGGGAGACCACGGCGGCCATGGCGACGACCGTGGTCACCACGCTCAGATCGTGCGGCGAGAGGAACATCGCCCGCGCGACGGCCAGCGTGCCGGCGAACATGGCGGTGACCGCGACGGCGGCGACGACCGCGAGGTGCGCGGTCAGCGACCGGCGCCGGATCAGCAGCAGCACGCCCGCGCCGAGCACGCCGGCCGTGGCGGCGCCGAGGAACGCGAACAGGGCGATGAGCAGGGTGTCCCGCATCGTCACGCCTCCCCGGTCGCGGGGTCGAAGCGGTAGCCGACGCCCCACACGGTCTGGATCAGCCGGGGCCGCGCCGGGTCGTCCTCGACCTTGCCGCGCAGCCGCCGTACATGGACGGTCACGGTGGACAGGTCGCCGAAGTCCCAGCCCCACACCTCCCGCATCAGCTCCTCCCGCGCGAACGCCCGCCCCGGATGGGCCAGGAGGAACGCGAGGAGGTCGAACTCACGGATCGTGAGGGCGAGCTCGGCGCCGTTCTTGGTGGCCCGGCGGGCGGCGGGGTCGACGGTGAGGCCGGCGGCGCGCAGCAGCCCGGACGCGGCCGGCCCGGGACGGGTGCGGCGCAGCACGGACTCGACGCGCAGGACCAGCTCGCGCGGGCTGAACGGCTTGGTGACGTAGTCGTCGGCGCCGACCTCCAGGCCGAGGATGCGGTCGTCCTCGTCGCCGCGCGCGGTGAGCATGATGACCGGCACGGGCCCCTGTCCGCGCATCCTGCGGCATACCTCGAGGCCGTCCATGCCGGGCAGCATGAGGTCGAGGACGACCAGGTCGGGCCAGTGGGCGGCGGCGCGGGCGAGCGCGTCGGGGCCGTCGCCGGCCCGGTCGACGACGTAGCCGGCGCGGTCCAGGTAGCCCGTGACGATCTCGGCGACGGTGGGGTCGTCGTCGACGACGAGGACCCGGGCTCCGGCCTCGCCGGTCGGTGGTGGCTGATCCATGCCGTCCAGCGTCGCACCCGGCGCGCGCGAACCGGCCGGGCGGGCGCCGACGTCCGTGTTTCGTAAGGAGGCGTTGCCCGGAATGTCCGTTTGGCGTTCGTAAGGTGAGAGCCGTGACCTCCTCCCCCTCCTCCCCGGAACCACCGGGCCCGGCGTCCGTGGACGTCGTCCTGCCCTGTCTCGACGAGGCCGCGGCGCTGCCGTGGGTGCTGCGGCGGATCCCGCCCGGCTGGCGCGCGCTCGTCGTCGACAACGGCTCCACGGACGGCTCCGACCGCGTCGCCCGTGAGTTCGGCGCCACCGTCGTGCACGAGGCGCGGCGCGGTTTCGGCGCCGCGTGCCACGCCGGGCTGAGCGCCGCCACGGCCGACGTCGTCTGCTTCTGCGACTGCGACGCCTCGCTGGACCCGGCGGACCTGGTGCCGTTCGTCCACGAGGTCCGCACCGGCGCGGCCGACCTGGTCCTGGGCCGGCGCCGGCCGCGGGGGCGGGGCGCCTGGCCGTTGCACGCCCGGGCCGGCAACGTCGCCCTGGCCCGGCTGCTGCGCCGGCGCACCGGACTGCGGCTGCGCGACCTCGGCCCGCTGCGGGCGGCCCGGCGCGAGGAGCTGCTCGCCCTGGAGCTGACCGACCGGCGCAGCGGCTACCCGCTGCAGATGGTGGTGCGCGCCGCCGACGCGGGGTGGCGGATCACCGAGCACGACGTGCCGTACACGCCGCGCACCGGTGCCTCCAAGGTGACCGGCACCTGGCGCGGCACCTTCCAGGCGGTACGGGACATGAGCCGGGTGCTCCAGGAGCCCGCCGCGCGCGAGGGGGTGGCCTCGTGACGTCGTCCCCGCTCACGCTGCTCGTCATCGCCAAGGAGCCCCGGCCGGGCCGGGTGAAGACCCGGCTGACGCCGCCGTTCACGCCCGAGGAGGCGGCGGCGCTCGCCGAGGCCGCGCTCGCGGACACCCTCGACGTGGTCGCCCGCACGCCCGCGGGACGCCGGGTGCTGGTGCTGGACGGGGCGCCGGGACCGTGGCTGCCGGCCGGCGTGGAGGTCGTACCGCAGGGCGCGGGCGGTCTCGACGAGCGGCTGGCCGCCGCGTTCGCCGGGTGCGACGGGCCCGCGCTGCTCATCGGGATGGACACCCCGCAGGTGACGCCGGAGCTGCTCACCGTGGACTTCGCGGACTGCGACGCCTGGTTCGGCCCGGCCGCGGACGGCGGCTTCTGGGCGCTGGGCCTGGCCGCACCCGACCCTGGGCTGCTGCGCGGGGTGCCCATGTCACGGCCGGACACGGGGGCCGCGCAGCGGCGGCGGCTGGACGGCCTGCGGGTACGGGACCTGCCGTTGCTGCGGGACGTCGACACGGCCCGGGACGCGGCGGCCGTCGCCGGTGCGGCGCCGGGCGGCCGGTTCGCCGCGGTGCTGGCCGAGCTGACGGCGGCCCGCCGGTGAGCGGGGCACGGGTGGCGACGACGCCCCGCCTCGGACCGCAGCGCACGACCGGCCGTCCGGCTCCGGCCGCGGACCGCGCCTGGTCGGCCGACCCCTACGCCGACGCCCTGCGCGCAGGGCGGGGCCCGCTGTTCCTGCGCCGGTCCGACGGCCGGCTGCTGCCGCTGGACGTGGAGCGCTGGTGCGCGGAGCCGGACGCGGCCGACCTGGAGGTGCTGGGGCGCTGCGAGGGCGCGGTGCTGGACGTGGGCTGCGGCCCCGGACGGCTGGTGGCCGCGCTCGGCGCGCAGGGGCGCCGAGCCCTCGGCATCGACGTCAGCGAGGCCGCGGTCGCGCACACCGTCCGGCGCGGCGGGCAGGCGGTGCCGGCCTCGGTCTTCGGCCCGCTGCCGGGCGCCGGGCGCTGGGACACGGCCCTGCTGATGGACGGCAACATCGGCATCGGCGGCGACCCGGCCGCGCTGCTGGACCGGCTGGCCCGGGTCCTCACGGCGGGAGGTCTGCTGATCGTCGAGACGGTGCCGGACCCGGAGGTGGACGAACGGATCCTGGTCCAGGTCACCGACGCCCACGGCAGCCCCGGCGAACTCTTCCCCTGGGCCCGCCTCGGCACTCCGGCACTGCTGCGCCACGCCCGGGCGGGCGGCTGGCACCCGGAGGACCGGTGGTCCACCCCCACCCGCACCTTCGCAACCCTCCGCGCCCCGGCCCCGGGGCCCACCGACACGGCGAGGACCGGCGCCCGCTAGCCAGACCGGACGCCCGGCCTCCGGGGTCCCGGCCTTCCAGCTCCGGGAGCCGGGAGCCCGGGGCCCGGGCACCGGGCTACCGGGCCGGGTCCAGGCCCAGGCCCAGGCCCGTGGCGAGGGTGGGCCAGGAGGTCTCGAACTCCGTGCGCCATGCGGACCACGCGTGTGTGCCGCCCCGGTACAGGTGCGACCGCACCGGGACGCCGAGGTCGTCGAGCCGGTCGACGAACTTCCGCGCCTGCGACCACAACGTGCCCTCCAGCACGGCGCCTTCGAGGTTGCCGAAGTCGTCGCTGGGCAGGCCGCTGCCCTGCGAGACGAACAGGTGGGTGCCGTGCAGCCGGTCCGCGAGCCGGTAGGGGTTGTGGGCCGACCAGTTGGCCCACTGCAGGACGGCGCTGCCCCACAGGGCGCCCGGCAGTTGTCCCTCCCGGGCGACGATCGCGCCGACGACGGTGCGCATGCCGGTGGCGGTCGTGTCCAGGATGCCGCTGTAGGAGGCGGCAGCCGTGCACGTACCGGGTCTGCGGGCCGCGAACGCCAGGGCGCCGTAGCCCCCGGTCGACGCCCCGGCGACGGCCCTGGCCGGCCCCGCGTGGAACTCCTCACGCAGCAGTCCCATCACCTCGTCGATCTGGAAGGTCTCGTAGTCGGCCCCGCGGCGGCCGAAGTTCCACCAGTCGGTGGGGATGCCGGTGGGCCCCGCCGACGGCATGACGGTGATGACCTCCTTGTCGGCCAGGAACTCCTCGACGTCCGTCTCCCGCGTCCACGAGGTGTGGTCGTCGTGCGCGCCGTGCAGCAGGTAGAGCACCGGCCGCTCACGGTCGGGCGCTTCGGCGTACGAGTCCGGGAGCAGCACCCGTACGGGGACGTCCGCGCCCACGGCCGGGGAACGGACCGTCAGGTCGACGGTCCGCTCGTCGAGCCAGCGGCGTTCGACGACCTCGGCGGCCGCGGCCGTGCGCTCCCCGGCGGGAGTCGTCGTGCCCTGTGCGGTGGACGCCGCGAGCGCGCCGCCCGTCGCGAGCAGCGCGGCGGTGGCGGTGAGTGCGGCGAGGCGGGTGCGGAGGGATCTGCGGTGCCGGCGGGTTGGTCGCATCAGGGCTCCATCGGGGCGGGGTCCGGCGGGAGGCCGGAGGGGTCGAGGGCGCGGGTCAGGTCCGCGGCGAGGGTGTCCACGGCCGGCGGGTCGAGCAGCGCCAGGTGGTGGGCGGGCAGGTCGGTCACGGTCAGGTCGGGGCAGTGGGCGTCCCAGCCGAGGGTGGCGTCGGTGCGTTCGTAGCGGGCGTCGCGGACGGTGTGCGGCGCGGGCCGCGTCGCCCGGTAGAGGAGGGTGCGGCCCGGGTACGGGCCGGGGCTGTGCCGTTCCGCGCTGCGCAGGTCCAGGTAGGAGGAACGCTGGTGCGCCAGGACGGCGGCCGGCAGGTCGACGGCCTTCTCCAGCAGCGCGAGCACGAGATCGACCTGCGCGGTGTCGTCCATCGTCCCCAACTCTGCGTACGGCAAGGCGAGTTCAGCCCCGTACACGGTGTGCACGTACGCGGTGAAGCCGGCGAAGCGACGCCGTGCCTCCTCCGCCGGAGTGGCCACGGGCGGGGCCGGCAGGGGAAGGATCGAGTCGACGAGGACCAGTGCCGTGACCTCGCCCTCCCGGCTCAGCAGCCTGGCCGTCTCCTGGGCGACGACTCCCCCGTACGACCAGCCGCCGAGGGTCCAGGGGCCCTCGGGCCGGATCTGCCGGATCCGGCGGGCGAACTCGGCGGCCCGGGCGGGCACGTCGTCCGGGTGTTCCAGCCGGTCGAATCCGTACACCGGCCGGTATCCGTCCAGGCGGGCGGCCAGGTGGCCGTACACGTCGGAGGAGCCGCCGGCGGCGTGCGCCAGGAACAGGGGCGGATGCGGCCCGGTTCCGGGGAACGAGCGCAGGACACCGGGCGTGCCGTGCGTCGGTTCCCCGGGGTGCGCGAGGGGCGGCAGGGGGGACGGGGCGGGCGCGTCGTCGAGCAGGGCGGCCACGCCGCGCAGGGTGCCCTGGCGCAGCAGCACACCGAGCTCCGGCGCCGAGCCGAACTCTCCCAGCAGGGCGGTCCTGATGCGGACCGCGGTGAGCGAGTCGAGACCGAGGTCGGTGAGCGGGACGTCCGGGTCGAGCCGGTCCGGGGCGAAGCCCATGACGCGGGCGACGAGGCCGCGCAGCCGGTCCAGCCGGGTGGCCGCGGCGGGCCGGGACTCCGGTTCGGGCAGCGGCCGTACGTCCTCACCCGCCCAGTACCGGCGGTGCTGCCAGCGGGGCGAGGGCACGTCCGTGATCCGGCCGCCCGGGTGCAGCGTCTCCCGCGCCGAGGGGACGCGGGCGCCGTGCACCAGGAGCGTGGCGAGAGCGGTACGGAACGACGTCGCGTCGTCGGTGCCGCGCCGCAGCGTCGGCACGACCAGCGCCTCGTCCGCCCCGGCGGCCTCGAGGGTGCGGGCCAGCGGGTGGGCCTGGGTGGGGTGCGGGGCGACTTCCACGAACACGCGGTGTCCGTCCCGCGCGGCCGCGCGCACCGCCTGCTCGAAGCGGACCGGGCGGCGCAAATTGGCCAGCCAGTAGGCGGTGTCGTAGGGGTCGTCGTCAAGGGGGTCGTCCAGCACCGTGGAGTAGCGCCGGCATGCGGGGTCGCCGTACGGGACGGCGCCGAGCTCCCAGGCGAAGGCGTCCAGCAGCGGGTCGACGTCCGGTGAGTGTCCCGCCACCGGCACCGGCATGGTCCTGGCGAAGCCGCCCTCGGCGGTGACCCGGGCGACCAGGGCGCCGACGTCCGCCGCCGAGCCGGTGACGACGCACTGCTCCGGCGACGCGTACACCGCCACGTGCAGGGTCGGCAGGTCTTCCGTCATCCGGCCGAGGGCCCGCGGGGGCAGGTCGACGACGGCCATGGTGCCGCCGCGCACGGTGGTCAGGAGCCGGGAGCGGGAGGCCACGATCCGTGCCCCGGTGGGCGCTTCCAGGGCGCCGGCCGTGACAGCCGCCGCGATCTCGCCCAGCGAGTGGCCGATCACCGCCGAGGGTTCGACGCCGTAGGAGCGCCAGAGTTCGGCGAGGGCGACCTGGAGGCCGAAGAGGGCCGGCATGACGGTGGTGAGGGAGGTGAGGTCGGCGTCGGGTTCCGTCGCGCCGAGCAGCGAGACGCCCGCGTGCTCGCGCAGCACCGGCTCGAGCCGTTCGACGGCGGCGGCGAACGCCGGTTCCGCGGCGAGCAGTTCGCGCCCCATGCCGGGCCACTGGGAGCCGTATCCGGAGAAGACCCACACCGGGCCCGGGTCGTCGGGGGCGATGGGGGCACGGTCGGTGGTGACGAGGTGCGTGTCCGGGTCGCCCACGGCGAGACGGTGCAGGGCGGTGGTGAGGGTGTCCCGGTCGCGGGCGACGACGGCGGCGCCCCGCCGGCCGCGACCGGTGCGGCCGGCCAGGGTCCGCGCAACGTCGGCCGGCCGTACGCCGCGGCCCGCCGGCGAGTCGAGCCACACCGCCAGCTCACCGGCGTGGGACCGCAGGCGACCGTCGGTGGGCGCGTCGAACAGCACCACGGCGGGCCGGCGGGACCCGGGCGGCAGGTGGTCGGCCAGCGGTGGGCGAGCACCCGGCCGGTGTACGGGGCCGCCGGTCCCGGGGCCGGGACGCTCGTCTCCGGGGGCGGGGCGGCGGCCTTCACGTGTGCCGCCGCCGGGCTCACGTGTGCCGTCGGCGGATCCATGGGCCGGACGGTCGCCCGGACGCGCGAGGTCGGCCTCCTCGGCCGGGCGGTGTTCCCGGAGTACCACGTGTGCGTTCGTCCCGCTGAAGCCGAAGGACGACACCCCCGCGGTCGCCGTGCCGGAGTAGCGGGGCCACGCTTCGGGGGCGGTGAGGACGCGCAGGCGCAGGGCGTCCAGGTCGATGTGCGGGTTGGGGTCGGCGAAGTGCAGTTGGCCGGGGAGTTCGTCGTGGTGGAGGGCGAGGACGGTCTTGATGAGTCCGGCGATGCCCGCCGCCGCCTCCAGGTGGCCGATGTTCGACTTCACCGAGCCGAGCAGCAGGGGCTGTTCGGCGGGGCGGCCCTGGCCGAGCACCGCGCCCAGCGCCCCGGCCTCGACGGGGTCGCCGAGCGGGGTGCCGGTGCCGTGGGCCTCGACGTAGTCCAGCTGCCGGCCGTCGGGGCCGTGGGCGTGGGCCAGCAGGGCGCGCTGCGCGGCGGCGTTGGGGGCGGTCAGGCCGTTCGAGCGGCCGTCGGAGTTCACCTCGGTGGCGGTGATCACGGCGAGGACGCGGTCGCCGGCCCGTTCGGCGTCGGTGAGGCGCTTGAGGACGACGACACCGCATCCCTCACCGCGCACCATCCCGTCGGCCGCCGCGTCGAACGCCTTGCACCGCCCGTCGGCGGACAGCGCGCCTGCCCGCTGGAGTCCGAGCGTCACGGTCGGCGAGAGCAGGACGTTGACGCCGGCGGCGAGCGCCACCTCACAGGTGCCGTCGGCCAGGGCGCGCACCGCGTGGTCCACGGCCACCAGGGACGACGAGCAGGCCGTGTCGACGGCCAGGCTCGGGCCCCGCAGGTCCAGCGCGTAGGAGACACGGCCCGCGGCCACGCTGAGGGAGGCGCCGGCCGCCGTCCACGGGGTCACCGACTCCGGCCGCCCGGCGGTGAGATGGGCGTACTCGGTGCCGCTGATCCCGACGAACACCCCGGTGCGGGTCCCGGCGAGCGAGGGCGCCGGGATCGCCGCGTGGTCGAGGGCCTCACGGGTCACTTCGAGCAGCATCCGCTGCTGCGGGTCGAGGGCCACGGCCTCGTCGGCGGCGATGCCGAAGAACTCGGCGTCGAACTCCTCGACGCCGTCCAGGAATCCACCGTGCCGGCCGAGGTCGCCGGGCAGGACGGAACCGGCCGGCACGAACCGCTCCCAGCGTCCCTCGGGCACCGTGCCGACGGCGTCCCGGCCGTCGGTGAGCAACCGCCAGTACGCGGCCGGGGAGTCGGCTCCGCCCGGGAAGCGGCAGCCGACCCCGACCACGGCGACCGGTGCCCCGGCGGCGGGGGAAGCGGTCGTCGCCGCTCCGGCGGACGGTACGTCGGCCGGGGACCGGTCCTCGCCCGCGGTGAGCGCCGCGACCAGCGCCGCCGGGGTCGGTGTCTCCCACAGCAGGGTCGCGGGCAGTTGGCGCCCCACGGCCCGGCCGAGGAGCGCGGTGAGGGCGACCGCGTCCCGTGAGGTGAGTCCGTGCTCGGCGAACGGCCGGTCGTCGGTCACGTCCTCGGGGCGCACGCCGTACCACTCGCCGAGCCGGTCGGCCAGCACCTCCCGTACGAGCCGCGCCGTGGCGCTCACAGCGCCTCCGCCCGCAGCGCGCCGGAGCGCAGGCGTTCCCGGCAGGCGGCCCTGGCCACCTTGCCGCTGGAGGTGCGCGGCACCGTGCCCGCCTCGACGAGCACCAGCTCCGCCAGCCGCAGTCCGTGCCGCGCCGCGACCGCGGCCCGCGCCCGGGCCAGCCGCTCGCGGGCCTGCGCCCCGTCGGCCGTGGTGCCCCGCCGTACCTCGGCCACCACCACGAGGTCCTCCGGGCCGTCGTCGTCGTCGCGCGGGACGGTGAAGGCGGCCAGCCGGTCCCGGCGTACCACGTCCAACGCCGCCTGCACGGTCTCCTCGAGGTCCTGGGGGTAGTGGTTGCGGCCGTCGACGACGATCAAATCCTTCAGCCGCCCGGTCACCAGCAGCCTCCCGTCGTGCAGTGCGCCCAGGTCACCCGTGTGCAGCCAGCCGTCGCGGAAGGTCTCGGCGCTGCGTTCGGACTGCTTCCAGTAGCCGGTGCCCACGTTCGGGCCGCGCACCTGGATCTCGCCGACCCGCCCCTCGTCCAGCACGGTGCCCGACTCCGGGTCGGCGACGCGCACCTCCTGGCCGACCGGCCGGCCGCACGTGGTGAGCCGTGCCGTGCCGCCGGGCCGTACCTCCACCCGGCCCTCAGCCAGGGCCCCGGCGTCGCACTCCACGGTCAGCGGCGGCTCGTCGCGGCGGTCGGCGGTGACGAACACGGTGGCCTCGGCGAGTCCGTAGGCGGGGCACAGGGCCTCGGCGGCGAGACCGGCCGGGCCGAAGGCGTCGAGGAACCGCTCCAGGGTGGCGGGCCGCACCGGCTCACTGCCGTTGAGCAGCGCCGCCACCCGGTCGAGCCGCAGCCCGGCCACCTCGTCGGCGCCGACACGGGTGACGCAGTAGTCGTACGCGAAGTTGGGCGCGGCGCTGACCGCGCCCGGGTACCTGCCGAGCAGGCGCAGCCAGCGCACCGGGCGTTCCAGGAACGCCACGGGGTCGAGCAGGACGGAGGCGAACCCGGCGTGGACGGGGGCGGCGACGCTCAGCACCAGGCCCATGTCGTGGAAGAGCGGCAGCCAGCCGACGGTGGTGTTGCGTCCGGGGGCGGCGTCGAAGGCGGTGACGGCCTGCCGGGCGTTGGCGACGACGTTGGCGTGGGTCACCATCACCCCGGCCGGGGTGCGGGTGGAGCCCGAGGTGTACTGAAGGTAGGCGACGTCGTCGGGGGCGGGGCGGGGCAGCTCTGTGGCGGGCGGGCCCTGCGGCAGCGCGTCCACGGTCGTCACGGGCAGGCGCCCGCCGGTCACCCGTTCCACCTGCTCCCGCGACGGCCCGTCGGTGAGCACATGGGCCGGTTCGCAGTCGTCGAGCACGGCGGCCAGCCGGCCCCCGTGGCCCGCGAGGTCGGGCGTGAACAGGGGGACCGCGATGACTCCCGCGTACAGGCAGCCGAGGAAGGCCGCCGTGTAGTCGAGGCCCTGCGGCAGCAGCAGCGCCACCCGGTCACCCGGCCGCACCGTGCCGTGCAGCCGCCCGGCGACCGCGCGGGCCCGCGCGTCGAGGCCCTGCCAGCTCAGCGTGCGGTGCACACCGGCCGAGTCCGGTGCGGGAAAGGCGACGTACGTGACGGCGGGCCGATGGGCGCTGTGCGCCGCCCAGTACCGCAGCCGGTCGGTCAGCAGCGGGGCGGGCTCGAAGGTGTCGGTCATCTCGACTCCACTGTGTTGACGGGCGGTTCGGCTGAGGCCCTAGGTTCCGCTTTCGTGCGGCGGTGGCAGAAGACGGGCCGTTGACAGACCGTCCAACAGCGACTGTCAGCGCGGTGACAACACCCGCCCCGGCAATCAACGGCTCGCACAGCAGTGCCGGGAGCACCGGCCCCCGCACAATCCGTGGGACGCATCCGGCGGGAAGGGCGAGGTCATGCATCGTGGAAGGCTGTCGGCGTTACTGGTCCTGATGGCCCTGACCGGCTTTCTGACCACGCTGGACAACACGGTCATCAACGTGGCGCTGCCCACCGTCCAGGAGGATCTGGGGCTGGACGTCGCGGACCTGGAGTGGGTCGCGGCGAGCTACGTCCTGTCGTTCGGGACGCTGCTCCTCGCCGGCGGGCGGGTCGCCGACCTCGCCGGGCGGCGCGCCGTCATGGCCGTCGGCGTCGTGGTGTTCACCGTGTCCTCGTGCGCCGCCGCCCTCGCGGACAGCGGTACGGCGCTGATGGCGGCACGGGCCGTGCAGGGCGCCGGTGCCGCGCTGATCGTGCCCGCGTCCCTGGCGATCGTCGCCATGGACCTGCCGGCCCGGCGCCGCGCCACCGCCATCGGGCTGTGGACGGCGTCCCTGGCCCTGGCCCTGGCGCTCGGACCGGTCATCGGCGGGTTCGTCACCGAACACTGGGGCTGGACCTGGATCTTCCTGCTCAACGTGCCCTTCGGGGTGCTGGCCCTGCTGCTGGTGCCGGCGGTCCCGGCGGCCGGCCGGCGCGGCACGGTCCGGTGGTCCGCCTCGCTGCTGGACGTGCCGGGCGTCGTCCTGTCCGCCGTGGCGCTGTTCCTGCTCACCTACGCGCTCGTGAAGGGCGGCGAGCACACCTTCTCCACGCCCCCCGTCCCGCTGTTCCTGTGGCTGTCGGCCCTGACCGGCGCCGCTTTCCTGTTGGTGGAGGCGCGCGCCTTCCTGCCTCTGGTGGACCTGCGGATGCTCCGCGACCGGATCCTCGTCGGCGGTGTCGCGGCGCAGGTGCTGTGGGGCGTCGGCGTCAACGGCGTGTTCTTCTTCACCGCCCTCTACCTGCAACAGGTCCTCGGCTTCTCCCCCGTGGAGGCGGGCGCGGTGTTCCTGCCGCTGGCCGGTGCCCTGCTGGTGTGCACACCGTTCGCCGAACGCGCCGCCCGGATCCTGGGCGCCCACCGTTCCATCGCTGCGGGGCTGGCGCTGGTCGCGGCGGGACTGCTGCTGGTCTCCGGAACCGGCGCGGACGCCTCCTACGTGGATCTGCAGCCGGGACTGCTGCTCATCGGCGTCGGTTCGGCCCTGACCACGCCCCTCACCGTGCGGTCGATCGCCGACGTCCCCGCCACCCGGACCGGCATGGCGTCGGGTCTGGTGAGCGCGGCACGGGAGATCAGCGGGGTGTTCGGCGTGGTCCTGGTCGGCATCGTGCTCACCCGCACCGAACGGGACGCGCTGGCGGACGGGGTGGCCCCGCACACCGCGTTCCTCGACGGCTACGACACGGGACTGCGGCTGGCCGCCGGCTGCGTCCTGCTCGGCGCGGTGGTCAGTGTGGTGGCGCTGCGGCGTCCCGGCCGCCACCGTCGCGGAGCAGCGTGACGAAGCCGTCGGGGCCGCGTACGGCGAGGAGGCCGGTGCGCAGCCAGCCGCCCGCCGGGCGCCCGGGGTGGTCGCCGATCTGGGGTCCGCGCAGCAGGAGTTCGCCCGCGTGACCGGGCAGCACGTCCACGTCGGGGAAGCCTTCGACGGCGATCCTCGCCCGGGTGCGCGGCACCGTCAGTCCGGCGGTGCCCGGACGGGCGTCGGCGGTCGGCGGGTTGGCCAGGGCGACTCCGGCGGCGGCAGCGGGACCGTACGCCTCGATGACGCGGGCGTCCAGTGCCGCCCGTAACCGCTCGCCGGTGACGACGTCCAGCGGGGCCGTGACGACGGTGCGCACGGTGGCCAGGGCTTCGCGTTCGTGGGCGGGACGTTCCAGGAGGCGGCGCAGGTCCGCGGGGGGCGCCACCAGGACGGTGGGCGCGTGCCGGCGGGCCGCCCGCAGCGCGGCGAACGGGTCCCCGTCGGGCACCAGCACGGTCCGTGCCCCGGCCAGGAGCGCCGCCGTGACCAGGACGATCCCCCGGGTGTCCGACAGCGGGACCAGCGACAGCAGCCGTGGCTTGCGTGGTGCCGGGGCGGCCTGCCAGGCGACGACCTGGTGCGCCGCCGCCACGATGTTGCGGTGGCGCAGGGACACCCGCGTGCCGTCGCGGCGATGCACGAGGACGGCGACGTCGTCGGGTTCCGGTCCGCCGGACCAGTCCCAGTCCCGGTCCCCGGACGGGTCCGGCCGATCGGGCGGCCGCCGTTCCAGGTCCCGGTAGGCCACGATGTCCACGGGTCCGCGCCGCGGCCGAGGGTCCCGGGCGGCGGTGGCGCCGTACGACCCGCCGGAACCGGCCCGTTGGGCGGGGATGTGTCGCGCGTTCGGGGCCGGCCGGAGCGCCGCGACGGCCCGGGCCGGCCCGACGGGCGGCTGCTCGCCGGGCACGTCGGCGGCCCGCGGTTCCGCGGCCCGCCGACGGGAGGCGCCGGCCCTGCGGGCCGGCTCGGTCTCCACGGTCACGACGGCCCGCAGGAACCCCCGGTCCCCGCTCGCGGCGATCTCCCCGAGCCGCTCCTGCGGTACGACGGCCACCACGGCGTGGGCCAGTGCCCGCCGGGAACCGGAGGGGCGGACCGGTACGACGACCGCGCCGAGCCGCCACGCGGCGTGGCAGAGCACCACCGCCTCCGGGCAGTCGGGCAGCAGCATGGCCAGGTGGTCGCCGCGCCGCAGACCGAGCCGGGAGAGCGCCGGGGCGATCCGCGCGACCGCCCGGCGCAGGGCGCGGAAGCCGGTCCGGTTCCCCCGCGTGGCCAGGGCCGTACGGACGCCGTACCGGTGGGCGGCGGCGTCGAGCAGGTCGGGCAGCGTGTCCCGGGGCACGGGCAGGTGCCAGGGCACGCCGGAGGCGTAGAAGCGCAGTCCGGGTTCCTCGGGAGGCCGTCGCTCGAACAGATCCGTCATGTGCGGGATGGTGACCCATCACACCCTGTGGCCACTTGTGTCCGTACGCACAGGACAATCGGCCTCGTTGTCACTTGAATGACATACCCCGCGCCGGGATCCCGCCCGCCGCCGACAAGTCCGCTCACCGACCGGGCGGTACGGTGCGCGGGCCCCTGATGTCCCCCACACCGAGGGAGCGCCATGGCCGACGGAGCCCGCACCAGGACCGGACCTTCCCGCGGTGACGCGCCGCTCACCGCCCTGCCGGTTGAACTTCTGGACCACTTTCGCCCGTTCCTCGACGAGATCACCGAGGAGGTCGTCCGGACCATCGGCGTCGAGGTCGCCGAGTACGCCCGCCCCGCGGACGAGACGTACACGCACGTCATGAACCGGGGTGTGGCGCAGGCCCTGGAGGGCTTCCTCGCCCGTCTGTCGGGAACCGGGACCGACTGGGAGGACGTCAGGGCCACGTACCGGCGGATCGGGAAGGGCGAGGCCGACGAGGGGCGCAGTCTCGACTCGTTCCAGGCGGCGCTGCGGATCGGCGCCCGGGTGACCTGGCGCCGGGTGTGCGAACTCTTCGAGGTCCACCGGCTGCCGCCGGACGTGCTCATCTCGCTGGGCGAGACGATATTCCTGCACCTCGACGAGATGGCCGCCGCGACCGCCTCCGGGTACACCGAGGCCCGGCTGCACGCCGCCGGTGAACTGCAGCAGCGGCGGGGGCGGTTGATCGACCTGCTGACGGCCGACCCGGCGGTCTCGCCGGAGGCGGTCGCCGACCTCGCCCGGACCGCGCAGTGGCCGCTGCCCCGGGAGATCGCCGTCGTCGTCGCCGACCTGCCCGAGGAGTCGGGGTCCGTGCGCCCCATCGTGCCGACGGAGTTCCTCGCCCGGTTCGACGGACAGCCGGGCATCATCGTCGTGCCCGATCCGCAGGGCCCGGGCCGGGAGCGGGCCATCGCGGGGGCGTTACGCGGCCTGAACGCGGCGCTCGGACCCACCGTCGCCCTCGACTCCGGCGCCCGCTCGCTGCGCTGGGCCCTCGACGCGCTCGACCTCGCACGGCGCGGCGTCCTGCCCGGCACCGGGCTGGTCCGCTGCACCGACCATCTGGCGACCCTGCTGCTGTTCCGCGACGAGGACCTCGTCGACGCGCTCGCCCAGCAGTACCTCGGGCCGCTGGACGCCGTGCGCCCTCCCCAGCGTGAGCGGCTCGCCGAGACCCTGCTGTGCTGGCTGAGCTGCGCCCGCAACGCCAGCGAGGTCGCCCAGCGGCTCGCCGTGCATCCGCAGACCGTCCGGTACCGGCTGCGCCAGTTGGAAGAGGTCTTCGGCGACCAGATACGTGATCCGACGGCGCAGTTCGAGATGCAGCTCGCGTTGCGCTCACTGCGGCTGCGCCGCCCGCCGGAGTGAGCCGGGCGGCACCGGGGCGCGGGACGGTCAGCCGGCCGGTTCCCCCGCCGGCTGCCTGTCGAGCTGCACGCCGACCGTGTTCAGGGTGAGGGCGATCATGACGTAGTGGCCGATGAGCATGCACAGTTCGAGGGCCTCGTCGGGCGTGCAGTGGTCGCACAGGGCGGACCAGGAGGCGTCCGACAGGGTGCCGGAGGCGAGGATCTCGTCGGTGGCCCCGACCATGGCCCCCAGACGGGGGTCGTCGAACCGCGGTGACTCGGTCGCCGCGGCGCGCTTGTGGTGCTCCGGCACTCCGGCGGCCGCGGCCATGGGGCTGTGCAGGGACCATTCGTAGACGCACCCCTGCCGCCAGGCCACCCTCAGGATGACGAGTTCCTTCTCCGCCGCCGGGAGGCGGCCCTTGAGGAGGATCTGGGAGAGGAAGACCGCGTGTGCGGGGAAGATGCCGCGCAGCCGGGCCAGGGTGCGGAAGACGTTGTAGTCGTGCGGGACCCGGGCGCGCCGGCGGATCAGACGCAGCACCAGGCGGGCCGTCGGGCCCAGCGACCGGGGCGCCGCCGGTTCGATCCGGGCCCGGGACGCGAGGTGCCAGTTCCCGGCCGGAAGGTCGTCGAGCACGGGATGTTCGGTCACAGCCATCGTCCTTTCGCCAGGACGGAGATCGCGGCCGGACCGGCGGACGTGCGGTGCTTCCCTGTGCCGACCCGCTGACGTGTGCCGTGCGCTGCCCCGGAATGTAGGGCACACGTACGCGCCGGTCAATGAGGACGGCAGCCCGCCGATCGGCCCGCGTCCGTCACGGACACGGGCCGTTCACGGTCGGGTCGTCACCGGCCTAGGAGCGGGTCGCGGTCACGCAGCCGTCGGCCCCGGTCGCCGTGCCGACGGGCTCGCTGCGGTCGTACGGGTCGAGCCGGGACTCGTCGGCGGGCTGCTCGTCGGCCCTGCCGAAGGGGGGTACGAAGTAGCCGGTCGGGCCGGAGCACCCGCCGTTGGTCATGTCCACCGAGTACGACACGAGCGACATCGTGTCCGGTTCGGTGATGACCTTGGACGGGTCGTCCCAGCTCATCACCACCTCGCGCCGGACGATCGTACGGATCACTTCCGCGTCCGCCCCGCCGTCCCCCGCCGCCGGGGTGACCGGGTAGACGAAGGTGACGTCCGCCGTGACCTCGACGGCGCCCCGCTCGCCCTCGCGGTAGGTGAGCCGGCCGCGCGTCTTGACGACGTCGCCGACCAGTTCGGCCTGGTCCGGGCGGAAGCGGCTGAACAGCAGCAGCGGGTCCGTCTCCTCGGTGGGCGTCGCCGACGACAGCGCCGCGCGCAGATACTCCCGCACGTCCCGCTGATGCGGACTCAGCAGCGCGATCGCCCGCTCGGGACGCTTCCCGCGCAGCACACCGGAGTCGAGGCCGGCGGCCACCATGAACTCCTTGCTCCGCCGCAGCGCCCGCTCGACCTGGGCCGCGTCCATCCAGCCGGTGGCCCTGGCCGGGGGCACCGTGATCCCGTCGGGTCCGTCGGCCCAGCGGGCGGCGGGCGAGCCGCGGAACGGCTCGTCGAGCGTCGGGCGCAGGGCCCGCTCGGCGCCGGGGGCCGCGGTGGGCCGCTGCGACTCGGCGGCCATGGGCGTCCCGGCCGGCTCGCCGCCGTCGCCGCCGAACCATCCGACGACCTGCTGCGGGAACAGCGCCACGAGGACCAGCGCGACGGCCGTGACCAGCCCGGTCACGTACCAGCCGGTGCGGCGCCCGCGCGTGGCCGGCGTGTAGGTACGCCACCCCTCCGGCTGCCCTCCGCCCTTGCGCAGCCGTGCCTGCACCTCGCGGGCGCGCGCGGACGGCTCCACGGGCGCGTCGGCCGCGCCGTCCACCGACTCGCGCAGGAACCGCTCCCATTCCTCGTCCGGCATGGACGACCCGCCCTGCCCCCCGGCCCCGCTCACTCGGTGGTCCCCTTCCCCCTCGGGCCGGCCCCCGGCCGACCGTGACGATCACCGCTCATCCTAGGCCGCCCGTGCGGACCACGCCTCGGCCGGTCCGGGGCCGATCCGGCGGGTCAAGTCGGAGGTGAGCGACGGCCCTTCGCAGCCCGGTCGATCCGGGTCCGGGACGTCCGCCGCGAGGCGGACGCGGGAGTCGACGCGGTGGGGGTCCCCCGGTTCGAGCGAAGCCGAAGGGGGCGTAAGGGACCGACGACAACACCGCCGGGGCCGTTCAGGGCAGTGGGGTGAGGCGTGACAGGCCCCGCGTCTTCGGCATGCTCCGCCGGACAGGCCCTAGTCCTCCGGTACGGGGCTGCGGCGGCCCGTGCGGATCGCGAACAGGACCGCCGAGCCGGCGAACAGCGCCGCCGTCACCAGCAGCCAGCGGGCCGCGAAGCCGTCGGCGGACAGGGCGGTGACGGCCGCGTAGCGTTCCGACACCCGTCCGGTGATCAGCGGGAACCACACGAGGAGCAGCAGCCCGGACAGCACGGCCGGCACCCGTACGTGGTTCACCCAGGCCGCGCGCCGGCCGGTGGTGGTGATCAGCGCCCGGTCGGCCGCCGCGTACAGCGGCAGCAGCACCAGGTCGTGGATCAGGGCGGCACCCACGAACCACACGGTGATCATCAGCCAGTCACCGTCGAGCAGCCGTACGCCCGCGTACGCGCAGAGGGCGAACGAGCACAGCAGCACCAGCAGGTGGAACGGGCTGCCCAGCACCGGCCGGGGCACCCGGTTCAGCGGGGAACGTCGCATGACAGGCAACTCCTCACAACTCACCGAAGGTCAGCCGGGCGACCCACTTGGTGTTGAGCACGCCGGGGGCGGCGGGGACGATGACGCGGGCCGGGTGGCCGTGGTCGGGGGTGAGCTCCGCACCGTTGACGGACAGGGCCAGCAGCGAGCGCCCGTCGGCGACCTGTCGGGCGCTCAGCGCGGCGTGCCGCCAGGTGCCGCGCGGTTGCAGGGACTCCACGAACACGTCGACCGGGTCGTCGTGGCCGGCCAGCGCCGCGAGGTCCCGCAGCCGCACCCCGCGCCATTGCTGGTCGGACGTCGACCAACCCTCGACGCAGGCGATGGGCAGCGCGGCCTCGTGCTGCGGCAGGGTGAGCAGTTCGGCCTTGCTGAGCCGTACCGTGCCGCCGCGCCCGGTGACGGTGAGCCGCCAGGCCTCCTCGGTCGTGTCGTCGGGGCGGATGCCCGCGTACTCGGCCGTCTTGTTGACCTGGAAGGCGCCCGGTCCGCTGCCCGGTTCGGACCCGCCGTGCGGGGCGAGGACGGCCGTCTCACGCAGCGGCCCGTCGAAGTTGCGCCCGGCCGAGGTGGCGACGAGCAGCAGCGAGCCGCCGCCGACCAGGCCGAGCGCCCCGCGCCGGGACACGGTGGGCGGGTCGGGCCGGGGGGCGGCGAGATCCCCGACGGGCGCCTCGACCGGGTCCTCGTCCCCTCCCTCGCCGGCGCCCCGCCGCATCCGGCGCAGATTGCGGAAGGCCGCCGGCGCCTTCAGCACGGTGTGGGCGAGGAACGCCCCGAAGAACACCCAGGCGCCGTAGAAGTGCAGCGGGTAGAACGAGCCCGGGAAGATGTAGTCGAGCTGCACGTTGAGGATGCCGGTGGTGAACTCGAACAGCGCCCCGCCGACCAGGAGGAGCAGCGAGATCCGCTCCAGGGCGTGGGTGACCGAGCGGGCCGGCGGCAGGGTGAACAGCCTGGGCACGACCGACCACAGCTTGGCCAGCAGGACCGGCACCAGCGCGAGCCCGAGCGTGACGTGGACGCCCTGGGTCAGCCGGTACAGCCAGGGCGGATCGGTGGGCCAGGAGAAGAGGTAGAAGCCGAGGATCCCCTTGCCGGGGGTCCGGTCGTTCACCGGTGACAGATCCGGGTTGTACGCGGCGTACGACACCAGGCCCGTGACGAACATGACGGTGATGCCGGCGAGCAGGACCACGCCGAGCACCGACGTGAACCGGGGACCGCGCAGGGGGCTGCGCCAGAAGTCCGGTGCGAAGGGGCCGCGCGGGAGGCGGCCGGGGAGGGAAGACCGTGCCATGTGCCGACCGTAGGTCGGCTCCACCCCGGAAGAGGGTCCGCAACCGGTGACGAAACGCTGACGTCCCCGCTCGTCAGCCGCTTGCCGCAGGCTCGGCGGCCTAGCGTGTGACGACGTGAAGCGCACATCTCCCCGCACCGACCCCCGCGACCCGGTCCGCGGCTCCCGCGGCCCGCTGCTCGACGGGTACGCCGTCGTCGCCGCCGCGGCGCTGGTCCTGGTCGCCGCCCTGGTCGGCACCCGCATCCAGAATCGCTACGGCACCCTCCGTGTGGGCTGGCCGCCCCTGGTGGGGAACTGGATGCCGCACGTCGGCCCGGGCACCCCGGCGGCGATCGCGGTCGCCGTCGCCGTCGTGGCGTACGGCCCGGCGCTGGCCGCCCGGCTGCCGTGGCGGCGGCTGCTGCTCACCGTGTGGGGCGGCGCGCTGGCCTGGACGTGGTCGCTGGCGCTGGTCGACGGCTGGTCCCGGGGCGTGGCCGGCCGGCTGACCACCCGGCACGAGTACCTCCAGGTCGTCGGCCGGTGGCAGGACATCCCGGCGACACTGCGGGACTTCCACGCGCACATCCTCATCGGCACCCCCGACAACTGGCCGGCGCATGTCGCGGGGCACCCGCCGGGCGCCACCCTCACCTTCGTGCTGCTGGACCGGATCGGCCTGGGCGGCGGCGGCTGGGCCGGGGCGTTCGTCATCACGGCCGGCACCACGGCGGCGGTGGCCGTGCTCGTCACCGTGCGGCGGCTCGCCGACGAGGGATTCGCCCGCCGGGCCGCGCCCTTCCTGGTCCTGGCCCCGGCGGCGGTGTGGACGGGCACCTCCGCCGACGGCTGGTTCGCGGCGGTCGCCGCGTGGGCGCTCGCCCTGCTGGCCCTCGCCGTCACGGGCTGCCGGCCGGCGTGGACGGGGTTCGGCTCCGGACTGCTGTTCGGGCTGACGCTGTACCTGTCGTACGGGCTGACACTGGTCGCGGTGATCGCCGCGGCGGTGCTGCTGCTCGGCACCCGCCGGCTGCGGCCGCTGCCGTACGTGGCCGCCGGGTTCCTGGTCGTGCCGGCCGTGTTCACGGCGCTGGGCTTCGACTGGTGGGAGGCGTACCGGCTGCTGGTCACCCGCTACTACCAGGGCGCGGGCGGGGTGCGCCCGTACGGCTACTGGATCTGGGCGAACCTGGCGTGCGCGGTGCTGGTCGTCGGCCCGGCCACGGTGGCGGGGCTGCGCAGGGGCGGCGGCGTGCTGCTGGGCACCGCCCGGGCGGCGCTCCTGCGGGGTCCCGCGTCCCGGCTGGCGCTGCTGGTGGGCTCCGCGCTCCTGGCCCTGCTGATCGCGGACCTGTCCGGGATGAGCAAGGCGGAGACGGAACGGATCTGGCTGCCGTTCGCCCTGTGGCTGCTGCCGGCGGGCTCCTTCCCGCCCGGTCCGCGTGGCTGGCTCGCCGGACAGGCGGCAGTGGCCCTGCTCCTCAACCACCTGGTGCTGACCGGGTGGTGAGGAGCGGGCGTCGGATCAGGAATCGGCGGGCCGCAGGTTCAGCGAGATGCTGTTGATGCAGTACCGCTGATCGGTGGGCGTCGGATAGCCCTCACCCTCGAACACGTGCCCGAGGTGTGAGCCGCAGCGGGCACAGCGCACCTCGGTGCGCACCATGCCGTGCGAGCGGTCCTGCACCAGTTCCACGGCGTCGGTGTCCTTCGGGTCGAAGAACGACGGCCAGCCGCAGTGCGACTCGAACTTGGTGTCCGAGGTGAACAGCTCGGCGCCACAGGCGCGACAGGAGTACACGCCCTCGGTCTTGGTGTCGGTGTACTCACCGGTGAAGGCGGGTTCCGTCGCCGCCTGGCGCAGAACGGCGTACTCGGACGGCGACAGCTCCGCGCGCCACTGCTCGTCCGGCTTCTCCACGTCGTACGGCATGAGGTTCCAGCCCCTTAGTTCGACAGACGGTCCAGGATGCGCGGGCCGAGGTCGGTGACGTCGCCCGCTCCCATGGTGAGAACCAGATCGCCGGGCTTCGCCATTCCCGCCACCGCCCCGGGGATCTCCGCCGCGTCGCGGACAGCCGTCACGTCCGCGCCGGCCGCCCGGGCCGCCTCGATGATCAGCTCACTGGTGACCCCGGGGATCGGGTCCTCACGGGCCGGATAGATGTCCAGCACCAGCGAGGCATCGGCCAGGGCGAGGGCGACGCCCATCTCCTTGCCCAGCTCGCGGGTGCGGGAGAACAGGTGGGGCTGGAAGACGACGAGGATGCGGGCGTCCCCGGCGGCGGCGCGCATCGCCTCCAGGTCCGCGGTCATCTCGGTCGGGTGGTGCGCGTAGGAGTCGATCACCTGGACGCCGGCCGCCTCGCCCTTGAGCTGCAGGCGGCGCTTGACGCCGGTGTACGCGGCCAGCGCCGGGGCCAGCTCGGCGGCCGGGATGCCGAGCGCCACGCCCGCGGCGAGCGCGGCCACCGCGTTGTGGGCGTAGTGCCTGCCGGGCACCGACACGGTGAAGGTGAGCGGGGCGCCGCCCAGCTCGACGGTCACCTCGCTCTTCAGCCCCTGCGGGACGACCGAGAGCACCTTCACGTCGGCGTCCGCGGACTCGCCGTACGTGACCGTCTTCACCGAGCCGTCCAGCCGCCGGGTCAGCTCGCGGGCGCCCTCGTGGTCCGCGGAGATCACCAGGGTGCCGCCGGGCACGATCCGGCCGACGAACGTCTCGAAGGACTCGTGGATCTCCTCCATCGACGCGTAGTTGGCGTGGTGGTCCAGCTCCACGTTGAGGATGATCGCGACCTCGGGCGCGTACGTGTGGAAACTCCGGTCGGACTCGTCGGCCTCGGCGACGAAGATGTCGCCCGCGCCGTGCAGCGCGTTGGAGCCGGGGGCGTCGAGGTCGCCGCCGATGGCGTACGACGGCTCACGGCCCAGCGCGGTGAGGGAGACCGCCAGCATGGAGGTGGTGGTGGTCTTGCCGTGGGTGCCTGCCACCGCGATCGGGCGCAGGCCGTCCATCAGGGCGGCGAGGGCGTCCGAGCGGTGCACCACGGGGATGCCCAGCTCGGCGGCGCGCAGCAGCTCGGGGTTGTCCTCGCGGATCGCGGAGGAGACCACCACGCAGCTGGCGTCGTCGGCGAGGTGCCCGGCGGCGTGGCCGATGTGCACCGTGGCGCCCAGGCCGCGCAGCGCCTCGGCGGTGGCCGAGTCCTTGGCGTCGCTCCCGGCCACCGCGGCGCCCCGCTGGGCGAGGATCTTGGCGATGCCCGACATCCCGGCGCCGCCGATGCCGATGAAGTGCGGTCGGTCCATGGCGGTAGGAAGGCCGGGTGCCATGCGTGTTCTCCCAGTGGTGCGACGAGCGGGACGACGGTCTTCGCGCCCTCGCGGGAGAGCCGGGAGAGCGCCGGCCCCAGCCTATGCCTTGCTGTGCGAGAAGAGTTTCAGCACCGGCACCCCGACCTTGTGGCGGGCCCGGGACGCCCAGTCGCGGTGGAAGAACTCCTCCACGTAGTGCGGGTCGGTCAGGACGATCACCTCGTCGGCGCCGACCTCCTGGACCAGCCCCCGCAGCGCGTCCAGCGGGTGGTTCTCGACCAGGTGGCCCTCGGCGGTGTCGCCGGTCGTGCGCAGCGCCTGGACGGACACCGCCAGCGCCCGCTCCCCCATGGACCGGGCCTCGTCGCCCTCGGGGGTCTCGCCCTCGCGCACGGCCTCGTCGAGCTCGCCGAGCGCGACGTCGTCGATGGCTCTCAGCAGCCGGTCGGCCTGTTCGCCGCGTGGCTGGAGCAGGACGTGGAAGGAGACCGGCTCGTCGCCGTGCAGGGTGGTGACGAACTCCACGTCGGCGGACGTCAGGGCCTTCTCGATCATCAGTACGCTTGTGAACAACAGGCGCCCCTTACTCCTCGGAGGGCCCTCGGGCCCTCGCTGCTCCGTGGGCCGAGCCAGGCCCCCCGGAGATCATCCTTCCCCGTGCGGGCGCGAGTACGGCCGGGAATCAGTCTTGCCCGTCACCGCGCGGGACGGGCGGGTCGTTCCGCCGATCGCCGGACCGGCGGAAACCGGGTTCTCCTCCTTCCGGCGGGCGCGCCCCGGCCGGGCCGGTCAGGCCCGGCGGTAGCGCGTGAACAGGAAACCGTCCTCTTCCAACATCGACGACAGCGCGAAACGCCGCGGAAGTGTCACTGTCGGTCCACCGGTGATCCGCTGGGCGTCACCGGCGGTGAGCATCGGCGAGACGGTCAGGCACAGCTCGTCCAGCACGCCGGCGGCGACCATCTGCCCCAGCAGCCGGGGACCGCCCTCGGTCAGCAGCCGGGTGTGGCCCAGCTCGGCGAGCGCCCGCACGGCCCGCTCCGGGTCGACCGCCGCGCCCTCCCCGGCGACGACCACCCGGGCGCCGGCCTTCTCGGCGGCGGCGACGCGCCCCGGGTCGGCGCCGGCGCCGGTGAGGACGAGGGTCGGTACCAGCGCGGAGGTGAACAGGGGCAGCGAGAAGTCGAGGTCCAGGCTCGCCGTGACCACCGCGATCACCGGCGCCGGCGTCTGTCCCGCGGCCTCCCGGGCGGCGGCGAACTCGGCGCGGGCGCGGGCCGGGCGGTAGCCCTCCTGCCGTACCGTCTCCGCGCCGACCACGACCACGTCCGCCAGGGCCCGCAGCACGCCGAAGATCCGCATGTCGGCCGGGCAGGAGATGGGCTGCGAACGGCCCTCGTGCTGGGCGGCGCCGTCGAGGGTGGACACCATGTTGCCGCGCAGCCACGGCACGCGGCCCCCCGGGCCGGGCCCGGGGTAGGCGTACGCGGCGGCCAGCTCGGCCAGGCTCCACTCCCGGCCGGCCGCCCCGCCGGTGGTTGCCGCCTCGTCGGTGGCTGCCGTCTCGTCGGTCACGTCGGTCACGGGGAACAGGCGTCGCATGTCAGGCAGTCTTCCACGCCCCGTACGATGGGGGACCGTGTCGTCCTCCGCAGCCTCCCGTCCCGGTCCCATAGCCGACGTGACCCCGCTCTCGCTGTCCGCACGCGAGCCGCACGTCCCGGCGGACCGGCTCGTCGCCGAGATGGTGCCGCCGCCGCGGTTCGACGCCGTCCGCTTCGACACCTACATCCCCGACCCGAACCAGCCGAGCCAGACCGAGGCCGTGCGCGTCCTCGAGGGCTTCGCGGCGGGTCTCGACGGGAAACCGGGCGGGGACTCGGGCCGGCGCCGGCTGTTCGGCTTCGGCAAGGCGGCGAAGAAGGCCCCGTCCGGGCCGCGCGGGGTCTACCTCGACGGCGGCTACGGCGTCGGCAAGACGCACCTGCTGGCCTCCCTGTGGCACGCCACCCCGGCCGAGCCGGCGCTCAAGGCGTTCGGCACGTTCGTGGAGCTGACCAACCTGGTGGGCGCGCTCGGCTTCCAGCAGACCGTGAAGACCCTCTCCGGGCACCGGCTGCTGTGCATCGACGAGTTCGAACTGGACGACCCGGGCGACACCGTGCTGGTGTCCACCCTGCTGGGCAAGCTGGTCGAGGCGGGCGTCGCGCTCGCCGCGACCTCCAACACCCTGCCGGGCAAGCTGGGCGAGGGCCGGTTCGCGGCGGCGGACTTCCTCCGCGAGATCCAGGGCCTGTCGGCGCACTTCCGCGCGCTGCGGATCGACGGCGAGGACTACCGGCACCGGGGTCTGCCGGACGCGCCGCCGCCGTACGCCGACGACGTGGTGACCCGGGTCGCGCACGCCACCGAGGGCGCGTCGCTGGACGCCTTCCCCGAGCTCCTCGACCACCTCGCGCGGGTCCACCCGAGCCGCTACGGCGCCCTCACCGACGGCATCGGCGCGGTGTGCCTCACCGGGGTGCGTCCGGTGCCGGACCAGTCGACGGCGCTGCGGCTCGTGGTCCTCGCGGACCGGCTGTACGACCGTGAGGTGCCGGTGCTGGCGTCGGGGCTGCCGTTCGACCAGTTGTTCAGCGAGGAGATGCTGAAGGGCGGCTACCGCAAGAAGTACTTCCGTGCCATCTCCCGGCTCACCGCGCTGGCCAGGGACGCCAAGCGGCTCGCCGACACCGCCTGACCCACGCGCCGACCGCCCGGCGCACGCACGTTCGACGCTCGGCCGGGCCATCGGTGATCACGGGAGCGTTCGCGCCATCCCACCCGCCCTTTTCGGGCTCTCTCCGGCGTGGCTCACCGATGTGACCCTGCAAACGGCCACGCAGGGTTACGGTGTTTCTTGACCAACCGTTGACCAAGCGTGTACCTGCGGCACGGGGTGCGAACCACCTTTACAGGTACGCGTGTTGCGAGGTCGGGCGACCGGCGGGCACACCCCCGGCCCTTGCCGTCGCTTTACCTCCGCCGTCCGTTCCGCGGCTCCTGCGGCCTTTGCATCCGCGCACACGGTGCGTCAAGCGCGGGCCATGGATCAGCGGACCGGTCCTCGTCATGCCCGTCCGACGCGTCCCCACACGCGCCAGGAGGAACAGATGCACCGCCCTTTCGCCGGCCGCCCCCGTACGCCCGGCCGACACCCTGACCCGACGGCCCGCCGCACCGGGGGCCGGTCCTCCGGCGCCGTACTCCCCTCCGCGCGGTCCTCCGCACTCTCCTGCGCCCACCCTTCCGCAGTCTCCTCCGCGCCCCCTCCCGCCTTCCGCTCCGCCGACGTCGAGCGCGCCGCCTCCACCGGCCCGCGCCGGACCCGGTGAGGGCGCGCGTGCTCCGCTTACCCCATCTGCGGCAGGACGTCGCCGCCTCGCTCGTGGTCTTCCTCGTCGCCCTCCCGCTGTGCGTCGGCGTCGCCGTCGCCTCCGGGGTCCCCGCCGAACTGGGCCTGATCACCGGCATCGTGGGCGGCCTGGTCACCGGCCTGCTGCCGGGCAGCAGCCTCCAGGTGTCCGGTCCGGCCGCCGGACTCACCGTGCTGGTCTACGAGGCGGTGGACACCTACGGACTGCCCGCGCTCGGCGTGATCGTGCTCGCCGCGGGCCTGCTGCAACTGGTCATGGGTGCCCTGCGGCTCGGGCGCTGGTTCCGGGCCATCTCGTTGTCGGTGATCGAGGGCATGCTGGCCGGCATCGGCCTGGTGCTGATCGCCGGACAGCTCTACGCGGCCGCCGGGCTGGAGGCGCCCGCCGGCGGCGTCGACAAGCTCCTCGGACTGCCCGGTGCCGCCGCGGACGTGCTCGCCGGCCGGGAGGCGCTCGCCTCGCTGGCCGTCGGCGCGGGCACGGTCGTGGTGATGGTGCTGTGGCGGCGGCTGCCGGGACCGGCCGGGGCCGTGCCGGGGGCACTCGCCGCGGTACTGCTGGCGACGGCGGTCACGGCGGCGTTCGGCGTGCCGGCCGCCACGGTCGAGGTGCAGGGGCTGTTCGACGCCGTCCAGCCGCCCGGGGGAAGCGCCTTCGGGGCGCTCGCGGACGTGGGGATGTTCGGCACGGTCGTGGCCTTCACCCTCATCGCCTCCGCCGAGAGCCTGTTCAGCGCGGCCGCGGTGGACCGGCTGCACAGCGGTCCGCGCACCCGGTACAACAAGGAGCTGATGGCGCAGGGCGCGGGCAACACGGTGTGCGGGCTGCTCGGCGCGCTGCCGATGACCGCGGTCATCGTGCGCAGCTCGGCCAACGTCCAGGCGGGCGCGAGGACCAAGGCGTCCCGGGTGCTGCACGGGGTGTGGCTGCTGCTGTTCGCGGCGCTGCTGCCGTCGGCCCTCGCACTGATCCCGCTGCCCGCGCTGGCCGGCATCCTGATCCACGCGGGCTGGAAGCTGATCCCGTTCCGGGGGCTGGTCACGCTGTGGCGGGGGCAGCGGGGCGAGGCGCTGATCCTGGTGGTCACGGCCGTGTCGATCGTCGTGGTGAACATGTTCGAGGGCGTGCTGATCGGCCTCGCGCTGTCGGTGGTGAAGACCGCGTGGGAGTCCTCGAAGATCAAGCTGGACGTCATGGACAAGGGGGCGGGCCCGGTCCAGGTCCACCTCTCGGGCAACGCGACGTTCCTGCGGCTGCCGAAGATCCTCGACACCCTGGAGTCGCTCCCCCAGGACCGCCCGGTCGAACTCGACCTCACCGGTCTGCACCACCTGGACCACGCCTGCAGCACGGCGCTGCACCACTGGGCCGACCGCCACAGCTCCCCCGACACCCCACCGGTACGGCTCACCACGCAGTAACCACCGCCGGCGACCGGAGGAGGACGCCGGAACCGTCCCGGCCGCCGGACGAGGGTGCCGGGTCCGGGACACGAGTGGTTCGCGTGGTTCCCGGGACCGGCACCAGGTGATAGACACGGCTGGGTCACAGTTCCTGTCCGCCAGCAGGAAGGTTTCCCCATGTCAGAAAACGGGTCCCCCCACGGCTCCACGGCAACCCGACGTCAGATGCTCGCCCGTTCCGGTGCCGTGGGTGTCGGAATCGCCTTCACCGGCGCCCTCTCCGAACTGTTCACCGGCACCGCGGCCGCGCAGAACCTCGGCCACTCCGGCTACGGCCCCCTGGTCCCCGACCCCCACGGTCTGCTCGACCTGCCCAGGGGCTTCCGCTACAAGGTGCTCTCCAAGGAGGGCGACCAGCTCCGCTCCGGTGAGGGCCCCGTTCCCTCCAACCACGACGGCATGGCCGCCTTCGCCGGCCGGCAGGGCCGCGTCCACCTGGTCCGCAACCACGAGAACCGGGCGACCGGCAGGGTCCCGGTCCCGGTGATCGACGGCCTGACGTACGACCCGGAGGGCAAGGGCGGCTGTACCGCGCTGACCCTCGACCGGAGCGGCCGGGTGCTCTCCGAGCGGGTCGCGATCGCCGGTACGGCCGTCAACTGCGCGGGCGGCCCCACGCCGTGGCACACCTGGCTGACCTGTGAGGAGACGGAGGACAAGGCCGGCACCAACGGCTACACCAAGGACCACGGGTTCATCTTCGAGGTGGACGGCGCCGACCCGCGCCGTACCGGTGCCGTACCGCTGACCGCGATGGGCCGCTTCCAGCACGAGGCGATCGCGGTCGACCCGAAGCGGGGCGTGGTCTACGAGACGGAGGACGCCTTCGAGCGCCCCTTCGGCCTGTTCTACCGCTTCCTGCCGAAGAAGCCGCTGGGCGGCACGGGCTCGCTCCGCGCGGGCGGCAAGCTGCAGGCGATGCGGGTGCCCGGGGTGCCGGACCTGTCCTCGATCCAGGAGATCGGCGCCCGCTTCGACGACGTCGAGTGGGTCGACGTCCCCGACCCGCTGGCCGTCGAGACGCCCATCCGCTTCCAGGACTTCGGCCCGAAGGGCATCACGCACGCGCAGAAGCTGGAGGGCTGCTACTGGGGCGGCGGCTCCGTCTACTTCGTGTCGTCCTTCGCCCACGCCTCGGAGGGTTCGGCCGCCGACCACTACGGCCAGATCTGGCGCTACGACCCGGACCGGCGGCGTCTCACCCTGGTGATCGTCTTCGGCCCGGACACCGACATCCAGCTGCCCGGCGAGTCCCCGGACAACATCTGCCTCGCGCCCAGCGGCGGTCTGATGGTGTGCGAGGACGGCGGCGGCGCCCAGCACGTCTTCGGCGTGACCCGGCGCGGCGAGGTCTACCCGATGGCCCGCAACCGCCAGAACGTCGGCACCCCCGAGGAACCGGAGTGGGGCGAGTTCGCCGGCGTCACGTTCTCCCCGGACGGGCGGACGATGTACGTCAACTGCTACGACCCGGGCACGACGTTCGCCGTGACCGGGCCGTGGCGCCGGTAGCACCGTCACGGCCGGGGCGGAGGGTGTGACGCCCTCCGCCCCGGTACCGCGGGTGCGCCGTGGCCGGGTGTGACCCGGACGGCTCACACTCGGCCGCCGGTGAAACGCCCGACGTCGGTGAACCCCGGACACCGGGGTACCCGGCCCCGCATGACGGAGAAGCAGCACACGGGTGACTCGTACTGGCTGAGCACCGCACCGGGCGGGGAGCGCCGTCCCGCGCTCGCCGAGGACCTCGACGTCGACGTGGCCGTGATCGGCGGCGGCATCGCCGGCCTGTGCACGGCGTGGGAACTGACCCGGGCCGGCCGGAGCGTCGCCGTCCTGGAGGCCGGGCAGGTGGCGGCGGGCGTCACCGGGCACACCACCGCCAAGATCACCGCGCTGCACTCGCTGGTCTACGACAAGCTGCGCCGCACCCGCGGCGGCGAGGGGGCACGGCTCTACGCCCGCTCGCAGTCGGAGGCGATCGAGCGGACCGCCGAGGTGGTGGCGGAGCTGGGCGTCGACTGCGACTGGGAGCGCCGCAGCGCGTACACCTACGTCCGGGACGAGAACCGGGTGGACGAGCTGCGCGCGGAGGCGAGGGCCGCGCGGGAGGCGGGGCTGGCCGCGTCGTTCGTGACGGAGACCGGGCTGCCGTTCCCGGTGGCGGGCGCGGTGACGGTGACGGACCAGGCACAGTTCCATCCGCGCACGTACCTGCTCGCGCTCGCGGACGACATCGTGGCGCACGGCGGGCACGTGTACGAGGACACCACCGTGCTCGGCCTGGAGGAGGGCACGCCCTGCCGTCTGTCGACGTCGACCGGGGCCTCCGTGACGGCCCGGGACGTCGTGGTCGCCACCCATTACCCGCTTTTCGACCGCGCGCTGCTGTTCACCCGCCTCTCCCCGCGCCGCGAACTGGTCGTCGCCGGTCCCGTCCCGGCCGGGCTGGACCCGGACGGGATGTACATCACCCCCGACGAGAACACCCGCTCGGTGCGCACCGCCCCCTACGGCGACGACGGCTCCCGCCGGCTGCTGGTGGTGACCGGCGAGCACTTCACCCCGGGCACCGGTGACACGCGGGCCCGCTTCGACCGGCTCGCGGACTGGGCCAGGGGGCACTTCCCCGGCGTGGAGCTCACCCACTTCTGGGCCACCCAGGACAACGACCCCACCGACACCGTGCCGATGGTCGGGCCGCTGCACCCGGGCGCCGACCACACGTACGTCGCCACCGGCTTCGGCGGCTGGGGGATGAGCGGCGGCATGATGGCGGGCCGGCTGCTCACCACGCAGATCACCGGCGGGGAGTGTGCCTGGAGCGGGTTGTACGACCCGCGGCGCCTGGCCTCCGCGGTCCGTGAGGCGCCCGCCTTCCTCAAGCACCAGGCGCAGGTGGCCAAGCACTTCGTCGGCGACCGGCTGCGTCCGTCGCCGCCGGTGGAGGCGCTGCCGCCCGGGGAGGGCGCGGTGGTGCGCACGGAGGGCGGCCGGCTGGCGGTCTACCGCGACGACGACGGCGCCCTGCACGCCGTGTCCGCCCGCTGCACCCACATGGGCTGTCTGGTCGACTTCAACGCGGCGGAACGCGCCTGGGAGTGCCCCTGCCACGGCTCCCGTTTCGACACGGACGGCAAGGTCGTCCAGGGCCCGGCGACGCGGCCGCTGGAGCGCCGGGACATCTGAGCGGGGCGTGACGGCGGGGGGTGACGGCGAGGGGTGACGGCGAGGGGTGACGGCGGGGCGGCCCCTTTGCCAGGGGCCGCGCCCCCGCCGGTCGGGTGAGCGCGCCGTTCCCTCCGCACGCGCAGCGACGATCACCGCCGGGGGCCGTCCTACTGTCATACGGTGATCACACTTTCACGTCGTGTTATCGCCGTCTGTGCCCTCGCCGCCGCCCTGGCCGCCTGCGGCACCACCGCCGGGCCCGCCGCGCGCCCTCCCGCCCCCGCGCCCTCCCCCGCCGCCCCGTCGGCGCCCCCGACGCTCGCCGCGGGGCCCGCGGGCGTCACCCCGGTCTTCGAGCACGGCCCTCGGGACGGCGGGAAGACCGTCGCCCTCACCTTCGACGCCGACATGACCGCCGACCAGGGCCCGAGGGCCGCGGCCGGCGAGCACTTCGACCACCCGCGGCTGATCGGGACGCTGCGCGCACTGAAGGTGCCGGCCACCGTGTTCATGACGGGCCGGTGGGCCGAGGAGTACCCGGACCAGGCCCGCTCCATCGGCCGGGACCCGCTGTTCGAGGTCGCCAACCATTCGTACAGCCACTACGCCTTCACCGCCGACTGCTACGGCCTGCCCACGGTCACGCGGGAGCGGATGCGGGCGGACGTGGAGCGGGCGTACGAGGCGTTCCGGACCGTGGGCGTGCCCGACCCGATGCCGTACTTCCGCTTCCCGGGCGGCTGTTACGACCGGCGGGCGCTCAAGGCGCTCACCCCGGCCGGGGTCACCGCCGTGCAGTGGGACGTCGTCGGCGGGGACGCCTTCGCCACGGACCCGCAAGCGGTGGCGCGGCAGGTGCTGGACGGGGTGCGCCCCGGCTCGGTGGTCGTCCTGCACTGCACGCGCAGCGCGGCCCCGACCACGGAGGAGGCGGTACGGACGGTCGTCCCGGAGCTGCGCCGCCAGGGCTACCGCTTCGTCAAGGTCTCGGAGCTGATCGGCGCGGCGAACGGCCGCGGCTGAGCGTCCTACGCTGGAGGTATGAGCGACAACGGCACCGACCGCGACTACTGCCTCGTCCGGACGGAGACGCCCCCGAAGGCGGACGGCCCGCCGTACGCGGCGTGCGTGCTCTGCCAGGAGCCGACGGAGTACCCGGAGTCCTACAAGGGCATCACCCTGTGCCCCACCTGCGAATGGCGCGAAGCGGAACGCACGGCCTGCTCCGGCTGACGGACAGCCTCGGGTCCTACGAGGCGCGCGGCGCGGTCAGCCGCGTCGGAGACGCGCCGCGCGTACCTCCGAGGGCGCGCACAACCACCGCACGACGGTACTGGTCACGACGAGGTAGTGGACGCCGACCCGGCCGTTCTCCTTGTCGACGGGTGGCGGTGCGCCGTCGCGCCAGAACCAGCGCACATAGCGGCCGCGCACATGAGCCCCGGCCACGAGCAGGACCGGTGAGGCGAGCACGGCCGTCAAGGCCACACCCACCCTGGCAGCCGTCACCTTGGCGGTCGCATCGATGCGCATGGCCTCATGCCTTCCCAGCGAGCAGCCGGCCCAGCCCGCCCGCACCCCTTCGGACCGTCCCTCTCCCTCAACTGCCGAAGACGGCGGTACACCGCGTGCCGGTCCGCGCCGCGCAGGGTGACCAGGCGGGACGAGGGTCACATCCGGCGCAGCGACTGCGCGCTCCGGCCGGCCGTCCGGGGTCACCGGTCGCGTTCGCTACTTCCGCCTCGGTTCGTCGCGCGCCTGCTGGAACGCCTCGGAGACCGTCTCCACCGCGCCGGACAGCAGCCCCTTGGCCACTCCCTTGGAGCCCGATTCACGCATCTTGTCCGGAAGTTCGGTCAGCCCGGTGGGCTTGCGCGGCCCCGACTCCAGGTCCAGCCGGTTGCACGCCTCGGCAAAGCGCAAGTAGGTGTCGACGCTGGCCACCACGATGCGAACGTCGATCTTGAGTATCTCGATACCGACCAGTGACACCCGTATGAACGCGTCGATCACCAGCCCTCGGTCCAGGATCAGCTCCAGCACGTCGTAGAGACCGCTGGAACCTCCCCCGCCACGCTGCGGCACCACCTGGGTCATCGCTCATCAGCCCCTTCCCTCCACCCTGGTGCCCGCTCGGCGCCCCTTGATGTCCGACCGAGCCGTCCGTCGTGGCCGGCGCCGGGCTTGGCACACTGGGCGGGTGAACGACGACCGGACGACGCCCGCCCCCGACAGCCCCTTCCGCCCCGACCCGGGCTCGCGTGACGAGGCCCCCCAGTTCGTGCTGCCCCTGGTGGTCCGTATCGAGCGCGGCTCGCCGCCGGCCCGCACGGACGCCCTGGAGACGGCCGCCCGCGCGGTCCTGGTGATGCTGACCGACGAGCGGTCGGTGGGCGACGGCGAGTGGGCCCAGGCGGTGCGCGACTGGCAGGACGCCCGAATCCGCAAGGTGGTGCGCCGGGCGCGCGGCGCGGAGTGGCGGCGCGCCGAGGCGCTCCCCGGGATCACCGTCACCGGCAAGTCGGCCGAGGTGCGCGTCTTCCCGCCGGTGCCGCTGGACGGCTGGCCGAAGGATCTGGCCCGGCTCCAGGTCTCCGGCACCGACCTCGACGACCCGGATCCGGTACCCCCGGCCGACCCCGGCGTCCCCACGCTCTGGCTGAATCCCGCTCTGGAGATGTCGGCCGGCAAGGCCATGGCCCAGGCCGGTCACGGTGCCCAACTGGCCTGGTGGGAGCTGCCGGACGCGGCTCGCCAGACCTGGCGCGCGGCCGGGTTCCCGCTCGCCGTGCGCACCGCCGACCCGGCCGGCTGGCCGGCGCTGACCGGCGGGGGCCTGCCCACGGTGCGCGACGCCGGCTTCACGGAGATCGCCCCGGGGTCGTGCACCGTGGTCGCGGACCACCCGGCGCTGCGCTGACTCCGAGACCGAGCACCCGGCACCGCGAGTGGCTCCGGCACCGCCCGGCACCGCGCCGGCTCCGGCACCGCCCGGCACCGCGCCGGCTCCGGCACCTCCCGGTCCCGTCCGCCCGGCCGCGTCCGCCCGGCCCGCCGGCCGGGTCCCCCGGATGGGTGTGAGGCCGTGCGGCGGCGGTGGGGCCGCCGGAGGCTGAGCGCATGCCGACACGACGTACGACAGCCACCGCTGCCCTGCTGTCCGGTGCCGTCCTGCTCTCCGCCGCCCTGGCCGCCTGCGGCCCGGCGGGCGAGGGCGGCGCGGGAGGCGGAGGCGACGAGGAGGACGACCGCGGACGGATATGGGCGCAGTCCCTCGACTGGAAGGACTGCCCCGCCCCGTCCCCCCTGCAGGGCGGCGGAGAGGCGCCCGGGCCGTTGCCGGACGGCACCCGCTGGCAGTGCGCCACCGCGCGGGCGCCGCTGGACTGGGACAGACCCGACGGCGCGACGACCGAACTCGCCCTGATCCGGGCGGCGTCCCGCGCAAACGCCGCCGACCGCATCGGCTCGCTGCTGTTCAACTTCGGCGGGCCGGGCGAGTCCGGGGTGGCCACGCTGCCCGCCCTCGCCCCCGACTACGAGCAACTCCGGTCCCGTTACGACCTGGTGAGCTTCGACCCGCGCGGGGTCGGCGCCAGCGACGGGGTCACCTGCCTGGACGCCGAGGCGGCACAGGCGATGGCCGAACAGGACGACACCCCCGACGACGGCGAGGCCGAGGTGGCCGCCGTGCTGCGGACGCGGCAGCAGTACGCGGCGGCCTGCGCCCAGGAGTCGGGCCGGATGCTGCCGCACGTGGGTACCGAGGACGCCGCCCGCGACATGGACCTGCTGCGCCACCTCCTCGGCGACGACGAGCTGCACTACTTCGGCATCTCCTACGGAACCGAACTCGGCGGCGTGTACGCCCACTTGTTCCCCCGCCACGTGGGCCGCGCCGTCCTGGACGGGGTCGTCGACCCCACGCTGAACCAGATGCAGGGCGCCCTGGCGCAGGCCGCCGGATTCCAGCTCGCCTTCGACCACTTCGCCCAGTGGTGCGTGGACACCGGGTGCGCGCTCGGCGACAGCCCCGAGGAGGTCGCCGACCTCGTCAGGGAACTGGAGGCGGCCCTGGACGACGAACCGCTGACCGTCGACGGGGAGAGGGTGCTCACCGGCTCCCAGCTGATCGACGCCGTCATCCAGGCGCTGTACCTGGAGACCGCCTGGCCCGCCCTGGAGGTGGGCCTGGAACTGCTCGCCTCCGACGAGGGCGCGACCCTGCTCGGTCTCGCGGACGCCCTGAGCGGCCGCCACGCCCGGGGCTACAGCGACCAGCAGGACGCCCGGACCGCCGTCACCTGCGCCGACCGCAGCGACCGCTACACCGTGGACGACGTGCTGGAACAGGCCCCCGCGTTCGAGGAGGCGTCGCCCGTCTTCGGCGACACCATGGTGTGGGGCGCGCTGGAGTGCACCGACTGGCCGGTGCGCGGCAAGGCCGAGCACCCGGACGTCCGGGCGCCGGGCGCGCCGCCGGTGCTGCTCGTCGGCAACACCGGTGACCCCGCCACCCCCTACGAGGGTGCCGCGCGGATGGCCGAGCGGCTCGGCGAGGACGTCGGCGTGGAACTCACCTACGAGGGCGAGGGGCACGGCGCGTACGACTCCGGCAACACCTGTGTGCGTGAGGCCGTGAACGCCTACCTGCTGGAGGGCGCGGTGCCGGCCGCGGGCACCGTATGCGAGCGGGAGCCGATGCCGGGCAAGGGGTGACACCGGTCCGGTACCGGCACTGAGAACGCCGAGCCGGCCCGGCGGGTCCGTCGTGAACGGGCCCGCCGGGCCGGCTTCGTCGTGCCGGGTGCCGGCGCGCCGGGCCGGCTTCGTCGTGCCGGGGGTGCGGGGGCCGGCCTGGCGCTTCCGTCGCGGCGCCGGGGCCGAGCCGGCCTTTCTCCGGCCTTGTCACACCTCTTGCCGTGTCCATGTCGGGCGGTGTACCAATGAGGCGCGCGGAACTTGAATGTTGTTCATGTTTGCCCGCCGGGGGGCCGACCGACCCTGAGGAGCAGCGTATGACCGCGAAACGTCCTCCGTCGCGCAGCCGCCGGACCGTCCTGAAGGCCGGTGCCGTCACCGGCCTCGGGCTGGCGGGCGCGCATCTGGTCGCCCCGGGCGCCGCCGCTGCCGCCGCCGCGGGAGGCGGCGGCTACCTCGTCGGCCGGGGCATCTCCGACGCCACCGGTGAGGTGGCCGAGGTCGGCATGATGGGGTACGGCCGGTTCGACCAGCAGGCCGCGGGTCTGCACACCCGGCTGCGGGCACGGGCGTTCGTGGTGGCCGAGGAGGCGAGCGGCCGGCGTGTGCTGCTGATCGTCGCCGACTCCCCCATGATCTTCGACAGCGTCCACCGGGCGGTGCTGCGGCGGCTGAAGCAGGCGTACGGCGACCTGTACACCGAGCGGAACGTGCTGATCACCGCCACCCACACGCACGCCGGTCCGGGCGGCTACTCCCACCATCTGCTCTACAACACCACGACGTTCGGCTTTCACAAGGCGACCTTCGAGGCGGTGGCGGACGGCCTGTTCGAGGCGGCGCGCAACGCCCACGAGGACCTCGCCCCCTCCGAACTCCTGCTGAGTCACGGCACGTTGACCGGAGCCAGCGTCAACCGCTCGCGGACCGCCTTCGACCGCAATCCGAAGGCCGACCGCGACCACTTCCCCGACGCCGTCGACCCCCTCACCACACTGCTGCGGGTGGAACGGGACGGCCGTACGGTCGGGGCGGTCAACTGGTTCCCCGTGCACGGCACCAGCATGTCCGGCGACAACCGCCTGATCAGCGCCGACAACAAGGGCTACGCGGCCTACCACTGGGAGCGCGAGGTCCACGGGGTGGACTATCTGGCCGACGGCTCCCCGGCGTTCGTGTCGGCGTTCGCCCAGACCAACAGCGGCGACATGTCCCCCAACCTGGACCTGGTGCCGCCGACGACGCCCGCCGACTTCGGGTCGACCCGGGCGAACGGGCTGCGGCAGTACGAGGCGGCCGCGGCCCAGGCGGAGGGGCCGGGCGTGCGGCTGGCGGGCCCGGTCGACTCCCGGCTGGTGTACATCGATCTCTCGGACGTCACCGTGCGCCCGGAGTTCACCGGTGACGGGCGGACCCACCGGACGTCCAAGCCGTGCGTCGGCGCGGCCATGGCGGCGGGGAGCCTGGAGGACGGGCCGGCCTTCCCCGGGTTCGACGAGGGCGAGAACCCGTTCTGGGACGCGATCTCCAACTCCCTGATCTACACGGTGTCCCCGGAGCTGAAGCAGGCGCAGGCACCGAAGGACGTCTTCGTGCCGATCGGGGAGATGAACCGGATCTATCCGTGGGTGCAGGAGCGGGTACCGGTGATGCTGGTGCGCATCGGCGGCCTGTACCTGATCGGCGTCCCCGGCGAGGTCACCGTGTGCGCGGGTCTGCGGCTGCGGCGCACGGTCGCCGGGATCGTCGGCGCCGACCTCGACGACGTCCTGGTCGCCGGGTACAGCAACGCGTACTTCCACTACGTGACCACGCCCGAGGAGTACGACGCCCAGCAGTACGAGGGCGGCAGCACCCTCTTCGGCCGCTGGCAGCTCCCGGCGCTCCAGCAGACCGCGGCAGAGCTGGCGGTCTCCCTGCGCGACGGCACGAGCCTGCCGCTCGGCCCCGAGCCGCCGGACCTGACCGGCAAGGCGCTCTCGCTCCAGCCCGGGGTGGTCCTGGACGCGCCGCCACTGTTCCGGAAGTTCGGTGACGTGCTGGTGCGTCCGCGGGAGACCTACCGTCCGGGTGAGCGCGTCGAGGTGGTCTTCGCGGGCGCCCACCCCGGCAACGACCTGCACCGCGGTGACACCTACCTGCGGATCGAGCGCCGGGACTCCGGCGGCGCCTGGCGCACCGTCGCCGACGACGGCGACTGGACGACCCGCTTCCACTGGGCCCGCGACGGCATCGCCGCGTCCAAGGTCACGATCACCTGGGACGTCCCCCAGGGGACCCCCTCGGGCACCTACCGGGTCGTCTACCACGGCGACGCGAAGAGCCTGGGCGGGAAGGTCTCGTCGATCACGGGTGTGTCGACGGCCTTCCAGGTGCGCTAGATCTGCGGCTGACGGTCGCGTGACGACCCGGATCCCCAGCCGTCGCAGCCACCTGGACATTCCGAGCGGGTGTCACCGGGAAACGGCGGCAGCCGCGCGGGGCTTGTCGTCGGGCCGGTCGCGAAGGGTCAGCCGCCTGGCGACCGGAGGGAGTTCCAGGAATCCCAGGGTCAGCAACAGTGCGGCTGTCACGCTCAGTACCCCGCCTACGACGTCCGGGGGGTAGTGCACCCCCAGATACATCCGGGCAAGCGCCACCCCGGCCGTCAGCAGTACCCCGAGGACCGCCGCCAGCGCTCGCGCCCGCCCACGCACCACGAGGACCAGGGCCAGCGCAAGGGCCGCGGCGATCGTCGTGTGCCCGCTGGGGAAGCTCTGCGCGTTGTCCGGAAGCTCGACCCACAACCGGGCCGGCGGCCGGTGCTCGGCCACGGTCACCTTCGCCACGAGCGTCAGAGTCAGCGCGCCGACAAAGGTGAGCAGCACCCGCACAGCGTCCCGCCGCCGGTGCAACATCCACAACAGCAGGGGAAGCAGCAGTGCCGACGCCACCCCGACCGAGGTCTGCGACACGTCCGTTGCCGCTTTCGCCAGCCAGGTCAATGCGCTGGTGCGCCGTTCGGCGAGTTCCTCGTCGAAGGCTGTGTCCCACCGTGTCAGCACGGCTGTTTTCGCCACCGCCCCCAGCCCGAACAGCGCCACCAGTACGGCCAAGCCGCCGGCCAGTTTCCTCGCGCCCGAGAACACGTCACGTCCTTCCGTCGGGCGACGTGTGCTCGCCGCCGCATGTCGGTGAATGAGCGGCCGGAGTGAAACGGGCGAATCCGTTCACTGCCGGCGAGCACTGCGCCCGTCGACACCCGACAGGCCCCGGACGGCGATCAGGGTCTCCTCATGGACTGCCAGGGAGACCCGGCCGCGCAACACTGCCTCGGGTTCGCGCTCGAAGCGGTCGAGGAGCCTGCGGTAGATGCCCGCCATGGCAGCCACGCACGCCCCACTGCGCCTGTCGAGCATGGGCAGGAGACGAAGCCCTTCTTCGTACAGGGCCCGTGCCCGGTCGGCTTCGAAGCGGACCAGCCCCGCGAAGTCGGCATCGTGGGGCAGTGCGGGAGCGCGGAAACCCTCTCCGCATCCGAACTTCCGCATGTCCTCGGCAGGCAGATAGGTGCGTCCCACGGCCGCGTCTTCACGTACGTCCCGGAGGATGTTCGTGAGCTGAAGCGCGAGTCCCAGGGTGTCGGCGTATTCGACCGCGCGTTCCGTGCCGGGCGCGCCGGGAACGGTTCCGAACACACCGAGTGAGAGACGTCCGACGACTCCCGCGACGCGTCGACAGTAGAGCAAAGTCTCGGCGTCCTCGCTGCGATGAGGGCCCGCGGGGAGACGGCCGGCGAGGCGGGGAACCTCAAATGTTCCTCTGAAGGCGGCCGGAGGACGGTTCGGGCGCGGAGCCCGGGGTCATATCCCCGGCACGCCCGTGCGGGCGGAACCGGGGGCCGGGCGGTACGCCGGGTGAAGGAGGGGACGGGGATGACGGGGATGACGGTGCGACTGGGTACGGGGATCGGCTGGCGGCCGGAGATCGCGGACGCGGTCGAGGCGATGCCGGGGATCGACTGGGTCGAGGCCGTGGCCGAGAACGTCTGCCCCGGGCACCTGCCGGAGTCGCTGCTGCGGCTGCGCGGGCGCGGGGTGACCGTCGTACCGCACGGCGTCTCGCTGGGCCTCGGCGGCGGGGACCGGCCGGACGAGCAGCGGCTGACCGCTCTCGCCGAGCGGGCCACTGCGCTGGGGTCGCCCCTGGTCACCGAGCACATCGCGTTCGTGCGGGCGGGCGGGCCGCTGACCGCCTCCCCCGGGATCGAGGCCGGGCACCTGCTGCCGGTGCCGCGCACCCGTGACGCCCTGGACGTGCTCTGCGAGAACGTCCGCATCGCGCAGGACGCGCTGCCGGTGCCACTCGCCGTGGAGAACATCGCCGCGCTGTTCTCCTGGCCCGGCGAGGAGATGACGGAGGGCCAGTTCCTGTACGAGCTGGCCGACCGCACCGGCGTACGGCTGCTCATCGACGTCGCCAACCTGCACACCAACCACGTCAACCGCGGCGAGGACCCGGCCGAGGCGCTCTCCGAACTGCCCCTGGAGGCCATCGCGTACGTCCATGTCGCGGGCGGCTTCGAACGGGACGGCGTGTGGCACGACAGCCACGCCCACCCGGTGCCGCGGCCGGTGCTCGACATCCTCACCGACCTCGCCTCCCGCGTCTCGCCCCCGGGGGTGCTACTGGAACGGGACGAGAACTTCCCGGCGCCAAAGGAGCTGAAGGGCGAACTGGACGCGATCGGGCGGGCAATGGAGGCGGGGGCCCGCGAGCGGCGGGAGACCGCGGCCCCGGAGTACGCGCCGACGCGGGCCGCGGTCGCCGTCGAGGACGGGACCGCGCCGGCCCGGGAGCGGCTGGCGCTCGCGCAGACCGCGGTGCTGTCCGCGCTGACCGCGGGGACGCCGGTGCCCGAGGGGTTCGACCGGGTGCGAATGGGGGTGCAGGCACGGGCGCTGGCCGCCAAGCGGGCCGATGTCGTCGCCAAGGTGGCGCCCGAACTCCCGGTGATCCTCGGCGACGGCTACCGGGGGGCCTTCCTCGCGTACGCGCAGACGCGGCCGATGACCGGCGGGTACCGGCGCGACGCGCTGGACTTCGCCGGGGAACTGCTGCTGACCGGGCGACCCGGGGACGCCCGGGCGCGGCGCGAGCTGCGCGAATGGTGGCTCGACCGCTCAGGCCCGAGGCCCCGCTCGCACCGCCCGGTCGTCCGCCTGGCCCGCGCGACCCGCCGCGCCCTGCTCAGGCGCTGACGCCGGCCCGCACCGGGTGTCCGCCGGTGGACTCCCGGGCGAATCCGCGTCACTCGGGCGAGTCCGCGTCACCGGACGGCACGCGCCACGGCTTCGACCTCGCAGTGCGCGATCCTGTCGGTGTACCGGGTCTTGGCGGGCACCCGGTACGTGAACGTGTCCTTCGCGAGGACGTCCACCTGATCGCCGGTGTTCAGCAGAGGGAAGCCGTACGCGTCGGTGAAGTGGACCTTCACCTCCAGCACGGCGTCCCGTGCGTTGGGGTTCCTGATCTCCACGGTCGCGTACGGGTCCTCCATGTCCGCGCAGCGCACGAGGACGGCGGTGCCGTCCTTCAAGGGCGGGGCGGGGCTGACGGAGACGGACACCGTGGGTGTGGGCGTGGGCGTGGGCGTTGGGTGCGCACTGGCGCCGTTCTCACCGGCGACCCTCACGGAGTCGCCGGAGTCACCGCCTGACGAGCAGCCGGCCGCCAACAGCACGGCTGCCGCCGCCACACCCCAGCTCGATCGGCGTCGCCGACTTCCTCCGACCCGCATCCTGCCGTCCCCTCCCCTTGATGATCGTCAGCAGGATGTCATGGGACGGCTCCGCGGAACGTCACATACCCGCAACACCGTGTCCGCATGGTGAACAAGGCATGGTGCTCTCGCGACCGTGTCCCTTACAAACAATCCATGTTCTGGGTTCCTCTCCTGCTCCTGGCCTGGGCGATCGCCGCGATCTCCGGTCTGCGGCTGTGTCTCGCCGCGGCGCGTGACGCGGCGGCCGGTGACGGTGCGGGAGGGCGGCGCGGCCTGACGCTGTACGAGGCGGCGTTCCTGTCCGGCGGACCCGCCCGGGTCGCCGACGTCACGCTCGTCGCGATGGCGCGCCAGCGGCGGCTGCTGCTGGCCCACACCGGCTGGGCCACCGTCGTCGATCCGCGCGGGCGGGACGACGTGGAGCGGTCGGTGATCGGGGCGATCGGGCCGGAGGGGCAGTCGCCCATAGCGCCGGTGCGGAAGGCGGCGGCGGCCACGGAGGCCGTGCGCGCGCTGGCGGACCGGCTGGTCCGCGCCGGGCTGGCGGTACCCGAGGGCGCCGAGCGGAGCGTCGGGGAGGCGGTCCGCCGGCTGCGGCTCACGGCGCCAGCCGTGGCCGGGCTCGGGGCCGTCGCGCTGCTCATGCCGGTTCCGTCGGAGATGCCGCGTCAGCTGGTCGCCCTGTGGTTCGCACTCCCTCTGGTGTTCACGCTGGGCTGTCTGGCCGTGGCGCGGTTCGAGGCGCACCCCGCCTCGCGCTGGGCCTCCCCCGCCGGACAGCGGCTGCTGGACTCCGCGCGCCGGGCGGCTGCCGGTGACACCGACGACGACCGCGCCTACCTCACCTCCGTCGCGGTGCGCGGGGTGCACGCGGTGGGCGAACCGCAGGTGCGGGAGGCGTTCGCCCACCGGGAGCCCCGCCCGGGGTGGTGACCTGGGCCGAGCGATCCGCGGCCGACACCCGGTGAGTGGTCCTTGCCCGCACCCCTGCCGCCCGAAAACATCCCTTTTGCCGACGCGGCGCACCGGCGCGCAGCGCACCGAAGGGATCACCGATGAGAACCGCCGCCGTCCTCCTGGCCGCAGGGGCCGCAGGGTCCTTGCTCCTCACCCCCCTGGCCGCGGCCCCGGCCGGCGCCCGGACCCCCGCCGGTGAGGCGCGCGGCACCGCCGTCGCCGCCGCGCGCGCCGCCGAGGCGGGCATCGACTTCGGCCCGTGCGCCGAGGAGCAGGGCCTGCCGCCCACCGTGGAGTGCGGCACCTTGCGCGTCCCGCTCGACTACGCCCGCCCGGACGGCGAGCAGATCCGGCTCACCGTCAGCCGGTCCCGGGCCACCGGGACGGACCCCGTGACCGGGCGCACGGTGCCCCGGCAGGGATCCCTGGTGCACAACCCGGGCGGGCCCGGCGCCGACGGGATGTACTTCCCGATGCTCGGCCACGTCCCCGGGTGGAAGCGTCTCGCGGGGGCCTACGACCTGGTCGGCTACGCCCCGCGTGGGGTGGGCCGTTCCGCGCCGCTGTCGTGCACCGACCCGAGCACCTTCCACCAGGGTCCCGCGCCCGCGCCCGCGCATCCCTCGGCGGAGGTCAAGCGCGACCGCTCGGCCCGCGCCGCCGCCTACGCGCGCGGCTGCGCCGAGCGGACCGGCGACGCCCTGCGCCACTACACCTCGCTCGCCAACGCCCGGGACCTGGACGTGCTGCGCGCCGCGCTGGGCGAGACCCGGCTGACGTTCCTCGGGTCGTCGTACGGCACGTACATCGGGGCGCTGTACGCCACGCTGTTCCCCTCGCACGTCCGGCGGATGGTGTTCGACTCGGCGGTGAACCCGGCCCCGGAGCGGATCTGGTACCGCAACAACCTGGCCCAGTCGGCGGCGTTCGAGGACCGCTGGGCCGACTTCCGGGCCTGGGCCGCCGAACACCACGACGTGTACGGGCTGGGCGGCACCGCGCAGCAGGTGCAGGAGAGTTACGACCGGGTGCGGGCCCGGCTGGCGGCGCGGCCGGCGGGCGGGAAGGTCGGCCCGGCGCAGCTGCACACGGCCATGCTGAGGGCCGGCTACTACGACGACTACTGGCCGCAGCGCGCGCACGCCCTGTCGGCGTACCTGAAGGGCGACCCCGGGCCGCTGGTCGAGCAGGCCGAGGAGCATCCGGAGGCGGCGGCGGAGGCGGAGAACACGCGCGCGGTGTACCTCGCCGTGGAGTGCAACGACGCCCCCTGGCCTACGGACTTCGCAGTGTGGGACCGGGACAACACCCGGCTCGCGCGCCGTGCGCCGTTCGAGACCTGGGACAACGTGTGGGCCAATCTGCCCTGCGCCTACTGGCCCGCGCCCCGGCAGCGGCCGCTGGACGTGCGCGCCGGCCGGGGCGCGCTGCCGCCGACACTGATCCTGGCGGCCGAGCGGGACGCGGCCACCCCGTACGACGGCGCCCTGGAACTGCACCGCAGGCTGGCCGGGTCCGCGCTGGTGACGGAGCGGGACGCCGGCAGCCACGGTCTCGCGGGCGGGGCCAACGCCTGCGTCAACGAGCACCTGACGGCGTATCTGCTGGACGGCAGGGTGCCGGGCCGGCGCGCCTCCTGCGCACCGCACCCGGCACCCGCTCCGACCACACCGGCCACGACCGCACCCGCTCCGACGGCGCCCGCGACGCCCGCCCCCGCGGTCTGAGGCCGGGCGGGCGTCAGGCCAGGCCCGCGACCAGGTCCGCGACGTCCTTGCGGCGGCCCGTGTAGAACGGGATCTCCTCGCGGACGTGCATACGGGCCTCGGAGCCGCGCAGGTGGCGCATCAGGTCGACGATGCGGTCCAGTTCGTCGGCCTCGAAGGCGAGGATCCACTCGTAGTCGCCGAGGGAGAACGAGGCGACCGTGTTGGCGCGCACGTCCGGGTAGCCGCGGGCCATCTTGCCGTGGTCCGCGAGCATCCGGCGGCGGTCCTCGTCCGGCAGCAGGTACCAGTCGTAGGAGCGCACGAACGGGTAGACGCTCACGTAGTCGCGGGGCGTCTCGTCGGCGAGGAACGCCGGGATGTGCGAGCGGTTGAACTCGGCGGGGCGGTGCAGCGCCATGTTCGACCAGACCGGCTCGAGCGCGCGGCCCAGCTTGGTGCGGCGGAAGAGGTTGTAGGCCTCCTGGAGCTGGTCGGCGGTCTCGGCGTGCCACCAGATCATGAGGTCGGCGTCCGCACGCAGGCCCGACAGGTCGTAGGTGCCGCGGACGGTGACGTCCTTGGCGGCGAGCTGGTCGAACAGTTCCTGGACCTCGTCGGCGTAGCCGGCGCGGTCCTCCGGGAGGACGTCCTTCAGCTTGAAGACGGACCAGAGGGTGTAGCGGATGACCTCGTTGAGGTCCTTGGCCAGCTTGCCCTTGTTGGGGATCCGGTCGGGCGCGGGGGTGGTGGCGTCGTCACTCATGTCCCTTATTCTCCCGCTCCTCCGTGAAGGCTTTGCACCGGGTGGGCGGTGAGCTCCTGCACAGCGCGCAGGTCGCCGTTGATCTGGTCGGCCGCCGCGTACGCGCTCGCGATACACGCCGGGACGCCGACGCCGTCGTACGCGGCGCCGCACACGGCCAGCCCGGACAGGCCCGCGAGGTGTGCGCGGACGCGGGCCACGCGCGCGTGGTGGCCGACCGGGTACTGGGGCAGGCCGTCGTCCCAGCGGGTGACGCGGGTGGCGACCGGGGCGGCGGCCAGGCCGGTGGCGGCCTTCAGGTCGTGCCGGGACAGCTCGACCAGTTCGTCGTCGTCGCGGTGCAGGATCTCCGTCTCGCCGTGGCGGCCCACGGAGGTGCGGACGACGGCCAGGTCCGGGTTCTCCTCGGCGACCCAGCCCCACTTGTGGGAGGCGAAGGTGGAGGCCTTGACGGTCCGGCCCTCCACGGGCGGCACCAGGAACCCGCTGCCCTCGGGCAGCCGGGCCTCGGCGCGGCGGTAGGCCAGGGTGATCAGCGCCATCGAGGCGTACTCGACGGCGGACAGCTCGGCGGCGGCGCCGGGCGCCTCGGTGCGCAGCAGTCCGGCGGCGGCCGGGGCGGGCACGGCGACGACGACGGCGTCGGCGTGCAGCACCTCGTCGCCGGCGACGAGCCGCCAGCCGTCCTCGGGTTCACGGCGCAGTTCGGTGACCGGGGTGCCGGTGAGGATGCGGGCGCCCCGGGAGCGCAGGGAGTCGGCGACCGCGAGCGGGAGGGAGCCCACACCGCCCGCGACGCCCATGAAGACGGGGCCGGTCTGCTGGGCGGCGGCGGTCCTCGCCTGGACGGCGCGGACCGCTTCGCCCAGGGTGGCGTGTGCGCGGGCGGCCTCGAAGAGGTCCGGGACGGCCGAGCGCATGGAGATGCGGTAGGCGTCACCCGCGTACACGCCGCCGAGCAGGGGCTCGACGAGACGGTCGACGACCTCCCGGCCGAACCGTTCGGCGACGTACTCGCCGATGGCGACGTCGTCGCCGATCTCGGTGGGCGGCAGCTCGGCGTCGCGCTCGATCCGGGCGAGGCCCGCCTCGGACAGCACGCCGGCGAGGGCGGCGGCGGTGCCGGGGACGCCCATGACGTGCCCCTTCGGCATGGGGCGCAGGGCGCCGCGGGTCCACAGCGCGGCGGAGGCGGTGGCGGGCGGCCGCAGCCGGTCGGACAGTCCCACGGCACGGGCGAGGCCGACCGCCTCGGGCCGCCGGGCCAGCAGCGACTCCGCCCCGAGGTCGACGCGGGCACCCGCGATCTCGCCGGGCAGCAGCTTGCCGCCGACCCGGTCCGAGGCCTCCAGCACGGTGACCCGCGCCCCGTGCTCCAGCAGCCGGTGCGCGGCGGCCAGCCCGGCGATGCCCGCTCCGACGACGACGGCGTGCCGCCCGCCGTCCCTGTGTGTTCCGCTCATGCCTCCCACCTTCTCAAATGCCGCACGCCGGTCCGCCAGGGCCGTGTGGCCCCGCCGAGTCCCGACCGTGACCGCATCGCGACCGTCCGGCCCGAACGCCCGCCCCCCTCACGGCGTCTGAGGAGCGTCAGCCATGACGACACGAGGGGGAGTCCCGCATGCGCACACGACGATCCGTACGAACCGGCCCCGCCCTGGCCGGGGCCCTGCTGGCGGCGGCCCTCGCGGTCACCGGATGCAGCGCGTCCGGCGACGAAGGCGCGAGCAAGGCCGGCGGGCAGGGGGTGGCGGCGGACGAGAAGGGGGCCGCGGATGCGGCGCCCGAGTCCGGGAAGCAGGGCGCGCCGGGCGGCACGGCGGACCGCGCCGCGGCGTCCGCCCCGCGTGTGGCGGCGGAGCATGTCATCCGCACCGCCTCCCTGACCGTGCGGGTCAAGGACGTCCCGAAGGCGCTGGACGAGGCCCGCGCGGCGGCGGCGGACGCGGGCGGCTACATCGGCGACGAGACCACCCGACGGGACTGGCGGGGCCACGAGCACACGCGGGTGGTGCTGCGCGTCCCGGCGAGCGCGTACGAGGAGGTGCTGACCGGTCTGGAGGGCACGGGCACCCTCGTCGAGCGCAGCGCGAAGGCGCAGGACGTCACCGACCAGGTGGTCGACGTGGAGAGCCGGATCAGCACGCAGCGGGCCAGCGTGGCGCGCATCCGCGAGCTGATGGACCAGGCCACCCGGCTCAGCGACGTGGTGACCCTGGAGGGCGAACTGAGCAGCCGCCAGGCGGACCTGGAGTCGCTGCTCGCCCAGCAGGCGGCGCTGAAGGACCGTACGAGCCTCGCCACCATCACCCTGACGCTGTCCGAGACCCCGGTGAAGGAGGAGGCGAAGGACGACGACCCGGGTTTCCTGGACGCGCTCGCGGGCGGCTGGGACGTCTTCCTGACGCTGCTGCGCTGGCTGGCCCTGGCGCTCGGCGCGGTCCTGCCGTTCGCGGCGGTGGCGGCGCTGGTCGTCCTGGTGTGGCGCACGCTGGTACGCCCCCGGCTGCCGCGCCGGCCGGGCCCGGTGCCCCCGGCGGGCGGTCCGGGGTCGCTGCCCGTGGCGCCGCCGGTGCCGGGGCGTGCCCCCGAGGGCGGGGACGGCGAGGCCTGAGGGACCGCTCCGGTCCCGCCCCCGTAGCGTGGTCCGCATGGACACGAGCGCTGCGCACGGAGCGAGGGAACGCCTGGTCGTGATCGGCGGCGACGCCGCGGGCATGTCCGCGGCGTCGCAGGCCCGGCGGATGAAGGGCCCGGACGAGCTGGAGATCGTGGCGTTCGAACGCGGCCACTTCACCTCCTACTCGGCCTGCGGCATCCCCTACTGGGTGGGCGGCGACGTCGAGGACCGGGACCGGCTGATCGCGCGTACCCCCGAGGAGCACCGCGCGCGGGACATCGACGTGCGGCTGCGCACCGAGGTCACCGAGGTCGACCTGGACAGGGGGCGGGTCCGAGCGCGTGACCTGGAGTCCGGGGCGGAGGCGTGGACGTCGTACGACAAGCTGGTGATCGCCACCGGTGCGCGGCCGGTCCGTCCGGAGCTGCCCGGCATCGACGCGCCGGGGGTGCACGGGGTGCAGACCCTGGACGACGGGCAGGCGCTGCTGGACACGCTGGCCCGGACCGGCGGACGCCGCGCGGTGGTCGTGGGCGCGGGGTACATCGGCGTGGAGATGGCCGAGGCGATGATCAACCGCGGCTACGAGGTGACGGTCGTCAACCGGGGCCGGGAGCCCATGGCGACGCTCGACCCCGACATGGGCCGGCTGGTGCACGAGGCCATGGCCGGCATGGGCATCACCATGGTGAACGACGCCGAGGTGACCGGGCTGCCCACCGGGGACGACGGCCGCGTGCGGGCGGTCGCCACCGCGGACGCCGAGTATCCGGCCGACGTGGTCGTCCTGGGCATCGGCGTGCGGCCGGAGACGGCCCTGGCGCGGGCGGCCGGGCTGCCCCTCGGGGACCACGGCGGGCTGCTCACCGACCGTTCCCTGCGGGTGCGCGGGCAGGAGAACGTGTGGGCGGGCGGCGACTGCGTGGAGGTGCTGGACCTGGTGTCCGGGCAGCAGCGGCACATCCCGCTCGGCACCCACGCCAACAAGCACGGCCAGATCATCGGCGCGAACGTGGGCGGCGGTTACGCCACGTTCCCGGGCGTCGTCGGCACGGCGGTCAGCAAGGTGTGCGACCTGGAGATCGCCCGCACCGGGCTGCGGGAGAAGGACGCCCACCGCGTGGGCCTGCGCTTCGAGACGGTGACGATCGAGTCGACCAGCCGGGCGGGCTACTACCCGAACGCCTCGCCCATGACGGTGAAGATGCTCGCCGAACTGCGCACCGGCCGGCTGCTGGGCGTGCAGATCGTCGGCCGGGAGGGCGCGGGCAAGCGGGTGGACATCGCGGCGGTGGCCCTGACGGCCGGCATGACGGTGGACCAGGTGGCGGCGCTGGACCTCGGGTACGCACCGCCGTTCTCCCCGGTGTGGGACCCGGTCCAGGTGGCGGCCCGCAAGGCGGCGACGCGCCTCAGGGGCGCGCGCTGAGCGTGCCCCGCGCGCGCCCGCCGGCCGTCGCTCACGCCGCGCACACCGTCGACGCGGCGGGCGCCGTCGAGCCCGAGGGCGCCGCTCACGCCGTCCCGTTGATCCGCTCGATCGCCTGACGGGCCTGCTCCCCCGGTGGCCGGGACGGCAGCGAGGACACCGAGGCGCTCGACGACACGGATGCGGCCGACGGCACCGAGGAGGAGGCGGGCGGCACGGCGGGCGGCTGCTCCCCCGCGGGCTTGGCGTGCGCGGCGGCGGCCCGCGCGGACCGCAGGCGGCGGCTCACCGCCTCGTCCAGCGTCACCGGTCGCTGCATCTGCGTGGCGAGCCGCCCCGCCTCCTGGCCGAGCCGGGCGACGTCCTCCCAGGGGAGGCGCACCACGAGGGTGAGCTCGGCCTCGCCGTCGGGCAGCGCCTGCAGGGTGGTCACTCGGTCGTTCATCGCCTGTGTCCTCACGTCGGCCCCGCGGCCACTTCCCCGCGCCGCGGGCGGTTGGGGAGTCATACGCACGGCGTGCGGGCGGCGTTCAGGGGGTCCACGGATTCACCGGCGGCCGTCCGGGCACCAGTGGAACGTGGTCATCCCCGTTCATGACGTGAACCCCGCGCGCCGCACCCCCTGGGTGACGTACGCGCTCATCGTCGCCAACATCGTCGTCTTCGTGGCCCTCACGCCCGGTGTCGTGGGCTCCCTGACCGGGGGCGGCGGCAGCCTGGCGGAGCTGTGCCACCTCCAGGCGTTCCTGGACCGGTGGGCCGTGGTGCCGAGGGAGCTGATCCACCACCACCTGCCGAACCTGGTGCCGACCGGCGCCACGGGTGTGGGTCCACGGGGACCGGGGTGCGTGATCGGACCGCCCGGCTACGACAAGTCGCCGGAGCTGAGCGTGCTGACGGCGATGTTCCTGCACGGCGGCTGGCTGCACCTGCTGGGCAACATGCTCTTCCTGTGGATCTTCGGCAACAACATCGAGGACCGCATGGGGCACGTCCGCTTCCTGCTGTTCTACCTGGTGTGCGGGTACGCGGCCGCGTACGGTTTCGCGCTGCTGAACGCCGGTTCGGCCGAGCCGCTGATCGGGGCCTCGGGGGCGATCGCGGGTGTGCTCGGCGCCTACCTCGTGCTGTATCCGAGGGCACGGGTGTGGGTGCTGGTGCCGTTCCTGATCTTCCTGCCGCTGCGGCTGCCCGCGTGGATCGTGCTGGGGCTGTGGTTCGTGCTCCAGGCGGTGTACTCGGGCGGACAGGGCGTCACCGACGCGGGCACGGTGGCGTACGCGGCGCACGTGGTCGGCTTCGTCGTCGGCATGCTGCTGGCCTGGCCCCTGAAACCGGGCACTCCCCCGCCGCCCGAACCCCGCGGCATCCTCTTCGGCCGAAGGGCACGGACGGGCTGGTAGGGGCGCCTAGACTCCCTTTTCGGCGGCCCGCGGCCCGAAGGGGGAGACGATGTCCGAGCACCTGTACGACAACCCGGTGATCAGCGGGTTCCATCCCGACCCGAGCGTCTGCCGGGTCGGCGACGACTACTACCTGGTGTGCTCCAGCTTCGAGTACGTCCCCGGGCTGCCGCTCTTCCACAGCAGGGACCTCGTGCACTGGGAGCAGATCGGCAACGTCCTCGACCGGCCCGGGCAACTGCCCCTCCCTCTGCCCGGCGCCAAGGCGTCCGGAGGTCTGTACGCGCCCACGATCCGTCACCACGACGGCCGCTTCTGGGTCGTCAACACCAACATCGACGGCGGCGGCAACTTCGTCGTGTGGGCCGAGCGGCCCGAGGGGCCGTGGAGCGACCCGGTGTGGCTCGCTCTGGACGGGATCGACCCCGACCTGGCGTGGGAGGAGGACGGCACCTGCTGGTGCGCCTTCTCCGGCCCGGCCGGAGGCATCAACATCGCCAGGATCGACCCGGCCGGGGGCAAGGTGCTGGAAGGGCCCGTCCCCACCTGGTCCGGAAGCGGGCTCAAGTTCCCCGAGGCGCCGCACCTGTACCGCGTCGGCGGCTGGTGGTACCTGCTGATCGCGGAGGGCGGCACCGAGCGCGGCCACGCCGTGTCCGTGGCCCGCGCCCGCTCCCCGCGCGGCCCTTGGGAGGCCGCGCCCGGCAACCCGCTGCTGTCCCACGCGGGCACCGCGCGTCCCGTCCAGAACACCGGCCACGCCGATCTCGTCCAGGCTCCCGACGGCAGCTGGTGGATGGTGCTGCTCGGCGTCCGCCCCCGCGGCTTCACGCCCGACGTGCACGTGCTCGGCCGCGAGACGTTCCTGACCCCGGTGGAGTGGGACGCGGACGGCTGGCCCGTCGTCACGCCCGTCCCCGAGCGCCACCCGGCGCCGGGCGGTGCCTGGCATCCCGTTCCGGCCCCGCCCGCCCGTGACGACTTCACCGGCACCGCTCTCGCGCCGTACTGGGTCTCGCCGTTCGCCCGCCCGGAGGGCTCGTGGTCGCTCACGGAGCGCCCCGGGTGGCTGGTCCTGCACGCCACCGGACCCACTCTGGACAGCCCGGGCTACACCTTCGTCGGCCGCCGCCAGCAGCACCACGACTGCCGGGTCACCGCCCTGCTGGACCCGGGCACGGGGCGCGGCGGTCTCTGCGTACGGCTGGACGAGGCCCACCACTACGAGCTGGAGGCCGGGGACGGGGAGGTCCGCGTCGTCGCCCGGATCGGGCCGCTGCGCCAGACCGTGGCCCGCCGACCGGTCCCGGCGGGGCCGCTGCCCCTCACCGTGACGGTCCGGACGTCGGACCTCGTGCCCGCGTCGCCCCACCTCACCGACGGCGGGACCACGGGCCCCGACACCCTCGCCTTCTGGCTGGGCGACCCCGGCGCCCCGGACGCCCGGCCGCTCGCCGAACTGGACGGGCGCTACCTGTCCACCGAGGTCGCCTGCGGTTTCACCGGCCGTGTCATCGGCATGTACGCCACCGAGGGCTCGGTCGCCTTCGACTGGTTCGAGTACGTCCCGTCGCCCGCCGGGTGAAGGGCGGCCGGCCTGCCCGCCGAAGGCCCGGCTCCCGCCCCCGGAGGGCGCCCGCGCGGTTGGGCTAACCTTTCCCCATGCCACCCCGACCAGCCGGAACGCGCCCCACCCTGTCCCTGGTCGCGAAGACCGCCGGTACCAGCGTGCCGACCGTGTCGAAGGTGCTGCGCGGCGGGACGGACGTCTCGGCGGAGACGCGGGCGCGGGTCATGGAAGCCGTGCGGGCCGTCGGCTACGTCCGCCCGGCCGGCTCCAAGAACGAGGGCGTGCGCGACGAGCACGGCTGGTCCAACGTCCTGGACCTGGTGGTCACCCACTACGAGGGGTCGTGGGCGAACCTCCTCGTCGCGGGGGTCGGGCGGGAGGCGGCGGCAGCGGGACTCGACGTCGTCCTGACGCTCGCCGATCCGCAGAGCGACTGGGTGTCGCGGCTGCTGAGGAGGCGCACCCTGGGGGTCATCGGGACGCTGGTCGATCCCGCGTCGGCGCAGTTCGGCGCGCTCTTCGCGGCGGGCGTCCCCGTGGTGCTGGTCGACCCGATGACCACGCCCCCGTCGGGCGTGTCCAGTGTCGGCGTGGCGAACTGGGAGGGCGGCCGGATGGCCGCCGAGCATCTGCTGTCCCTCGGCCACGAGCGGCTGGGGGTGGTCGCGGGGCACGCCCGCCACCTCTTCGGCCGGGCCCGCGTCGACGGTTTCCGCGGGGTGGCCGACACGGCGTCCTCCGGTGCCGCCACGGTGTCGGTGGCCCACGGCGGATGGAACCGCGCCAAGGCGGCGACCGCCACCCACACCCTGCTCGACGCGGATCCGGGGATCACCGGGATCTTCGCCTGCGCCGACTCCATGGCCCTCGGCGTCTACGACGCGCTGGGCGCCCGGGGCCTGCGGGTGCCCGAGGACATCAGTGTCGTCGGCTTCGACGACCTGCCCGAGGCGCAGTACATCACCCCCGGGCTGACCACCGTCCGACAGCCCAGCACGGAGCTGGGCGCGGCGGCGGTCAGGCTGCTGACGGAGCTCGCCCGCGGCGAGGACGGTGGATCCCGGCCCGCCGCCCGTATGAAGCTGGCGACCGAGCTGGTCCTGCGTGCCTCCACCGGACCCGCCCCCGGGACCGCGCCCCGCCGGTGAGGCGGACGGCCGCCCTCACTCGGGTGGGGACGTGACGGTCTCCAGGACGAGGCGGCTCGGCCGGGCGGTGCCCTGGAGGATCGTGTACTCGGCCGCGACGGGCGGCGGGGCCTGGCCGGCCGGGGCGAAGGTGTTGCCGCCGACGTCCCAGCGGGGTGACGAGCTCGGGGCGATGTCGACGCGCACCCGGTGGCCGGGCAGGAACGTGTGCGCCGTCGACCAGAGGTCCACGGCGAACTCCTGCGCCCGGACCGGTTCGAGGGGACGCCTCTCACCCGCCCCGGTCACCGGGTCGACGGACCGCGCCGACCCCCGCCGCACCCCGTCGGCGACGACGCGGCTGGTGCCGTCCGGGTGCTCGTCGCACAGCCGGACCACCACGTCGGCGTCCGTCCCCGTGGTGATCAGGTGCACGACGGCGTGAACCGCGCCCATCACCGTGAGGTCCGTGTCCAGCGGCTCGGTGCGCCAGGAGACGACGTCCTGCCGTGCCTCGACCGCCGACTGGTCGGCGGGGCCCGCCGCGAACGGCCCGAAGAGCAGGACCGCGCCGCCGCACGTCGGGACGGGGGACGCCGGATCGCTGGTCAGCCGTCGTTCGGCGCTCGCGCCCGGCTCGGTCCCGAGCGTCCCCCCGGCGTTCAGGTACAGCGCGAGCGGCCGGGTGTCGCGCGGCGGGAACGCGTCCAGGTCGACCCACCGGTTCGCGCCCATCAGGAACACCCGCACCGGCGGGCCGTCCTCGGCGCGCGTGACGTCCTGGCGCAGGACGGTGTCGAACCACCGCAGGTGGTGCGCCGTGAGGTCCCCGCCGCCACCGGGCTCGTCGGCACAGGCGTCCGGTCCGAAGTCCGCGCCGGCGGCCCGGCCCGACAGGTCGTCGTGCGTCCAGGGGCCCACCAGCAGCCGTGGCGCCGGCCCGCCGGTGTCCCGCGCGCGGCGCAGCAGCCGCCGGTAGATCTCCAGCGTCGGTCCGAGGAAGACGTCGAACCACCCGCCGGTCAGGAACACCGGGACGTCGACCGCGTCGGTCCGGTCGACGACCTTGCCCTCACGGTGACGCGGCGAGCCGAGCGGCTCCCGGAGGAGGTCCAGTCCCCATCCGACGATCGCCTCGACGTCCCGGCCGGGGCGCAGGGCCCCGGCGCGGAACGCCTCGCCGGTGGTGAGCGCGCGTTCGGTCGCCTCCCAGCGTCCCCGCTCCGTCTCGCGGACGGCGGCGGAGCCGAGGCGGTCGATCATGTCCGGGGCAATGGCGTAGTGCGTCCAGGCGAGCGTGCTGCCGAGCTCCGGCACCCCGCCGCGGAACCGGAAACCGTCGAGCGCCGACATCGCGGGCGTCATGGCGGGGGCGATCGCCCGCAGCGCCGGGGCGCCGCCCAGCAGCGCGGCGAACTGGGTGTCGGAGGCGTACGAGGCGCCCCACATCCCGACGGTGCCGTCGCACTCGGGGCGTGCCGCGAGCCAGGCCACGGCGTCGGCGCCGTCGGACTCCTCCTGCCGGCCGGGGTCGAAGTCGCCCTCGGAGCCGAAGCGGCCCCGTACGTCCTGGAGCGCGACGAGGTAACCGGCGGCGACGAGACGGCCGACGTCCAGCACCCCGGGTTCCTCACCGCTCACGTCGTAGGGGTGACGGGTCAGCAGGGCCGGCCACGGTCCGCTCCCCCTCGGGAGCAGCAGCAGGGTCCGCAGCCGTGTCCCGTCGCGCGTCGCGCAGGTCACCTCACGTCGTCTCGCCACCGCGGTCAGCCCTTCACCGCGCCGGTGAGGCCGCCGACGATGCGCTTCTGGAAGACCGAGAAGAACACCAGCGCGGGCAGCATGGCGAGCGAGGTGAAGGCGAGCACCTTCGCGGTGTCCGTGGAGTACTGCGAGGAGAACACCTGGACACCGAGCGGCAGGGTGAAGTTGGCCTGCGAGTTGAGGACGTACAGGGGCAGGAGGTAGTTGTTCCAGCTGCCGACGAAGCCCAGGATGCCGACGGTGACCACGCCGGGCAGCGACAGCGGGACGGCCATGCGGAAGAAGAACCCCAGCCGGCTCATGCCGTCGATCGCGGCGGCCTCCTCGATCTCGTTCGGGATGGCCCGCAGGAACGGCACCAGGATGATGACCGTCGTCGGCAGACCGAAGGCGATCTGCGGGACGATCACGCCGAGCAGGTTGTCGACGAGGCCGAGGTCCCGGATGACGAGGTACAGCGGGGTGATCGCGATGACCATCGGGAACATCAGGCCCGCGGCGAACAAGGAGTACAGGGCGCCCTTGAGCCGGAAGTCGTAGCGCGCGATCACGAAGCTGACCATCAGGCCGAGCGCGACGATGCCCACGGTGCTGGCGAGCGCCACCATGAGGGAGTTGGCGAACTGGCCCCAGAAGACGGACGACTTGAGGATGCCGAGGTAGTTGCCCGTCACCCAGGGGCTCGGCAGGGCGGCCGGCTCGGTGGTGATCTGCGCGTTGGTGCGGAAGCCGCCGATCACGATGTGGACCACCGGCGCGACGCACACACCGACGAAGAGCAGCGCGATGAAGTAGGTGACGGGACTGCCCCACTTCTGCGGCCTGTCGCCGCGGCCGGCGGGCCGCTTCGGCCGGGGAGCGAAGGACGGGCGGCGGGGGGTGGTGGTCGTCGCGCTCATCACACGGTCCCTTCGGTGACGGCGCCCCTGAGGTCGCGGCGCAGGACGAAGCGCTGGTAGATCAGCGCGACGGCGAGCGAGATCACGAACATCACCACGGCGACGGCGCTGCCGTAGCCGTAGTTGCCGGCGTTGCGGCCCTGGGCCAGCATGTAGATCGCCATGGTGGAGGTCCCGGCGGTGCCGGAGACGTACTGGCCCCAGATGATGTAGACGAGGTCGAACAGCTGCAGCGAGCCGATGACCGACAGGAAGGCCCAGATGCGGATCGTCGGTCCGAGCAGCGGCAGCGTGATGCGGCGCTGGATCTGCCAGTAGGAGGCGCCGTCGATCTGCGCGGCCTCGAACATCTCGTCCGGGATCGACTGGAGACCGGCGAGCATCAGGATCACGGCGAAGCCGAGGTACTTCCACGTGATGATGGCCATCAGTGACCAGATGGCCAGGTCCGGGTCGGCGATCCAGTCGGCCTCCAGGGAACCCAGGCCGATCGAGCGCAGCAGGTCGTTGACGGCCCCGTTGCTCTGCAGCATCAGGCTCCAGCCGGTGCCGACGATGACCTCGGAGATGATGTAGGGCACGAAGATCAGGACGCGGATGGCGGAGCGGCCGCGGATCCGCTGGTTGAGCAGCAGGGCGACACCGATCGCCAGCGGCCCCTGGATGACCAGGGAGAGCACCAGGATCAGGCCGTTGTGCCACAGCACGTCGTGGAACGCGGAGTCGGTGAGGATCAGCTTGTAGTTGTTCAGGCCGACCCAGTCGGTGGGCTCTCCGTAACCCTTCCACTGGTAGAAGCCGTAGTACGCGGCGAGTGCGACCGGGAAGATCACGAACGCCAGGAACGTGATGACCGCGGGGGCGGACAGGACGGCGATCTCCAGTCGCGTCCTGCCGCGGCCCCGTCGGCGCGCAGCCGCTCGCGGCGGAGCCGGGGGGACGGACGTGTCCGCGCCCCCGGCTCCGGTCGAGCCCTGCGGCGTGCGGCCGTCGGCCGTGTCGGTGCCCAGGGTGTCGCTCATGCCGCCCGATCAGCCCTTCTCCGCCGCGGCCTTGACGTCCTTGACGATGTCGGCGGCGGACCCCTTGCCGGCCAGCAGGTTCACGACGGCGATGTTCATCGCGTTGCCGACGTTCTGGCCGTACACGGTGTCGAGGAACTGCATCGAGTAGGCGGCCTTGTTGAAGGCCTGGAGCGCGGAGATGTTGTAGGGCTCGGTGACGACGCCCTGGGCCGCCTTGTTCACCGGGATGGTGTCGAAGGCCTCGGCGTACGCCTCCTGCTGCTCCTTGGTCACGGTGAACCGGAGGAAGTCCAGGGCCTCCTTCGGCGCGTTCTTCGAGAGGGAGTAGCCGCCGGCGCCGCCCATGATGGCGGTCGGTTCGCCCTTGCCGCCGGGGACGGCGGGGAAGGGGAACCAGCCGAGGTCGGGGAGCTGCTTCTTGTCCGGGGTCAGGTCGGCGATCACCCCGGGGTTCCAGTTGCCCATGAGCTCCATGCCCGCCCTGTGATTGGCGATGAGGCCCGCCGAGGACCCGGCTCCCTGCTGCGACGTCGCCGTGAGGAAGCCCTTCTGGAAGGGGTCGCTCTCCAGGAGCTCGGCGAGGTCCTCACCGGCCTTGGTCCAGCAGGGGTCCTCGAAGGTGAGCGACTTGGCCGCCTCCTGCATGGTCTCCTGACCGCACTCCCGCAGGGCGAAGTTGTAGTACCAGTGCGCGGCCGGCCAGGCGTCCTTGGCGCCGACCGCGATCGGCGCGACGTCGATCGCCTTCAGCTTGGCGACGGCGTCCTTGAGTTCGTCCGTCGTCGTCGGCGGCGCGGTGATGCCGGCCTTCTTGAACAGGTCCTTGCTGTAGTAGATGCCCTCGGGCTGGGTGTCCATCGGCATCGCGTAGACCTTGCCGTCGATCGAGACGCCCTCGAGCGCCGCCTCGCCCACGTTCTCCCGGTCGGCGCCGGACAGTTCCAGTGCCTGGATCTGGCCGGCCTCCACCATGGCCTGCATCTTGCCGCCGCCGCGCTGGAGGAAGATGTCCGGCGCGGAGCCCGAGTTGAGCGCGTTCTGCAGCTTGCCGTCGAGGTCCTCGTTCTGCACCGTCTGGATCTTGATCGTGACGTCGGGGTGCTGTGCCTTGTACTCCTTCGCGGCGTTCTGCCAGAACACCAGGCCGCGTCCCTCCATCGCGTTCGTCCAGAGGGTCACCGTGCCCTTGCCGCCGCCGGACGCGCCGTCGTCCTCACCGCCGGCGCAGCCGGCGGTGGCGAGTGCGAGGCACAGGCCGATCGCGACAGCCGTGGCGCTGCGGGTCATCCTCGTCATCGTGGAGCTCCTGATCTGTCGTCAGTGATCCAACTGCTATGAGTTTGCGCAAACTAATGGCCCATCCGCGAAGTAGGAGCAGGTCTATCGCCGAAAATGAACGCGGGGCAACAAAGAGTTTTCGCAAGTTGCGCAATCGTTACCGACATAGCGACCGCTGTTCGAGATGGCGAACAGCGGAGGTGGCTACCGGACAGTCAGGGGCCGGGAACGGGGCGCGCACCCGGCCGCACGCGAAAGAGCCGGTGCGGCGCGCTCAGCGCGCGGCACCGGCTCGGCCGGCGGCCCGTGGGCCGCCGTACACGGTCAGCGGGCGGTGGCCGTGTGGACGTACTCCACGAGGCGGGTCAGGGCGTCCGGGTCGGTGGACGGCATGACGCCGTGGCCGAGGTTGAAGACATGGCCCTCCAGGCCGGCCGCCGAGTCCAGCACCTCCCGCGCCTTGGTCTCCACGGCCTCTCGGCCGGCGAAGAGCACGGTCGGGTCGAGGTTGCCCTGCAGCGCCTTGCCGGGCCCGACGCGGCGGGCGGCCTCGTCCATCGGGACGCGCCAGTCGACGCCGACGACGTCCGCGCCGGCCTCGCCCATCAGCCCGAGCAGTTCACCGGTGCCGACGCCGAAGTGGATGCGCGGGATCCCGTAGGAGGCCACCGCGTCGAACACCTTCGCCGAGGCGGGCAGCACCGAGCGGCGGTAGTCGGCGGGGGCCAGGGCGCCGGCCCAGGAGTCGAAGAGCTGGACGGCCGAGGCGCCGGCCTCGATCTGCACCTTCAGGAAGGCGGCGGTGATCTCCGCGAGCCGGTCGAGCAGGTCGGCCCACAGCTCAGGGTCGCCGTACATCATCGCCTTGGCGTTCTCGTACGTGCGGGACGGGCCGCCCTCGACGAGGTAGCTGGCGAGGGTGAAGGGGGCGCCCGCGAAACCGATCAGCGGGGTGGAGCCCAGCTCCCGGGTCAGCATCCCGATCGCCTCGGTGACGTACGGGACGTCCTCGGGGGTCAGGTCGCGCAGCCGGTCGAGGTCGGCGCGGGTACGCACCGGCTGTTCGACGACCGGGCCGACGCCCGGCTTGATGTCGAGGTCGATGCCGATGGCCTTGAGGGGGACGACGATGTCGCTGAAGTAGATGGCCGCGTCGACCCGGTGGCGCCGCACCGGCTGCAGCGTGATCTCGGTGACCAGGTCGGGGCGCATGCAGGAGTCGAGCATGCCGATGCCCTCGCGCACCTTGCGGTACTCCGGCAGGGAGCGCCCGGCCTGCCGCATGAACCACACCGGGGTGTGCGGCACCGGCTCACGCCGGCACGCCTTGAGGAAGGCACTGTCGTACGTCGAAGTCGGCTGGCTGCCCGTCGGGCTCACGTTGGCGCTCACACCGGCCAGTCTCGCATGTCGGGAACGGGGTCCGGCCGCCGGGCGCCCCGGGTGGCCCGGGTCACTCGCATCGACCGGCGGTCCCCCGGAGCGGGGGCGCGCGGCGGGGGTGCGGCGTGATCCGGACACCCCCGGACGGCACGGGTGTCCCTCCCTGCGCCGACGGCCCGTTCCGCTTAATCTTCCCCGCATGGCTGCGGCTCAGGGACGATTGTCGGACGGCGCTGGCGGAATGGACGAACCGAAGGAGGACGGGGCGAACACCGGACCCGGGGGTACGCCCCCGTTGCCCTTCCGGGCCGCTGTCGACGCGCTGCGGGGCGCGCGACTGCGGCCGCAGATCGAGGTCGAGCCCACACCCGCGCCCAAACGCCTCGCGCCGTACGCGCACGCGCTGGAGGCGGCGGTCGTGGACGGTGAGGACGATCTCGCGGACGGCCGGCTGGTGCTGCTGTACGACCCGGACGGGCACGAGGCGTGGCGGGGCGCGTTCCGCCTGGTGACCCTGGTGCGCGCGGAGCTGGAGCCGGAGATGGCGGCGGACCCGCTGCTGCCGGACGTGTGCTGGTCGTGGCTGACCGGTGCGCTCACCGCGCGCGGACTGGCGTTCGGGGAGCCGAGCGGGACGGTGACACGGGCGAGCTCCCACTACTTCGGCGGGCTGTCCGAGCGGCCCCCGGCCTCGCAGATCGAGATCCGCGCCTCCTGGACGCCCCGGGAGGGGCTGGGCGGGGTGCCGGACACGGCCGGCCACATGGTCGCCTGGTGCGATCTGCTGGCGCAGGTGGCAGGGCTGCCGCCGGCCGCGCCCGGGGACGCGTCGGTCGTGACGCTCCCGCAGCGGAGGGGACCGCAGTCGCGTTGAGCTGCCCGTGCCGGGCCCCGGTCAATCCTCGTTGCCCATCTCTTTGTCGATACGGCCACATTCGGAAGCGTTGCGACGCGGACCGAAACCGTTCGATCTTCGAATGATCGATCGTGCGTCCGAATTGCCCGGATTGTTACTCACCAGATCGTGATCATTTCCTAAAGGACATCAGGTTTGCTGCCGAAGACGACTGTGACCTTGAAAGCACGGTTCGTCCCGGCTTCACCCCCCACGAGCCGGCCCCGTCCCGCACCCCAGGAGGCCTGGTGTCCGTTCTCCTCGAGCAGCCCTCAAGCCTGGTCGCCTACCGCCCGAACAAGCCGACCGCCATGGTGGTCGTGGCCGACCCGCGCGTCCGATCCACCGTCACCCGCCATCTGTGGGCGCTCGGTGTACGCGACGTCATCGAGGCCTCGTCCGTCGCGGAGGCTCGTCCCCGCATCGGCAACCCCCGCGACATCTGTGTCGCCGAAGTCCACCTGCCGGATGGTTCCGGCCTCACCCTCCTCTCCGAGACCCGCGCCGCGGGCTGGCCCAACGGGCTCGCCCTCTCGGCCGCCGACGACATCGGCGCCGTGCGCAACGCACTGGCCGGCGGTGTCAAGGGCTATGTCGTCACCGGCACCCGCACCAACCTGGGGCTTCCCACCCGGCCCGGCGCCGCCCCCATCGGCGCCGCCGCCGCGCGCCTGCACCGCCGCCCCCCGGGTGCCCCGAGCCACCCGGGCGGCTACCGCGAGCTGTCCGGCCGCGAGGTCGAGGTGCTGCGGCTGGTTGCGGAGGGCCAGTCGAACAAGGCGATCGGCGTCTCCATGGGCCTGTCCGCCCTGACCGTCAAGAGCCACCTCGCCCGCATCGCCCGCAAGCTCGGCACGGGCGACCGCGCCGGCATGGTGGCGGTGGCCCTGCGTACCGGCATCATCCACTGACCCCCTCCCCCGTCCCTCACGCCCGCGCCCCCACTCCCCCTTCCCCCGCGCCCGCCGATGTCCCCATGTCGGCGGGCGCCCGCGCGTGCTGCCGTACGCGGGATCCGATGCGGCCTGTTTTCGCTGGTCGGCGCCCTCACCGGGCGGAGGGGCAGGTCGGGTACCGGCCCGTACGGATACTCTTGACAGGTGACCGACGCCCACGACACCGCAGCAGACAGTCCACTGCGCACCACCGGAGGCGCCCCTCCGGACGACGGCGGAGCCTCTGCTGCACAGGCGCCGATCCCCTTGCTGGAGCCCCGCGAGGGCATTCCGCCCGTGATCGCCGACGAGACCGCCCTCGCCGAGGTGGTCGCCGCCTTCGCCGCGGGCCGCGGTCCCGTCGCCGTGGACGCCGAGCGTGCCTCCGGCTACCGCTACGGCCAGCGCGCCTACCTCGTGCAGCTGCGGCGCGAGGGAGCCGGCACCGCGCTGATCGACCCGGTCGCCTGCCCCGACCTGTCCGCGCTCGGTGAGGCGCTGTCCGGCGTCGAGTGGGTGCTGCACGCCGCCACCCAGGACCTGCCCTGCCTGCGCGAGATAGGCATGGTGCCCACCCTCCTCTTCGACACCGAGCTGGCCGGCCGGCTGGCCGGGTTCCCGCGGGTGGGCCTCGGCGCGATGGTCGAGAACGTGCTCGGCTTCCTGCTGGAGAAGGGCCACTCCGCCGTCGACTGGTCCACCCGCCCGCTCCCCGAGCCGTGGCTGCGCTACGCCGCCCTCGACGTGGAGCTGCTGGTCGACCTGCGGGACGCCCTGGAGAAGGAGCTGGACCGGCAGGGCAAGCTGGACTGGGCCCGCGAGGAGTTCGACGCGATCGCCTCGGCGCCGCCGCCCGAGCCCCGCAGGGACCCCTGGCGGCGCACCTCCGGCATGCACAAGGTCCGCCGCCGCCGGCAGATGGCCGTCGTACGGGAGCTGTGGCAGACCCGGGACCGGATCGCCCGCCGCCGTGACGTCTCCCCCGGCAAGGTGCTCTCCGACGCGGCCATCGTGGAGGCCGCGCTCGCCCTGCCGCCCAACGCGCACGCGCTGGCCGGGCTGAACGGCTTCGGGCAGCGTGTGGGCCGGCGCCAGCTGGAGCAGTGGCAGGCGGCCGTCGACCGGGCGAGGGCGTTGAGCGAGGACCGGCTGCCGCAGCCGGGCCAGCCGGTGACCGGCCCGCCGCCGCCCCGTGCCTGGGCCGACAAGGACCCGGCCGCCGCGGCGCGGCTGTCAGCCGCGCGGGCGGGCGTGAGCGCGCTGGCGGAGCAGCTGAACATGCCCGCCGAGAACCTGATCACCCCGGACACGGTGCGCAGGGTCTGCTGGGAGCCGCCGTCCCCGGCGACCGCCGACTCGGTCGCCTCGGCGCTGACCGCGCACGGCGCCCGGGTCTGGCAGGTCGAGCAGGTCACGCCGGTGCTGGTGGCCGCGCTCACCGCCTGACCGCCGCGCCGTACGGCGCACGGAGCGGGGTCCGACGCGGGGCCGGCGGATCGCCGTCCGGACGGCCCTTCGCCGCACCGGCCCGACGCCCCACCGCGCCCGGCGGCCCGCAACGGCCGTGGCCACGCGCCGCCTTCGCGGAGAGGGCCGCCGGTGCCGGGCGGGCCGCCGGTGCGCGTGCCACGATGCAGGCATGCGGGTCGTCGTGGTGGGTGCGGGCCAGGTCGGTCACACCGTGGTCAAGTCGCTCGCCGAGGCGCACGAGTGCACGGTGATCGACATCGACCGGACACGTCTGGACGCCCTGTCGCACGCCTACGACGTGCGGACCGAGCACGGCAGCGGCACCCGCCGCGAGACGCTCCTTGACGCCGGTGTGGCCGGCGCGGACCTCGTCCTGGCGTGCACCTCGCGCGACGAGGTCAACCTGGTCACCGCCATGCTCGCCCGCCGACTGTCGTCGGCGCGGACGGTCGTACGGGCCACCGGGACGGACTATCTGGACGCCTGGCGTGCGGGTGACCTCGACGTGGACCTGCTCGTCTCGACCGCGTTCGAGACGGCGAGCGCCGTCGAGCGCGTCCTGCACGTGCCGGGCGCACGGCACGTGGACTTCTTCGTCCGCGGTGAGGTGGTCGTGCTCGGCGTCGACGTCCGGGGGGCGGCGGCGCCGCGGCTGGCCGGCCGTCCGCTGCGCGAGGCGGGGCTGCCCGCCGCGTCGCGGGTGGTCGCCCTCGTGCGCGAGGGGAACTGGACCGTCCCGGCCGCGCACGAGGTGGTGCGTCCCGACGACTGGATCATCGCGATGGCGTCCCCCTCGGCGGCGCGTGCGTGGAGCCGTCTGGTCACCGGGGCCGACCCCGTCGACGACGTGGTGGTGTACGGCGCCGGGCGCATGGGCAGGGCCGTCTCCCGGGTACTGCTCGACCGGGGCGTCCTGGTGCGGATCGTCGAACCGGACGCCGCCCGGGCACGCGCGGCCGCCGCCGCGCTGGACCGGGCGCGGGTGTTCCACGCGTCGGGCCTGGACCCGGCGTTCCTGAGCCAGGAGCGCATCGGTACGGCGGGGGCGGCGGTGCTCGCCGGCGGGGACGACTCGCGCAACCTGCACGCGGCGGTGCTCGCGAAGCTGCACGGGGTCGGGCTGACGATGGCGGTGCTCGACGACCCCTCCGCCGCCGGGGTCTTCGAGGCCGCCGGCACCGATGTGACGATCGATCCGGGTGACGAGACCGCCGAGAAGATGGCCCGCTTCACGTTCGACGAGCGCACCCGTCAGATGGCGATGCTCGGGGACGACCGTTTCGAGGTGCTGGACGTCACCGTGCGGCCCGGCAGCCGGTTCGCCCACGGTCCGGTCGACGCACTGCCCGGCGCCGGCGTGGGCGCGATCGTGCGCGACGGCACCGTGTTCTTCCCCGACGGGCGGGACGAACTCCTGCCCGGGGACCGGGTCGTCGTCCTCACCGAACCCGCCCGCGTCCCCGCGATCGAGCACGACCTGTGAGGCGGCCGCGCCCGTCGACGCCCCGGCGCCGGTGGAGCCCACGCGGGCGGACGGCCGTCGACCTGAGGACCGCGCTCGGGGTCGTCGGCGCCCTGCTCACCTGGTTCGCCCTCGCGTTCGCCGCCCCGGCGGCCGTCGCGCTGGCGGCCGGCGAGCCTCCGTGGCCGTTCCTCGTCACCGGGGCGGCCGTGGCCGTGGCCGGCGGGGTCCTCAGACGCCTCACGGGCAGCCGGCCCCCGCTGGGCGTCCGGGAGGGTTTCCTCGTCGTCGTGGCGGTCTGGCTGCTCGTGCCCGCGTTCGGCGCGGTGCCGTTCCTGCTCGGTGACGTCCCGCAGCTCGACCGGCCGGTCGACGCCTGGTTCGAGGCGATGTCAGGGTTCACCGCCACCGGTGCGACGGTGCTGACGGACGTGGACGCGCTGCGGCCCGACATGCTGTTCTGGCGCCAGTTCACCCATTGGCTGGGGGGTGCGGGGATCATCGTGCTCGCGCTCGCGGTGCTGCCCCGGCTGCGCATCGGAGGGCGCGAGCTGCTGCGCTCCGAGCTGCCGGGGCCGGTCGAGACGGAGTCGCTCGGCGCGACCGTCCGCGGGACCGCCCGCCGATTGTGGAAGGTCTACCTCGCGGTGACGGCTGCCGGTGTCCTGGTGCTGGCCGCGCTGGGGTGGGCCGGGCTGGACCGACGGATGGGCCTTTTCGACGCGTTCTCCTACGCGACGTCCGCCGTGGCCCTCGGCGGGTTCACCCCGGACGACGGCTCGGCGCGCGACCTCGCCCCGGTGACGCAGTGGGTGCTGTGCGGGCTGATGGCCGTGGCCGGGGTGAACCTGCTGCGGCTGTACCGCCTGGCCGTGCTGCGCCAGGTCAGGGCCGCCTCCCGCGACGAGGAACTGCGGCTCTACCTGGGCCTGCTGCTCATGGCCTCGTGCGTCGTGGCGGCCGAGCTGTTCGCCGCGGGCACCGTCACCGGGCTCGCCGGTGTCCGGCACGGGGTCTTCCAGGCGGTCTCCGTGACGACCACCACCGGCTTCGCGACGCTGGACTGGTCGGACTGGGGAGCCCTCGCGACGCTCACGCTCCTGGCGCTGATGTTCGCCGGGGCCTGTGCGGGGTCGGCGAGCGGCTCGGTCAAGGTCGTCCGTCATCTCGTCCTCTTCCGCTTCACCCGCCGCGAGCTGGAGCAGGCCGTGCATCCGGACGCCGTCCTGCCGGTGCGGGTGAGCGGCCGGGTGGTCGGCACTCCGGTGCTCCGCTCGGTGCTGCTGTTCGTCCTGCTCTACCTGCTCGCCCTCGCGCTCGGCACGCTGGGCCTCGCCCTGGACGCGGGAGCGGACGCGGGCGGCACCCGCGCGTTCACCGCGCTCGGCGCCGCCGCCGCCTGCCTGGGCAACGTCGGCCCGGCCTTCGGCGAGCTCGGCCCGTTCGGCTCCTACGCACCGCTCGGGCAGGCGTCGAAGGTGCTCCTGACCGCGCTGATGCTGCTCGGCCGCATCGAGATCGTGCCCCTGGCGGTGCTCCTGCGCCGCGGCTACTGGCGCGCGTAGGCGGTCATGGCCGTCCCGGAGGGGTCCGTGCGGCCGACGTGCGGGGTCGAGATCACGCCAAGATCCCCGTAGGCTCCGCGGGGGGCCGCCGGAACCGGGCCCGTGCGCCGCCCGGAGCGGCGCACGCCGCCGCGTCGTCGAAGTCCGGGTATTTTGGGGTCACTTGGACGCCATTCCGGCCCGCCGGCCGGGGCGGCGGCCGATGATCGGAAAAGCGCGGAGCGAGCCGTGGGACCGCCTCTCGCTCCACAGCGGCGGCATGGGTTAGCCTCGACCCGGCCGCTCTCCCTGTGAAAACGCCCGTACCCCACGTCGGAGGAGTTTCCTGCGGAGCGGCCCGAACTCCGAACGGAAAATCTCTGACAGGAACAAGGGGCACCATTTCATGGAACCCAGCCACGTCCGCCCGGCCAACCCGCAGCATTCGGACACACTCCCCCACACGTCCGAAAACTACAGGACCGCGACGATCCGCACGCCCGAGATACGTGTGGAGAAATACGGCAACTGGGAGATCGAGTACGAGTTCACGCCCGCTGCGGGCGACCACGGCAACCTCCTTGTCGTGTTTTCCTCGGTCGGTTCCAAGTACGGTTTCGGAAACGCCCTTTCCGGCGTCCAGTGCAACGTGCTGCGAATCCGCGACCGGTTCGACGGAGGAACGTCGTACTACGTGGCGCGGGCGATGGACTTCTCCGTTTCCGACGCGGTCGAGGAACTGATTACGCACTACCGCGAGAAGCTGGGCCTGTCCCGTGACACGGTGGTTCTGGCCGGTTCCTCGAAGGGCGCCAGCGCCGCCTTTTACTACGCCCTGAAGTACGGCTACCGGAACATCGTCGCCTCCACCCCGCAGTACTTCATCGGCAGCTACTCGCAGGGGCACGGGGTGCTCGGCGCGTGGGTCCTCGGCGAGGGCGAGCCGCAGGAGAACGTGGACCGGCTGGACGCGGTGCTGCCGGAGCTGCTGGCCGAGAACACCGACCTCGACCGCAACATCTACCTGTTCTCCTCGAGCCGGGACTACCAGTACGAGGAACACGTCGTCCATTTCCTCCCGGCGCTGCGGAAGTACTCCAACTTCAACTTCTTCATGGTGGAGTCCACCGCCCTGGTGAAGCACGCGGAGGTGACGCGGCAGGGACTCTCGGTGATCCTCAGCGTCATCTACGCGCTCACCGAGGGCACGGTGCCGCGGTTCGGCGAGGTCCAGGTCGGCTCCGGCGAGGTGGACGAGCCCGCCGCGACCGAACACCTCGCGGAGCTGCGGGCGCGGGACACCGCGACGGGCGTCCTGGTGGCCGCGCAGCTCTCCCCCGAGCAGGCCACGCTGACCGGGCACGCCTTCCTGCCCGGTGTCTCAGCGGAGCGGGGCGAGGAGGCCGGCGCGCAGGAGACCAAGCAGCTGGTGCTGGTCCGGGACGACCAGGCGTGGGTGGCCGACGCGACGTCGGTGCCGGCGGACCAGCTCTACCTCAAGTACTTCGACACGCACTTCGCCTCCTACAAGGACGGCGGCTTCACCTGTGACGCGAGGGAACTGCTGGACTCGCTGCCCGTCGGCGTCTACGACGTGTTCGCGCGGGTGACCAGCGAGAGCGAGGACTACGACCGCAGGGTCCCCCTGGTGGCCTACCGGACGATCGACCGGCGGGCCGCCTCCGGGGGCAGCGAGGTCATCCTGCGGGCCGACGTGAAAGGCGCCCGGGTGGTCAAGCGCGACCTCACGGGGGCCGGCCCCGGCGGCACGGTGTTCTCCCTGAAGCGCTTCGCGATGGACGGGGCCAGGCTCCGCGTGCACGGCGTGTTCTTCCTCCCGGGCCGCAACGCGGACCGCGCGACCCACTCCTCGTACTACCTCACGCTGCGCGGTGAGGAGAGCACGCACACCGTCGCCCTCAAGGCCATCAAGCGGGTGGAGAAGATCCAGCCGCTCATGGCGCCGGGCGACTTCGGCTCGTACGGCTTCGGGTACTTCACCGCGGAGGACCGCGACGGCGTGGACCTCTCCGACGTCCCGCCCGGCACGTACACGGCGGAGATCGCCATGAGCACCGGTGGCGCGCTCTTCTCGCAGCACGCGGGCGAGCTGGACGTGGCCGAGAACCGGTCCGCCTCGGTGGCCCGCCGCGTCTCCGGCCGCACCGAGCGGATCAGCACCCGGGCCCGGCTGCGCAGGGGCCTGCGGGCGCGGTTCCGGCGGTCGTAGGACCGGCGCCCGCACCGGGCGCGCACACGCTCGGCCGGCCCTCGTCCACGGGGCCGGCCGTGTGATGTTCGCCGCTCCAGTCGACGGGGGTGTGCAGTTACGTTACCCGCAAGTAGCATGGGTCGTAAGCAAGCGCTCAGCATCCCGTATCTGGAGGAGAGCCATCGTGCCTCGTACCGTCAGGGACGTCGTCTTCGTCGACGGCGTCCGCACCCCGTTCGGCAAGGCGGGCCCGAAGGGCATCTACCACGAGACCCGCGCCGACGACCTGGTCGTCAAGGCGATCCGGGAGCTGCTGCGCCGCAACCCGGGTCTCGACCCGAAGAAGATCGACGAGGTCGCCGTCGCCGCGACCACGCAGATCGGCGACCAGGGCCTGACCATCGGCCGCACGGCCGGCATCCTCGCGGGCCTGCCCACCTCGGTCCCGGGTTACTCCATCGACCGCATGTGCGCCGGCGCGCTCACGGCCGTCACCACGGTGGCCGGCTCCGTCGCCTTCGGCGCGTACGACGTCGCCATCGCGGGCGGTGTCGAGCACATGGGCCGCCACCCGATGGGTGAGGGCGTGGACCCCAACCCGCGGTTCGTCTCCGAGAAGCTGGTCGACGAGTCCGCCCTGTTCATGGGCATGACCGCGGAGAACCTGCACGACCGCTACCCGAGCATCACCAAGCAGCGCGCCGACGAGTACGCGGTGCGCTCCCAGGAGAAGGCCGCCAAGGCGTACGCCAACGGCAAGATCCAGGCCGACCTGGTGCCGATCTCCGTGCGCCGCACCTCGCCCGAGGGCGGCGAGACCGGCTGGGGTCTGGTCACGGCCGACGAGCCGATGCGCCCGGGCACCACGCTGGAGAACCTGGCGGGCCTGAAGACGCCGTTCCGCGTGCACGGCCGGGTCACCGCCGGCAACGCGGCCGGTCTGAACGACGGCGCCACCGCCTCGGTCATCGCCTCCGAGGACTTCGCCCGCGAGAACGGCCTGCCGGTCAAGATGCGCCTGGTCTCCTACGCCTTCGCCGGCGTGGAGCCCGAGGTCATGGGCTACGGACCGATCCCGGCGACGGAGAAGGCCCTCGCGCAGGCGGGCCTGTCCATCGACGACATCGGCCTGTTCGAGATCAACGAGGCCTTCGCCGTCCAGGTCCTCGCGTTCCTGGAGCACTACGGCATCGCCGACGACGACGCCCGCGTCAACCAGTACGGCGGCGCCATCGCGTTCGGCCACCCGCTGGCCTCCTCCGGCGTCCGCCTGATGACGCAGCTGGCCCGCCAGTTCGAGGAGCAGCCGCAGGTCCGCTACGGCCTGACCACCATGTGCGTCGGCTTCGGCATGGGCGCGACGGTCGTCTGGGAAAACCCGCACTTCGAGGGGGACAAGTGAGCACCACCGCAGAGCTTCTGAAGGGTGCGGCCGAGCTGTTCCCCGGCGAGGTCGTCACGCAGGCGCACGTACGCCACTTCGACCTGCCGCTGGGTGTTGGGCGCTTCGCCCTGATCACCCTGGACAACGGCCACGACCACACCAAGCCGACCACGCTCGGCCCGCAGTCGCTGGCGAACATCGACGCCGCGATCGACCAGGTCGAGAAGGAGGCCGCGGACGGCGAGATCGTCGGCGTCGGCGTCACCGGCAAGCCGTTCATCTTCGCGGTCGGCGCCGACCTCAAGGGCGTCGAGCTGCTGAAGCGCCACCAGGACGCGCTGGCCATCGGCAAGGGCGGCCACGACGTCTTCAAGCGGCTGTCGAAGCTGGCCGTGCCGACCTTCGCCTACTACAACGGCGCCTCCATGGGCGGTGGCGTCGAGGTCGGTCTGCACTGCACCTACCGCACGGTGTCCGCGGCCCTGCCCGCGTTCTCGCTGCCCGAGGTCTTCCTCGGCCTGGTGCCCGGCTGGGGCGGCTGCACCCTGCTGCCGAACCTGATCGGCGCGGAGAAGGCCGTCTCGGTGATCATCGAGAACAGCCTCAACCAGAACCGGCAGCTCAAGGGCAAGCAGGTCTACGAACTCGGCATCGCGGACGCGCTGTTCGAGGGCGCGGACTTCCTGGAGCAGTCGCTGATCTGGACCGCGTCCGTCCTCAAGGGCGAGATCACGGTCGAGCGTCCGGCGATCGACCGCGGCGAGGCCTGGGACCAGGCCGTCGCCAAGGGCCGCTTCATCGCCGACTCCAAGGTGCACGGCGCCGCCCCGGCCGCCTACCGCGCCCTGGACATCATCGCCGCCGCCAAGGACGGTGACCTCCAGAAGGGCTACGACGCCGAGGACCAGGCGCTCGCCGACCTGATCATGGGCGGCGAACTGCGCTCCGGCATCTACGCGTTCAACCTGGTGCAGAAGCGCGGCAAGCGTCCCGCGGGCGCCCCGGACAAGAGCCTGGCCCGCCCGGTCACCAAGGTCGGTGTCGTCGGCGCCGGTCTGATGGCCTCCCAGCTCGCGCTGCTGTTCCTGCGCCGCCTGGAGGTGCCGGTCGTGCTGACCGACATCGACCAGGAGCGCATCGACAAGGGCGTCGGCTACGTCCACGCCGAGATCGACAAGCTGCTCGCCAAGGGCCGCGTCAACCAGGACAAGGCCAACCGCCTCAAGGCCCTGGTCACCGGTGTGCTGGACAAGGCCGAGGGCTTCGCGGACGCGGACTTCGTCATCGAGGCCGTGTTCGAGGAGATGGGCGTCAAGCAGCAGGTGTTCGCGGAGGTCGAGGCGGTCGCCCCGGCGCACGCGGTCCTCGCCACCAACACCTCCTCGCTGTCCGTGTCGGAGATGGCGTCGAAGCTGAAGCACCCCGAGCGGGTCGTCGGCTTCCACTTCTTCAACCCGGTCGCCGTGCTGCCGCTCCTCGAGATCGTGCGCGGCGAGCAGACCGACGACGCCTCGCTCGCCACGGCGTTCGGCGTCGCCAAGAAGCTGAAGAAGACCGCGGTGCTGGTGAAGGACGCCCCGGCGTTCGTCGTCAACCGCATCCTGACCCGCTTCATGGGCGAGATCCAGAACGTCATCGACGAGGGCACCCCCGTCGAGGTCGCCGAGAAGGCCGTCGAGCCGCTCGGTCTGCCGATGTCGCCGCTGGTGCTGCTGGAGCTGGTCGGTCCCGCGATCGGCCTGCACGTCTCCGAGACCCTCAACCGGGCGTTCCCGGAGCGGTTCACCGTCTCCCCGAACCTCAAGGCGGTCGTCGAGGCGGGCAAGCGCGGCTTCTACGTCTACGACTCCGGCAAGCCGGAGCTGGACCCGGAGGTCGCCGCGCTGCTGAAGCAGGGCGACACCGTCCTGACCGAGGAGCAGGTCCGCGAGCGGGTGCTGGACGCGGTGGCGCAGGAGATCGGGCTGATGCTCGACGAGGGCGTCGTCGCCGAGGCCCAGGACATCGACCTGTGCCTGATCACGGGCGCCGGCTGGCCCTTCCACCTGGGCGGCATCACGCCGTACCTGGACCGCGAGGGTGTCTCCGAGCGGGTGAACGGCAAGCGGTTCCTGGAGCCGGGGGTGGCTTCGGTTCCGGCGTGACGGCCGTACCGGTCATCGACGGAAGGCCCCGACACCCGCGAGGTGTCGGGGCCTTCCCCGTCACGGTGCCACGCGCACCCGGCGCGCGTTCCTTCGCCTACGGCGGTTCACCAGGTCCCGGCGAAGGGAAGGTGCTCGCACTTCTCACCGCACGGTTCGCGCGAGGCGGCGGACGTCCTGATCCAGCTGTCGTCCGGGAGACCGTGGATCCGCATGGTCAGCCGGGCCGGCCGGGAGTGGAGGGCGCTGAACACCGAGACGAACTCCACCTCGTACCGCCCGGGCTTCCAGTCGTGCGGGTGGCGCACGCTCCACGTGCCGTCGTCCCGTACCGGCGCCTCGGCGATCAGACGGCCGCCCTCCAGCACCATGACCTTGGAGACATCGGGGCCGGCAGTCCCGGAGAAGCGGGGCCGCGGGCCGCTCCAGGCCCCCTCGCGGGGGCCCAGCACCACCGGCGGGTCCACGTGGTCGCGGACGGTGAAGGGCACACCGGCCGCCGCCGTCACACCGGAGTCGGTGATACCGACGACCCGCAGGAAGTGTTCGCCGCCCGGCCAGGACACCGCGCGCCGCCACAGCCAGCGGCCCTCCTCGTTGACGGAGGTGCCGCCCAGGTAGGTGTCGCCTTCGAAGAACAGCAGGTACGACGTCCCGGGCGGGGCCTCGCCGGAGAACTTGTGCAGTGGGCTCACGATCTTCGCCGGGGCGGGCGACTTGATGGCCGGCGGGCCCGCGACGGGATCGCCGTAGAGCGCCGATTCCGGGTTCGTGACGGTGAACTCCAGCTGAACGGGCGGATAGACGCCCTGCTGCTGAAGCGTCTCAGGAGCCAGGAGGCCCGGCGGCAGGCCCGGCAGCCCGTGGAGGACCGAAGCGAAGATCCGCGCCACCTCGCGTGCGCCCGCTTCGTTGAAGTGCGTCGAGTCGACGATGCCGTCCGGGTGGTTGGGGTGTTCGCCCGCGTCCGTCCACCGGTAGAAGCCGCGGGCCCGCGTGGGACCCAGCTCCTGGAGCAACTGTGTCGTGAAGTGGTTCAGGTCCACCAACGGGGCTCCCGTGGCGGCCGCGACCTCGCGGACCAGCGCCGGATAGCCGTCGTGCGAGTCCATGACGGCGCCATGGACGTCGAAGGTGCAGCGTGCGGTGGGCGTCACCAGTACCGGTATCGCACCTTCGCCGCTGATCGCCTCGACGTAGGCGGTCAGGAACTCGGTGAACTCTTGAGGGCTGTGATAGCGGAGGGGCACGTTGATCCGCTGTTCCACCGCACCGAAGTCGATGGCCACCACGTCCCCGGGGCCGAGCATGTTGAGCAGCTTGACGAACCGCTCCGTGTAGTAGGCGCGCGCGGTCATGGCGTCACGGGCATAGTTCTTCAGCTCGTAGCGGTCACCGAGGAAGTCCGTGAGGTACTGTCCCCAGCCGGCCAGTGGCGCTTCGGCCGGGGTCCGTGACGTCGCCACGGAATTGCCGATGATGCAGAACTTGTTCATGGTCTCCTGGACCCCCCTCACAACGGCCACGCGGGCAGTCGCCCCGCGTGGAACAGCTGGTTGCGGGGCGATCCTGCTTCGAACTGGCTGGCGATCGGGAAGTAGCTGGGCAGGAACGCGGCGAGCGTGGCGTCCTGTTCGTCCTCCGAGATGTCCCCGTCGTGGAAGTCGTTGAGACAGAAGACGTCGTTGGAACGGGACGCGAGCAGGTGGTGGAGGTTCTTCACCTGCTCGCTCAGCCCCACGTTGACGAAGCCGCTGGTGATGCTGCCCGGCACACTGCGGCCCGTGTAGTAGCCGACGTAGTGGTGCAGCGACGAGGCGACCGACACGTCGGTGCTGTCCCGGAGCTGGTTGTGCGCGGTGGCGCGCAGAGCGTCCGGGAAGTACTTCTCCAGGTCGTACATGACGCTGCGGCGCAGCGGATGTGGCGCGTGGATGAAGGAGTTCACGAGTGTCCGGCCGAACATCCCCGACACCAGGGCGCGGTTGTTCTTGGCCGCCATCCGGCTGAACTCGTCCTGGCTCGAGACGGCGCTCATCGGGATGGCGTTGGACGACATGAAGTGCTTGGCCTGCCCGTTGCCGAGGAAGAAGAGGTTCGGCTGAATGGCACGGGCGGCGAAGACGTCGTCGTTGAAGTAGAGGAAGTGCTCGGTCAGACCCTCGATGTGGTGCAGCCGGCTCTCGATGGCGTGCGAGTTGTACGTGGGCAGCGCACCCTCGTTGCCGAAGATCTCGGTGTGGTCCACCACGCGGACGCGCGGGTGCGAGACGTCCAGCCACTGCGGCACCTGACGGTCCGTCACCACGTAGATGTTGCGGATCCACGGGGCGTACATGTCCAGCGACCTGAACGAGTAGCGCAGTTCGTCGCGGTTGCGGAAGCGGGCGGCGCTTGTCGCCGCGTCCTCGGTCTCGATCCCCTTGGCGGCGAGCACCGCGTTCTTGCGTTCCAGCCACGCGACGTCGGCGCCGTCGACCCAGGTGTAGACGGCGTCGACGGGGAAGTCGATGTCGTGGTGCAGCGTCTGGTTGAACGCCTGGAGGGTGGGATACCGGCGCCCGCCCAGCACCGTCGGCTCGCGCAGCAGCGCGGACTTGGGGATCCGGCTGCCGATGAGCGTGCGGTAGGAGGAGACGACGCACTCGTCGTCGTCGGCGTCGTCGTCCCAGAAGGCCACGGTGCAGCCGTAGGCCGGGCCCAGCCGGAGGGTGCGGGACTGCGTGACCGCGCTCTGGTACACACGGACGCCCGGGCACGCGGTCTGCAGGTGGTCGGTCGCGAAGCCGGCGAGCGTGGTGGCGACGGACTGGTCCGCGCTGTTGAGCACGGCCATGTACACGGCCTGGTCCCGGCAGCTCTCGGCCAGGCTCTTGAGGGTCTCCTCCCGCAGGCTCGCGTGCACGGCGATGGTGTGGCGCACCTTGTTCGTCCGGCTGACGAAGTACGGGATGCGCGCCGCCTCGAGCGCGTCGGCGACGATGCGCAGATTCGCGTTGACGATGTCGAAGGGCGTCTCCGCCTGGACGACGCGGCACACCTGCCCGCCGGCACGCGTCAGCGAGGCGTCGTGCTTCAGCAGGCGCTCCTCGGTCGTCGCCAGCTTCCGGGTGTGCCGGGTGCTCTGTGGGACGGTGGTGGCGGCGGAGGCCGCTCCGCCGAAGACCCCGGAGACGAGTGCGTGGGCGGCCACCCGCCGGGCCCTCTCCTCGGCGCGCCGTCCCGAGCGCCGGTCGGCGTCCAGAGCGGCGAGGAGGTCGTCCCACGGCGCCGGGCGACGGAACCGCTCCGCCGCCTCGACCGAGGCGTCACCCATCGCCCCGCGCATCTCACTGTTCTCGATCATGTGCAGCAGCGCGGAGGCCAGCGCCTCGGTGTCGCCGGTCGCGGTCAGCAGCCCGGTCCGGCCCTCGGCCACCACCTCGCGTACGGCGTTGGGGCTGTCGTAGGCGACGACGGGTACACCGGCGGCCTGTGCCTCCATCAGCGACAGCCCGACGGCGTCCTCCTCCGCGGTGCTCAGGGCGATGCTGGCCTTCGCCCACTCCTCCGCGACGACGGCGGGCGCCTCCCCGACGAACTGGACACTGCCCTGCAGCGCCATCTGGTCGCGCCTGCCCACCAGGTTCCGGCTCAGTGGGCCGTCCCCGATGATGCGCAGGGTCCAGGTCGGCTGGTGCTCCAGGACCTTGGACCAGGCGGCCAGCGCCTCGGCGACGCCGGACTGCTTCTCCAGTCGCGCCACGAGGAGCACCATGCGCGTCTGGAGCGTGGAGCGAGGTCGGAAGCCGTCGCCCAGGAACGGCGGAACGTCGACCAGGGGCGGGACGCCCTGGCCGAAGGTCTCCGTGAACCACTCCCGGCTGCGGGCGCGGGGGAGGGCGACGGCGTCGCACCGGGTGAGGTACCGCAGCAGCGGCTCGACCTGGGGGCCGCCCGTTTCCGGCGCGGTCGTCCCGTAGTACACGGTCATCACCCGCGGGGGCGCGAAGCGTGCCGTGTAGGCGAGGAGCGCCGGTGAGGTCACGACCAGGACGTCGGCGTCCAGGTCCCGCAGGGCGTACTCCACCTCGATGTCGGACAGCCGGTGGAAGCGGTCGTCCCAGCGGCGCTCGACCACCTCGCTGGGCAGCGCGGCGAGAGCGGCGCCGGTGGCGGCGTCCGGGCCGGGCCGCCGCACCGCCCTGGACTGCAGGGACTCGACGAGAAAGCTGACGGCGACCCGCGGATCGGGTGCGGCGAAGCGGCGTCGGCGTGTCTTGAAGACACTGATGACCTGGACCTCGTGCCGCGTCGCGAGTTCCGACGCGTGCCCGAGCAGCGCCCGTTCGGCGTCGCCCATGACATCGGCCTCGGTCAGCAGAAAAGCGACCTTCATGTGTTCCTCACTCGGCCCCGGACTCGCGTCCGCAGGTGAACCGGAAGTTCCCCGCCGGCGTGTATCGGGGCTGGATCGTCATGAGCGCGCCGCGCACCGGGGACACCAGGATTTTCCGCATGGCGAAGACCCGTTCCGGTGTCCGCACGTCGTGCAGCCTCCGGGCCAGACGCAGCGGCGGGTGACCGTCCGTGTGGACCATGACGTTCCAGTGCTCGGCACGGTCGGTGGACGGGAGCATCTCGGCCAGCGGAGCCCGCAGTCGCCACACACCCGGCTCCACCTCGGCGAGCGGGCACTTCACGCTGCGCCCCGCGGCGACGAGCTCGGCCCGGGGAGGTGTTGGGCCGGTGCCGAGCACGCGCAGGTCGACCTCGATGCGCGCGTGCTCGATGTACACGTTGACCACCTCGGCGGCGGGCTTCGCCTGGATGCAGACGAGGCGCGCGTCGCCGCGCAGTGTGCGCCCGAGACGGTAGCGGTCGGCCGTCAGCGGCGCGTACTTCATGGGGCCCGTGCTCCCGCGGAGCGGAGTGGTGTGCTCCGCCAGCAGCAGCGGGAAGGTGCGGCTGCCGCGCCCCGAACGCACGCGGAGCCTCATCCTCCAGCGTCCGGGGGTGACGGAGGCACCGCCCACGGCCGCGCCCAGGAGTACCGCGGCGCTCATCAGCAGACGCCCGTCCCGGTCGGTGTAGACCCGGGCGGGAACGCGGAACGTGCGGCTGCGCCGGCCGAGGAGGATCTCCGCATCCCGCACGTCACGGATCTTGTCGGGGAGTTCCGCGTGAAGGTTGACGGTCTGCCCGTCGAGCACGGCCGCGTAGTCGAGGCGTGCCGTGCTGCCGACGCGCCGGGGGATGAAGAAGCGGGTCATCAGGCGGGAGCGCGTCGCCACGAGCCGGGCACCGGCACGCCGACGCATCCGCTTCAGCTGCTTGCGTCGAGGGATCATGCCTGTGCCGTCTCCAGCTCTGTCGGGCGGCGCGCGGCCGCCTGGTCGGGTCGCGGGCGCTCGTAGGGGCTCGGGACGGGGAAGTAGGCGTCCAGGAAGTCCGCGACCATCCGGGACTGGGCCGCCTTGTCGTCGGTGGGGACCGTGTCGTTCAGGCAGAAGGTGTCGAAGTTGCGCCGGGCGAGGAGGTTGTCGAGCCGGCGCTGGGCCGTGTCGGCGGCCAGGTCGACGTAGACGTAGCGGATGTCGCCGACCGTCGCGCGGGCCGAGTGGTAGGCGTAGTAGTGGTGCAGCGAGGACGCGATGGGCACGTCGTGCGGGGAGCGGAACCGGGAGTGCTGGGTGACCCGGTGGGCCTTGGCGTAGACCTGCTCGATCTCCGCGAGGACGCTGCGCCGCAGGGCGTGGGGGGTGTGCTTCATCTTCTGGGAGATGACGGTGCCGAACTGCTGGGCCACCAGGCCTCGGCTGTTCTTCCCCGCCGCGTCGACGGGCAGGTCCGCGGTGCTGGCGCGGCCGGAGGGGACCAGTGCCTTGGACGGGAAGAACTTGGTCAGGCCGTTGGCGTGGAAGAACTGGCCCGGCTGTGCGGGACGGCCGAAGAACACGTCGTCGTTCAGGTAGAGGAAGTGCTCGGCGAGTTCGGGAATGTGGTGCAGCTGGCTCTCGATCGCGTGCGAGTTGAACGTCGGCAGCGCGCTGGGGTCCGAGAAGATCTCCCGGTGGTCCACGACGCGCAGGCCCGGGAAGTCGGTGCTCAGCCAGGACGGTGCCTGTCCGGCGGTGACCAGGAAGATGTTCCGCACCCACGGGGCGTACTGGTGGATCGAGCGCAGGGAGTACCGCAGTTCGTCGCGGCTGGTGTAGCGGGAGTCGTTGGCCGCCAGTTCGTGCAGTCCGCCGCCGGTGACGCCGGTGAGCCGCGCGCGGGCGGCGTCCCGGCTCGCCCGCCACCGCGGGTCGGAGTCGTCGACCCAGGTGTAGACGACGTCGATCGGGAAGGTGTGGTCGTCGGGGAGCGTGGCGGCGAACTCGGGCAGGGTGCGGGCGTGGCCGGTGTTGTAGACCGCCGGAGTGATGCTGAAACGATTCTGATCCGCCCAGCACCAGCCCGCGTCCACCGGAACCTCGGTCACCACCTTGTTGGGCCGGGGGGCGACCAGCCGGCCGTCCTGCTCCGCCCAGAACTCGATGTCGCACCCGTACTCGGAACCGAAGACCAGGTTCCCGGAAGGGTCGCAGACGACCCAGGTCATCCGCAGCACACGGTGTCCGCGCAGGGCACGCCAGGCGGCCGGCGCGGCCGCGGGCCGCATCTGCCCCTTCGACGCGAGGCTCACGTAGCCGGGGTGGTCCACGCAGGTGAGCCGCAGCAGTTCCTCGACATCGGTACGCCACCGCGCCGGGACGGCCACGCCGGGCGTCGGGGACCCGTTGTCCCGTACGCAGAAGTAGTCGATCCCGGCCTCTTCCAGCAGGGCGACGAGGATGTGCAGATTGCGGGCCCGGGCGGCCCAGGCGGTGGCGCCGGGCACCTCCACGGCACGCAGATGCCGGCCGGCCGCACGGACGACCCGCACGGACGGTTCGGACTCCTGCTTGCCGGCCTTGCGGCTCCCGCCGAGCGCCCGGACCACCACGGCCGAACGCACGGCGTCGGCGGACGCCAGCGAGCGTTTCACCGAGTTGCGCACGGGGCCCGGCACCCGGCGGACGATCCGGCGCCTCGCCCCTACAGGCAGCAGAGATCGATATGTCGACACGAGCGCGCTCGCCTCGGGGTTATTGAGGCTCACCAGACTTCTGCACCATTCACATCAAGGCCGGAGCGAATCGCTCCGGCGAAATGACCCCACCCTGGTCGGCCTGCGTGACCCGTGGCGCGCTGTCCACAGGGACCGGCTCCACCGGCGTGTTCACCGTCAGCACCACCGGTCGTCACACACTGATCACCGGCCTGGCGGAATGTTTACATTACAAGCACTTGATGTCCACCGGTGATCGCTTATGCCGACGATCTGTCAGACATGCCACATCGCTACAACCTTCTCGCCCACTGCCGCATCCGCGTGCGGGCGCGTCACGACGGAACCCGCAGCCAGTCCGTGAAGGACAGCCCGGGGCCGACGCCCTGCCGCGCCACCCACAGGTCCCCGTCGGGGCCGAGGACGGCGAGCACCGCCCGGCCGTGGGCGTCGTGCGCCAGGGCAGGGTCGCCCAGGCAGGTCCGTCCGGTGTCCCCCCACCAGAGCCCCGACGCCTCGGCCTCCGTCCCGCAGACACCGACGAGCACGGTGCCGGCACGTCCCCGGTGGGCGATGACCGTGCAGTCGTGACCGTCGAGCGCCACGCGCAGCAGCACGTTGGCTCCGTCCGACGGGGTGCCGCTCAGCGGGACGGCCCAGGAGCCGGGCCGCCGGCAGACCAGGCCGGCGCCTGCCGGGTCGGTCCAGAACCAGGTGAGCCTGCCGGGCGCGGTCTCCAGGGCGGCGGCCGATCCGGGCAGCGCGCCGGGCCGTACGTCGTGGGAGCGCCGCGGCACGGCGCCGGGTTCCGGCTGACTCCAGGTGAGCGTGACGCCCCCGGTCGGGGCGAACACCTCGACCCGGCCGGCCGCGGCGGTCGCGGCCGGGCCGCCCCGCAGACCGGCTCCCCGCAGGTCGGCCCAGGGCTCCCAGCGGCCGCCTCGCCCCTCCCTGCGCATCATCAGCCCGCCGCCCGCGTTGCGTGCGAAGACGTGGACGTCGCCGGACGGGGCCACCGCCGCCACCGGCGCCCCGAACAGCACGGCCCGCTCGGGCGTGCGGTGCGGATTCCCCAACGAGCGCCACTCCGTGAGAGGCCGTCCGGTTTGGTACTGCACCGCGTGCACCACGTCGACCTGGACCGCGCCGTCGGTGTGCCGCTCGCGGCGGCCCACGAAGTGCACGTAGGTGTCGGCGCCCTGGGCCACGGCCAGGTCGGTGAGGTCGTCGACGGGAAGGAACACGGGCGCCGACCAGTCGGGGCCGCCCGGCCGGTGCTCGGTCCAGCGCAGCAGGCCGCCCTCGCAGCGGGCGTACGCGGTGAGCCGGCCGTCCTTGCCCCGCGCCAGCCAGGAGCCGGTCGCGGTGCCGGTCGCCGGCCGGCCGGAGGGTGCCGGAACGGCTGTGCCGGCGCGACCGCGGCGCGGCGTGCGCGCGGACCGATCCCGTATCGCCATGTCGGGCTCCCTGGAACGTTCACCCGATATGGACACGGGGCCTGGAACGCACACATGATATGCACACCGCATACATGCATCGGACAGCTAAAGGCGAGCGCACCGGTCCGTGACGGACGAGAGCCGCTCGCCCTGCCACACCCCAGCCGCCCACGACATTCCGTGATGTGGATCACTGTCGTACAACGCCCGGCCGGGGTCGTGGGTCTGTCCGTTCGCCCGAGCAGCCGCGCGCCGGGCGACCGCACCCGGCGCCACCGCCGGGCCGAGTACCTGCGGTTTCGCACCACCCGCACCGGCACCACGCGCCACGCACAGACGAGGACCCTTCGGATGACGACCCCAGCCACCGACACCCCGAGCACGTCGCGCCGTGGGCGCGGACCGGACGCGCCCCGCCGGCGGCGCACCGGCCGGTGGATCCTGCTCTCGCTGGCCGTGCTCGTCGTCGCGGGCGCCGGCACCGGGTACTGGCTCTGGAGCGGCCTCGACGGCAACATCAAGGGCGTCGACATCGACGACGCCATCGGCACGGACCGCCCCGAGAAGCTGCCCACGTCCGGCCAGAACGTCCTGATCCTCGGCTCCGACTCCCGCGCGGGCGACAACGCGGAGCTGAACACCGGCAAGATCGCCGGGGCGCGCTCCGACACCGCGCTCGTGATGCACATACCCGAGGGCCGCACCCAGGCCGTCGCCGTCAGCATCCCGCGCGACACCCTGGTGACCCGGCCCGAGTGCAAGGACGCGGACGGCTCCACGGTGGACTCGGCGGAGCGCGTGATGTTCAACTCCATCTACTCGCAGGTCGGTCCGGCCTGCGTGGTCAAGACGGTGGAGAAGATGTCCGGCGTCCGCATGGACCACTACGTCGAGATCGACTTCGCCGGTTTCAAGGACCTCGTGGACGCGATCGGCGGCGTCGAGGTCACCGTCGACGAGGACATTCGCGACAAGTCCAGCGGCCTGGACCTGACCGCGGGCACCCACCGCCTGGACGGCACCGAGTCCCTGCAGTTCGTCCGCACCCGGCACGGCATCGGCGACGGCAGCGACCTCGGCCGGATCGGTCTGCAGCAGGAGTTCATGGTCGCCCTGCTCGGCGAGATCAAGAAGCAGGACCTGCTGGGCAGCCCCACCAAGACCTACAAGATCGCGGACACGCTGACGGCCGCGCTCACCACCGACACCGAACTCGCCTCCCTCACCGCGCTCGCGGACTTCGGGCGCAGCATGAACGGTGTCGACCCGGGCTCCATGGAGACCATCATGCTGCCGGTGGCGTACGACAAGACCGACCCCAACCGCGTGGTGGCCGCCGAGCCGCAGGCGTCCACGCTGTGGAAGGCCATCCGGAGCGACCAGGAGATCCCGGAGTCGGCCAAGAAGTCCCCGGCCACCGGCGGCGGTTCCTGACCTGCCGGCCGGGTCGCCGCCGGCGTCGGCCGGATCACCCCCGCCGTGGGGCCGTCGTCCGGCGGCCCCTCAGACCTCCCGCCACGGACGCAGCGCCAGGCCGGGTTCGTCCGTGCGGCGGGTGACCCGGAGCGTGGCGGAGTCGGGTTCGAGGGAGGCCGCGACGACCTCTCCCTCGGCGTCGACGGCCAGGGCGACCAGGGTGCCGGACGGCAGTTGGGGGCCGGACTCGGTCCACCAGGCGCCCGCCTGCTCCTGCTCGGTCGGGTAGGCGGCGAACGCCACCCGGCCGCTCGCGGAGCGCTGGGCGAGCACCGTGCAGTCGTGCCCGTCGATGGCGCAGCGCACGGCCGCGACGGGGCCGGGTCCCGCCGCGGGAAGCAGCGTCACCGGCTTGCCGCCGGGGCGCCACGCGCACAGGTCGCCGTGCCGGTCGACGAAGAAGAGGGTGGTCCGCTCGGCGGACGTGCGCAGGGCGCGCAGGGTGCCCGGGCGGGCGGCGACCTCGGCCTCCTCCTCCCGGGCGGGGGTCCGTCCGGGCTCCTTCTGACGCCAGTGCAGGATCCGGTCGCCGGTGGCCGCGTACAGCTCGACGAGTCCGGACTCCCGGCTCGTGGCGGCGAGTTGGTCCTGGATGTCGGTGCCCGCGAGGTCCCGCCACGGGTACCAGCCGCCCCGCTCCTTCTGGACGAGGAGACTGACGCCGCCGCCCGCGTTGCGGACGAACACGTAGGCGCGCCTGCGGTCGTCGACGGCCACGGCGGGGGTGCCGGTGCGGTCGCCCTTGCCGTTGGGGTGGCCGACGGGGACCCAGTCCAGGGGGGCGAGGCGGGGGCGGAAGTGGGTGGAGTGCACCAGGCGGGCCTCGCCCTTCCCGGCCGGCCGCCAGGCCGCCAGATGGGCGTAGCCGTCGGCGCCCTGTCCCACGGCAGCCGGTCCCGGGTGGAGCCCCAGGCCGCCGCCGGCCTGGCGGAAGGGCTCCCAGGGCCCGCCGGGAGCGAGCTCCGCACGGCACAGGACGGCGTCGTCCGATTTCAGATAGACGGTGAGGCGGCCGTCGCGGCCGCGGAGAAGCCAGTCGCCGTTCACCTGTTCACCTTACGCACACGGCTCCGCGGGGCGGGCGCGGGGACCCCGCCGTACGGCCGCCCCCGCGGCGGGATTGCCCGGCTTGCGTGGGACCCTGACCGTATGGAAGACGCCCTGCTCGTGATCGTGGACGCCGCGAACGTCGTGGGGTCGGTGCCCGACGGCTGGTGGCGGGACCGGCGGGGCGCCGCGGAACGGCTGCGGGACCGGCTGGCCGCCGACGGGCTGCCCGGGCACGCCGGACGAGTGGACATCCTGCTGGTCGTGGAGGGTGCGGCGCGCGGGGTGGAGCCGGTGCCGGGCGTCCGGGTGGCGTCGGCGCCCGGCAGCGGGGACGACCACATGGTCGAACTGGTGGCCGCGGCGGGCGACCGCCCGGTGCTGGTGGTCACCGCCGACCGTGAACTGCGCCGCCGGGTGACGGCGCTGGGCGCGGACGTCACCGGGCCGCGCTCGGTGCGCCGCTGAGACGAGACGTACGGCCGTCCGCCGTGCCGGGCCGGCACGGCGGACGGCACGGCACGGCGGACGGTGTCGGCCGGCTACTCCTGGCCGGTCCCGGGGGCGAGGCGCTGGTGCACCAGGCGGGCGAAGTGGTGCAGGGTGCGCCCGGTGGCCAGGTCGGCCGGGGCGAGCCGGATGTCGAACAGGTCCCTCGCCTGGACCAGGAACTGCATGCCGAGCAGTGAGTCGAGCCCGTAGTCGGTGACGTGGTGCGCGGGGTCCAGGCCCGCCGGGTCGGTCTGGAGGACCGTCGCGAGGAGCTGGGTCAGCGTCTCGGTGATCTTTTCCACGGCCTCCTCGGCGGGCAGTCCGGCCAGCGTGCGCAGCAGTGCGTCGCGGGCGTCCGGGGACGCCACGGCGGAGGCCGGGGCCAGCCGGGCGAACCGGGGGGTGGCCAGGGCGGGCAGCAGATGGCGTGCGGCCCCCCAGCGGTAGCGGCCCGCCCCGGCGACGTCGGTGCCGGCGGCCAGCAGGCGTCCGGCCACGTCGAGGGCCTCGTCGGAGCTGAGGAGTTCCAGGCCGCGTTCGGTCATCGCGGACTCCATCCCGGTGCGGGCGACGTACCCGGTGCCGCCGATCGGCCCCCACGCCAGGGCCGTGCCCGGCCGGCCAGCGGCGCGGCGGGCCCGGGCGTGGGCCTCCAGGTAGGCGTTGGCCGCGGCGTAGGCGGCCTGTCCCGGGTTGCCGATGGCGGCGGACACGGACGAGTGGGCGAGGAACAGGTCCAGGTCGCGGCCGGCGGTGAGCCGGTCCAGCAGGGCCGCGCCGCCCGCCTTGGGCGCCAGCACGGCGGCGAACCTCTCGTCGGTGAGGTCGGCGAGGGCCGCGTCGTCCATGTGCATGGCCGCGTGCACCACACCGCGCAGGGGATGCCCGCCGGCGTCCACGGCGTCGAGAAGCCGGCGCACGGCGGCCTCGTCGGTGATGTCGGCGGCGTGCACGGTGGCCCGCACACCCTGTTCGGTGAGGTCCCGGAGCAGTGCGGGCGCCTCGGGCGCGTCGGGGCCCCGGCGGGAGACGAGGGCGAGGTGCCGGGCCCCCAGGCCGGCGAGGCGGCGGGCGGTGGCGGCGCCGAAACCGCCGGTGCCGCCGGTGACCAGGTAGGTGCCGTCACCGTCGAGGCGGGGCGTGCCGGGCCCGGGTTCCACCGGGACGGGTTCGTCGAGCGGGTCGAAGGTGACGACGACCTTCCCGGTGTGCCGGGAGTGCTGGAGGAGGTGGAAGGCCTCGTCGACCCGGGCGGCGGGGTGGGCGGTGTGCGGCAGCGGCCGGTAGGCGCCGTCGGCCACGAGGGCGCCGAAGTCCTCGATGAGCCGGGAGCGCAGGGCGGGGGCGTCGATCACGGCGTCGAGGTTGAAGCCGATGAAGGTGAGGCTGCGGTCGAACGGGCGCAGCGTGAGCGGGTTGTTGAGGAAGATGTCCCGCTTGCCTAGTTCGATGAAGCGGCCGTTGGGGCGGAGCAGGTCCAGGCCGCGGGAGACGGCCTCGCCGCTGAGGGAGTTCACCACGACGTCCACGCCCTGCCCGCCGGTGAGTTCGCGTACCCGGGGGACGAAGTCCAGGCTGCGGGAGTCGAGGACGTGGTCGGCGCCGAGCGTGCGGAGCAGGTCCCGCTTGGTCTCGGTGCCGGCGGTGGCGATGACCCGGGCGCCCTGCCGGCGGGCGCACTGCAGGACGGCGAGGCCGACCGCCCCGGCGCCGCCGTGCACGAGGACGGTCTCGCCGGCCGTGAGACGGGCCTGGTGGACCAGGGTGTGGTGGACGGTGAGGAAGGCGACGGGGAAGGTGGCGGCCTCCGCGAAGGTCATCCCGTCGGGGACGCGTACGACGGCGGCGGCGGAGGTCGTCGTGTGGGAGGCGAGGGCGGCGGGCATCAGGCCGGTGACCCGGTCGCCGGGCCGCAGGTCCCGCACGTCGGGTCCGACGGCGGTCACGACGCCCGCTCCGTCGGTGCCGAGCCCCCGGCCGAGGGGGCTGTTCTCCACCGCCTCGGGCGGCAGCAGGCCGTTGGCGCGCATGGGGTCGCGGTAGTTGAGGGCCACGGCCCGCAGTTCGACGGTGACCTCGCCGGGTCCCGGTTCCGGCAGTTCCGTCTTACGCCAGACGAGCCGCCGGTGCAGGCCGGGGTCGCGCACCTCCAGGATGTACGGCGTGCCGGGCGGGAGGGCCGGGGCCTCCCCCGCCGGATGCTGCGTCTGCCGGGGGACGAACCGGCCCCGCCCGGTCAGCACGACCTCGTCCTCGCGGGCGCCCGGGTCGTCGTCGCAGGGGGCGAGGAGTTCCCCGGCGAGGCGCCGGGCGTCGGTGGCGGGGTCGCCGGTGCGGTGGCAGGACAGGCGCCGCAGGTCCAGGTCGGGCCGCTCGTTGGCGAGGGTGCGGCAGGCCGCCCATACGGCCGCGTCGCCGGGGTGGGCCGGCTGCTCGGGGGCCGGGAAGAGGCCGGTGGGCCGGGTGACCAGCCACAGCAGGGGCTGTGTGCGGCCCTCGACGGACTCGCAGGCGGTGGCCAGGGAGCGCAGCAGGGCGGCGCGGCGCACGGTCCGCGGGACGGTGTCGTCCGGTCCGGGTTCCGCGAGCAGCAGGACGATCCGCGGGCCGGTGGCGGCGGGGAGCGTCGCGCGCCAGGCGTCGGGGTCCTCGGATGCGGTGACGACGGCGGCCCCGCCGAGGAGGGTGGCGAGTTCGCGCGCGGTCGGGGTCTCGGTGCCGTCCTCGACGGCGATCACCCAGGGGGCGCCCTCTGCCGTCAGGGGCGCCTCATGCGCGTCCTGTTGCGCGTCCTTTCGTTCCTCGGGGGCGGCGGCGAGGAGCAGGCTGCGGTCCTCGGGGCCGTGCTGGACGACACCGGTGAAGCCGCACTCCTCCAGCAGCGGCGCCCACCGGTCGTGGGGCAGGACGCGGCAGGCGGGGCGCAGGGCGTGGTCGTCGCGCTCCCAGAAGTCGTTCAGCATGGCGGAGCGCAGCGCCTGGAGCACCGTGTGGTGCGGTTCGGCGGCCAGCAGGTGGCCGCCGGGGGCGAGCACGTCGCGCAGCCGGCGCAGGGTCACGGCGAGATCGGTGGTGGCGTGCAGGGCGTCGCCCGCGAGGACGAGGTCGAAGCCGCCGCGCGGCAGACCCTGGGCGAGGAGGTCGCTGTCCGGGTCGAGGGTGCGGTACTCGGTGAAGTCGTAGGCGGCAAAGCGGTGTTCGGCGCGGGCGAAGCCGGTGCCGGCCGGGGCCGTGCAGACGTAGCGGGTGCGGTCGGCGGGAAGCACGGGCAGGACCGCCGCGGTCAGGGCACCGGTGGTGGCGCCGACCTCCAGGACGCGCAGCGGCCGGTCGGCGGGCCAGCGTTCGACGAGGGCTCCGAGCACCGCCTGCACGGCCCGGTGGGTGTAGCGGTGGGCGGGGCCGGTCTCGTGCAGCTGGTCGAGGGTGCTGTCGCCGGGCGGCAGCAGGTCGGCGGCGTCGGTCACGCCCCGCACCACCTCGGGCAGGCGGTACAGCTGCCGGTTGAGCAGGAGGGTCTCGGCGCCGTGGCCGGGGTGGTCCTCCACCAGCGCCCGCAGCACGGTTTCGGGCGCCTCTCCGGCGCCGGTCAGCTGCCAGTGGTCGCCGTCCTGCCGGGCGAGGCCGTGCGCGGCCAGCAGCGGCAGCATGAGCCGTGCCGCCCGCCGGTGCCGGGTCTGCATGCCGCCCGCCACCAGGTCGGCGACCGTGAACGGCGCCGTCGGGTCGGTGAGCAGGCCGCGCAGGGCGGCGGCCCAGCAGTGGGCGCCGGCGCGTTCGGCGGCCGCGACGAAGCGGTGGTGGCCGGTGTCGTCGAGGGCGGCCCGCGCCGCGGTGAGGCGGGGCGCGGCGGCGCGCACCAGCTCGGCGGGGGCGGGCAGCGGGCTCGGGCCGGCCGGGGAGCCCGGGCGCGGGGCGGCGCGGAGCACGGTGCGCTGGACGGTGAGCGGGGTGTCCCCGGTCATGTGGCCGCGGCGGGTGCGGCAGCCGTCGATCTCGGCGGTGACCGTGCCGTCGGGGTCGGCGTAGGTGATGTCCCAGCACATCTCGTTGGCGCTGCGGGAGCGCCGGCGCAGGTGCACGATCCCGGTGGGCGAGGGGGTGCGCCAGACGCGGACGGCGCCGAACACGGTGGGCAGGAATCCGGCGGACTCCGCCGTCGGTCCGGCGAGGGCGACGGTGGCCTGGAGCGGGGCGTCGAGCAGGACCGGGTGGGCGGTGAAGGCGGCGGCGTCGTGCCGCAGCCGGTAGGAGACCAGCACCTCGCCGTCGCCCGCGTCGATGCGGTCGATGAGCTGGAAGTCGGGGCCGCAGTTCAGGCCGATGGCGTGGCACATGCGGTAGAACGCGTCTCCGTCGAGGGTCCGTTCGCAGCGGGCGCGCAGCGCGTCCACGTCGAGCCGCTCCGGTGCGGCGCCGAGCAGGGTGCGGACCTGGGCGCGGACGACGGGTTGGCACTCCCCGTGGAGTTCCTCGCGGACGCTGACGGTGAGCGCGCCGTCGTCCGGGGTGACGGCGGTCTGGAGGGCGACCGGGGTCGGGTCGGGCCACGGCACGGACAGTGGCCGGCCGATCTCCAGGTGCCGTACCTCGACGGGGCGGTCCAAGGCCATTCGGCCCGCGCTGAGCGCCATGTCGACGTAGGCGGCGGCCGGCATGAGGACGTCGTCGCCGATCTTGTGGTCGCCGAGCCAGGGCACCAGCTGGGGTTCGACGGTGCCGTGCCACACCGGGTGCGGGGCGGGCATCCGCTCGCCGACCAGCGGGTGGTCGAGCAGGCCGTTGCCGCTGGTGCCGCTGACCAGGCCCTGTGGAGTGCCGTGCCAGTACCGCTGCCGCTGCCAGGGGTAGGCGGGCAGGTCGACGACGCGGCCCTGGCGGGGGAAGTGCGCGCCGAGGTCCGTGCCGGGCACGGCGGCGAGGACGGCGGCGACCGCGGCGGCCGTCTCGCGGGGGCCGTCGCCCTCGCGGTGCAGGGTGGGCACGCAGGTGGCGCCGGTGCGGCGCAGGTAGGGGCGGAGCACCGGGTGCGGGCCGATCTCCACGAGGGTGCCCGCGTGCCCGTCGGTGAGTCGGGCGGCGGCCTCGGCGAACCTGACCGGTTCACGCACGTTGCGCCACCAGTACGAGGCGTCCAGCTCGGGCCCGTCCAGGAGGGTGCCGGTGACGGTGGAGACGAACGGGATGCGGGCGCGGGCGGGGGCGAGTCCGTCCAAGGCGGTGAGCAGCGGCTCGCGGATGGGGTTCATGGCCCGGCTGTGGAAGGCGTAGTCCAGGCCGAGGTCGCGGAAGAACACGCCGCGGGCGGTGAGGCCGGCGCCCCAGGCGGCGAGCGCGTCGGGATCTCCGGCGACGGTCACGTCCCGGTCGCTGTTGACACCCGCGATCTCCAACGCGCCGTCATAGGCGGCGAGTTCCTCGCGGGCCGCTTCCTCGGGCAGGCCGACGGCGGCCATGCGGCCCCGGCCGGCGGTGGTGCCCTGGGTGCGGCTGCGTTCGGCGATCACCAGGGCGGCCTGCTCCAGGGTGAGGATCCCGGCGGCGTGCGCGGCGGCAACCTCGCCGACGCTGTGTCCGGCCACCGCGCCGGGCCGCACGCCGTACGAGGCGAGCAGGGCGGTGAGCCCGGCCTGCACGGCGAACAGGGCGGGCTGTGCGACCTCGGTGCGCTGCCAGGTGCGCGGCGCCGGGTGGGCTAGCTCCTTCATCACGGACCGGCCGAGATGCGGGGCGAGGGCCGCGTCGGCCTCCTCGACGGCCCGGCGGAAGACCGGCTCGGCGTCGAGCAGGTCGGCTCCCATGCCGGGCCACTGGGAGGCGTTCCCCGCGTAGACGAACGCGGTGCCCTCCCGTTCGCTCACGCGCACCACGGCCCCGTGCGCGGGTTCCGCGGCCGCCAGGAGGTCCAGCTGGCGGGCGGCGTCCGCCGGACCGGCGGCCAGGACGGCGGCGCGGTGCGGGTGCGCGGTGCGCCGTACGGTGCTGGTGCGGGCCAGGTCGTGGAACTCCCCCGGGTCCGCGGCCCGCAGCCGCTCGGCCATGCGGCCGGCCATGTCCTTCAGCGCCGCGCCGGAGCGTGCGGACACCATCAGGGGCAGCGGGCGTGCGGGCCGGTCGGGCTCCGGCTCCGGTTCCGGGGCGGCGGGCGGCGGGACGACCACGGCGTGGGCGTTGGCCCCGCCGAAGCCGAAGGCGCTCACGCCGACGGCGGCCCGGTCGCCGTCCGGCACCGGGACGGGCTCGACGGCGGGGGCGAGGTTCAGGCCGTCGAAGTCGATGCGGGGGTTGAGCGGGAGGGCGTGCAGGGAGGCCGGGACGAGCCGGTGGCGCAGCACCAGGATCGCCTTGAGCAGACCCGCCATGCCGGAGGCGGGCTCCAGGTGGCCGAGGTTCGACTTCACCGACCCGATCGGCAGCGGGCCGCTGCTGCGGCGCGTGCCGAGGGCGCGGCCGATGGCCTCGGCCTCGGCGGGGTCGCCGGCCTGGGTGCCGGTGCCGTGCGCCTCGACGTACAGCAGGTCGTCGGGGCCGACGCCGGCCCGCGCGTAGACCTCGTGCAGCAGCGCCTCCTGCGTCTTCGCGCTGGGCACGATCATGCCGGTGCTGCGGCCGTCGGTGTTGTTGCCGGTGGCGGCGAGCACGGCGTGGATCCGGTCGCCGTCCGCGACCGCGTCGGCGAGGCGTTTGAGGACGAGGACGGCGCCGCCCTCGGCACGGACGAAGCCGTCGGCGTCGGCGGAGAAGGCCGCGCAGCGCCCGCGCCGGGACAGCATGCCGGCGTACGAGAACCCGGCGAACGAGTAGGGGCTGATCAGGACGTTGACGCCGGCGGCCAGGGCGACGCGGCCGGTGCCCTCGTGCAGGGTGCGGCAGGCGCGGTCCAGGGCGACCAGCGCGGAGGAGCAGGCGGTGTCGACGGCCATGCTGGGGCCGCGCAGGTCGAAGGCGTACGACAGGCGGTTGGCGGTGATGGACAGGGTGGCGCCGGGCATGGTGTGCGGGCTGGTGTGGTCCTGCGTCATCGACAGGCCGACGCCGTACGCCGGGTCCGAGACGCCCACATACACGCTGGTGTCCGACCCGGCCAGCGACTCGGCGGGCACGCCGGCGTCGTCCAGGGCCTCGGCGGCCATCTCCAGCAGCAGCCGCTGCTGCGGGTCGACGTGCCGGGCCTCGGCGGGCGACATGCCGAAGTAGGCGGCGTCGAAGGACGCCACGTCCGGCAGGAAGCCGCCGGCGGCGGTGTAGCTGCGGCCCGGGCGGACCGCTCCCGGGTCGACCGTGCGGTCCTTGGGGAAGCGGTCGGCGGGCATCTCCCCGACCATGTCCCGCCCCTCGCGCAGCACGGACCACAGCCCGTCCAGATCGGTGATGCCTCCGGGAAGCCGGCAGCCGACCCCCACCACCGCAACAGCTCGTTCGCACTCCTGCATCGCCAAGTTCCCGCCCTCTCGCGCCGATTGCCAGCTTTGTCAGCGGAGTAGAGAACATCCCGGTTCGAAAAGGCCAGCGGCGCCCACTCGTTGGGGTGAAGATGATCGTCCGGAGGACGTTCCGGCCTGGTGGGCGGGGGCGTCGCCGCTACGGTGACGCGGTGCCCGAAGCCCTACGTGCCCGCATCGCGGCCGTCGCCGCTCATCTGCCGTCCCGCTACCGGACCATGGAGGAGACCCGCGACCGCATCGCCGCGACCGGCGGCTACGCGCCGCCTCCCGGCCTGCTGGAGGACCTCACCGGGGTGCGCGGCGTCCATGTGCACGAGGACGGCGAGAACGCCTCCGACCTCGCCGTGGCCGCCGCCCGCCAGGCGCTCGACGACGCGGGGCTGAAGATCGGCGACGTGGACCTGCTGCTGTTCGCGTCCACCGCGCAGGACCTGATCGAGCCCGCCACCTCGCATCTGGTCGCCGCGAAACTCGGCGCCGACTGCCCGGTGTTCGACGTGAAGAACGCCTGCAACAGCGTCCTCAACGCGATGGAGGTGGCCACCTCCTTCATCGAGGCGGGCCGCTACCGCACGGTCCTGATCGCCTGCGGCGAGCCCGCCACCCTGGCGACCCGCTGGCACGCCCCCGACCGGCAGACCCTGCTGCGGGCCCTGCCGGGCTACACCGCATCCGACGCGGGCGCCGCGATGGTCCTCACCGCCGGGCCGGCGGGCGACGGCGACCCCGGTGTCCTGTCGATGCGCTTCGTCAGCAACTCCGCGGCCTGGGAGGCCTGCACGGTGGCCGGCGGCGGCAGCATGCACCACCTGTCGGTGCACGACGACCACACCACGCTGCGGCTCAACGGCGACCTGCGGCAGGGTGCCCTCGACGCGCTGCCGCGCATCGTCGAGACGGCCGCGCAGGAGCTGGGCGCGGTGTCCTCCTGCGCCTTCGTCGCCTTCCACCAGATCGCGATGCCGCAGTACCGGGAGACGCTCGACATGTTCGGACTGCCGGAGGACCGGTGCATGCCCGCCGTGGCCGAGCACGGCAACTGCGCGGCGGCCTCCCTGCCGTTGCAGCTGACCAAGGCGGTGCGCGCCGACCGCGTCGAGCGCGGCGACCTGGTGGCGATGATCGGCCTGGCCAGCGGGTTCAGCTTCGGTCTGGCCCTGGTCCGGTGGTGACCGTGCGGGCGGGGCGGGCGCCCGCGTCCGACGTGCTGGAGCGGCTGATGCCCGGTTACCCGGGCCCGGGGCACTGGCGGCGCGTGCCGGTGACGGGGCAGCACTACCTCGACCTCGGCAGCGGGCGTCCGGTGCTGTTCCTGCACGGCAATCCGTCGTGGAGCTACGTCTGGCGCAAACTGCTGCACCGGCTGGCCCCGCACGCCCGCTGCCTGGCACCCGACCTGCCGGGGTTCGGGCTGTCCCGGCACCTGCGTCCGGCGGGCGGGGTGCCCGACCCGTACGAGGCGCAGTTGGAGGGCCTGGACGCCCTCCACCGCCACCTGGTGCGGGACCGGGGGCTGCCCCCGCGGGGGTGGACGTTCGTGCTGCACGACTGGGGCGGCCCGCTCGGCGCGGCCTGGGCGCTGCGCAACCCGGGCGTGGTGGAGCGGCTCGTCGTCTGCAACACCGTGGCCTTCCCCTTCCCCGAGGGGTTCCGGCTGCCGTTCTACCTGCGCTGGATCCGGGACCACCGGCCGGTCGCCGGCCTGGTCCATCTGACCAACGGCTTCGCGCGGACCGCCGTGCGGGCCGGTGTGCACCGTCCGCTGTCCCCCGCCGAACGCCGCGCGTCCCTGCGGCCGTACGCCCGCCGCACGGAACGCGGGGCGGTGACCGACGCCGTACGGGCGATCCCCCGCGACCCGGCCGACCCCGTCTGGCGGCTCCTCGAACCGCCCGCCGACGGACCGGGGCTGGCGGAGCTGCCGCTGCTCGTCGGCTGGGGCATGCGCGATCCCGTCTTCACCCCCGGCCTGCTGGGCGAGTGGGAGCGTCACTTCCCCCGGGCCGCCGTGCACCGCTTCCCGGAGGCCGGCCACTACGTGATGGAGGACGCGGCCCCCGAACTGGCTTACCTCATCCGCGACTTCCTGGGAGCACGATGACCACCACCGTCAGGGGCGACACGGCACCCGCACCCGCCCGTCCCCTCCACGACATCCCGGGGGGCACGATGACCACCACCGCCAAGGACGACACGGCACCCGCACCCGCCCGTCCCCTCCGCGACGTCCCAGGAGCAGCATGACCGCGACCGTTTCCGGGCTCGCCGCCCGGCTGGCCGAACGGCCCGACGGCCTGGCCCTGGTGACCTGCCGCGGGGGCACGTCCCGCGGGGCCGGCCGGGGCGAACTGCTGCGCCGCTGCCACCGGATCGCCCGGGCCCTGCACGACGCCGGGGTACGCCCCGGCCACAAGGCCGTCGTGATGACGCGCGACGCCCACGACCTGACGGCCGTCACCTACGCCCTCGGCGTGCTCGGCGCCGTCCCCGTACTCATCGAGCCGCGCGCCGAGGTGAGCCGCTGTCTGGAGGACGTCGCCCCGGACGTGTTCGTCGGCGAGGCCCTGGCCCACCTCGGGCGCCGCGTCCTGCGCTGGGGCCGGCCCCACGTGCGCGTCCCCCTGGTCACCGGCCCGGTCCCGGTCCCGGGCGTACGGCGGCTGGTCACCACGGCGCCGGACGCCGGCCCGGTCGCGCCGCCCGGCCTCCACGAGCCCGACGGCGACGACACCGCCCTGATCGCCTTCACCTCCGGCTCCACGGGACGGCCCAAGGGCGCCGAGTACCGCCTCTCCACGCTGGCCGGACAACTCGACGCGCTGACCACGCTGATCGGACCCCGGCCCGACGACGTCCTCCTCGCCGGTTTCCTGCCCGTCGCGCTGCTCGGCCCGCTGCTGGGACCGGTCACCGTCGTCCCTGCGGTCAACCACCTGGCCCCGGCCCGCACCCGGCCGCAGGAGGTGGTGGGCCCCGTCCTGGAACACCGCGCCACCGTCGTCCTGGCGTCACCCGCCGTGCTCACCCTGCTCGCGCGGCACTGCGTCCGCCACGGCATCAGGCTGCCCTCGGTGCGGCAGGTGCTGTCCTTCGGCGCCCCGCTGCGCGTCGGCCTCGCGGACGCCCTGCGCGCCGTGGTCCCGGACGACGCGGACATCCGCAGCGTGTACGGCGCGACGGAGTGCCTGCCCGTCTCCTCGATCGGCGACCACGAACTGCGCGACACCCGCTCCGCCCCGCCCGTCGGACACGCCGGTACCTGCCTGGGCCGCCCGCTGCCCGGCGTATGGGCCCGGATCCTGGACGCCGACGCCACCGGGGCCGGAGAGATCGCGGTGGGCGGACCCACCGTCAGTCCCGCCTACTCCGGGCGCCCGGACGCCGACGCCGCCACCAAGAGCGTCACCGACGAGGGCCTGCTGCATCGCACGGGCGACCTCGGCCGGATCGACGAGGAGGGCCGGCTGTGGTTTTTGGGCCGCAGGGCCCACCTGGTCACCGGAGTCGACACGGACACGGGCGCCGCCTTCACCCTCGCCCCCGAGGACCTCGAGGCCACCGCGGACACCGTGCCGGGCGTACGGCGTACCGCCCTGGTCGGCGTCGGCACGGCCCGCCGCGAACTGCCCGTGCTCTGCGTGGAACCGCTGCCCTCCGCGCCCCGCGCCGGGGCCCTGGCGGCCGTGCGGGACGTCGTGCGCAAGCACCCGGACGGCCACCGGGTGGGCGCCTTCCTGCTGCACCCCGGCTTCCCCACCGACCCCCGGCACAACTCCAAGATCGACCGGCACCGGCTGTCCGGCTGGGCCGCCCGGCGGCTGCGCGGGAGGCTGACATGAAGGTGCTCGTCACCGGAGGGAGCGGCTTCCTCGGCCTGGCACTCTGCCGCCGCCTGCGCGTCCGCGGGGACACCGTGACCTCCCTGAACCGGCGGCACAGCGCCGCGCTGCACCGGCTCGGCGTCCGCCAGCACCTGGGCGACCTCGCCGACGCCGGCGCGGTCTCCCGGGCGGTCGCCGGCCAGGACGCCGTCGTCCACAACGCCGCCCTGGCCGGGGTCAGTGGCCCGCCCCGGCCGTACTGGACCACCAACGTCACCGGCACCCGGCACGTGATCGCGCAGTGCCGTGCCCACGGGGTGCGCACGCTGGTGTTCACCTCCACCGCCAGCGTCGTCTTCCGCCCCGGCGGCCTGGAGGGCGTCGACGAGAGCCTGCCGTACGCGCTCCGGCACCTGGCTCCCTACCCGGCGTCCAAGGCGCGGGCGGAGGCGATGGTGCTCGCCGCGCACGGCCCGGACCTGGCGACGGTGTCGCTGCGCCCGCACATCGTCTGGGGGCCGGGCGACCCGCACTTCGTGCCCGCCCTCGCACGCGCCGTGCGGGGCGGACTGCTGCCGATGCCGGGAGACGGCGGCAACCTCGTCGACACCACCCACGTCCGCACCGCCGCGCACGCCCATCTGCTCGCCCTGGACCGGCTGCGGGACCACCCGGAGGCGGGCGGCCGGGCCTACTTCGTCGGCCAGGGCGACCCGCGCACCCTGCGCGAGATCACCGGGCACTTCCTGCGGGCCGCCGGGATCCGCGCCCGCTGGTGCGCCGTACCGCCCCCGTTGGCGGCCGGCGCGGCGACGGCGGCCGACACCCTGCTGCGCCTGGCCGGCAGCACCCGCACGCACGCCCTGAGCCGGTTCCTCGTCGAGGAGCTGCTGCACCCGCACCACTTCGACCTCACCGCGGCGCGCCGCGACCTCGGCTTCGTACCGCCCGTCTCGTTCGACGAGGGCGTCGCGGAGCTCGCCCCGTCCCTCCCCCACCCCAGCAAGGACACACCGTGCCGGACTCCTACGACGTTCTCCGATCCGTCCTGACCAGCTCCTTCCGCGTCCCCGAGGACGAGATCGAGCCCCGGCGCACCTTCGGGCAGCTGGACCTCGACTCGCTGGCCCTGACCGAGCTGGTGCTCGTGCTCCACGAACGCCTCGGCGTGCGGGTGAGCACCGAGGCGGCCTCCCGCACCGCCACCCTGGAGGAGGTCGCCCGGCACCTCGACGCGCTGCGGGCGGAGGGCGCGCGGCCGGTGGGCCCCGCATGACCGTCGCCGTCACGGGTCTGGGCCTGGTCACCCCCGCCGGGGAGGGCGTCGCCGCGACCTGGGAGGGGGTGTGCCGGGGCGTGGGGACGGCGTCCCACGACCCGGTGCTGGCGGGGCTGCCCGTGGACTTCTCCTGCCGCGTCCCGCTGTCCCGCGAGGAGCTGGACCGGCGCGTCGGGCGCGCCTCGTGGCGCATGGCGCGCAACACCGTGCTGGCGGTGCTGGCCGCCCGGGAGGCCGTCCACGACGCCGGTCTGGACCCCGTGACGTGGGACGCCCGGCGGGTCGCCGTCGTCATCGGCTGCGGCATCGGCGCGGACGCGGTGCGCGAGGAGCAGGGCAGGCGCCTGGAGCAGCGGGGCGCCGATCAGGTGTCCGCGCTGACCGTCCCTCAGATCCTGCCGAACATGGCGGCCGGGGAGGTGTCCATCGACCTCGGGGCGCGCGGTCCGGCCCTGGCCCCGGCCACCGCGTGCGCGTCCGGCGCCACCGCCCTCGCCGTGGCCCGCGACCTGCTGGCGGCCGGCCGGTGCGACGTCGCCGTGGCGGGCGGCACCGAGGCGGCCGTCGGCCCGCTGGCGGCCGCCGGGTTCTGGCGAATGGGCACGCTGTCCGGACGCACCGACGCGGTGGCCTCCGCGTCCCGGCCGTTCGCCGAGGACCGGGACGGCTTCGTCCTCGCGGAGGGCGCGGGCGTCCTCGTGCTGGAGCGCGCCGCGGACGCGGCGGCGCGCGGCGCGTCCGTACGGGCCCGGCTCGTGGGCTGCGGCAGCGCCTCGGACGCGCACCATCCGACGGCGCCGGACCCGGACGGCCGGGGCGCGGAGGACGCCCTGCGCACGGCCCTCGCGGACGCGGGCCTGGTCCCGGGCGACGTCGACCACGTCAACGCGCACGGGACGTCCACGCCGCTGAACGACGCGGGCGAGGCGGCGCTGATCTCCCGGGTGCTGCCGCACCGGCCGAGCGTGACCGCGCCGAAGGGCGTCCTGGGGCACAGCCTGGGGGCGGCGGGCGCCGTCGAGGCGGCGCTGACGGTGCTGACCCTCCAGCACCGCACGGTGCCTCCGGTGGGGAATCTGCGGGCGCCCGCGGCGGGCTTCGGCATCGACTGCGTCACCAAGGAGCCGCGCCGGCAGGACGTCCGGGTGGCGGTCAGCCACTCCTTCGGGTTCGGCGGCCACAACGTCGTCCTGGCGTTCGCCTCCTGACGTGCCGGAGCCCGGGGCGCGCACCGCTCGGGTGCGCGCCCCGGGCTCGCGGGGCCGGGCCCGCCGGGAAACGGGTCAGCCGGGTCCCTTGCCGGACGGTCCGACGGCTCCGGTCTCCGCGTCCTCCCCGCCGGCCAGCCGGCTGTGGCTGCGGCTGTAGAGGAAGTACACGACGATGCCGATCGCCATCCAGACGCCGAACCGGACCCAGGTCTCTGTAGGCAGGTTGAGCATCAGCCACAGCGAGGCCGCCACCGACACGATCGGCAGCACCGGCACCCAGGGGGTGCGGAACGCGCGGGGCAGGTCGGGCCGGGTGCGGCGCAGGATGAGCACGCTGATGGCGACGATGACGAAGGCGAACAGCGTGCCGATGTTCACCAGCGCGGCCAGTTCGTTGAGCGGGGTGAAGCCGGCCAGGATCGCGATGAGGACACCGAGCAGGATGGTCGGCCGGTGCGGGGTCTTGAACCGGGGGTGGACCCGGGAGAAGAACCGGGGCAGCAGTCCGTCGCGGCTCATCGCGAAGAAGACGCGGGTCTGGCCGAGCAGCAGGATCATGCAGACGGTCGTCAGGCCGACGGCGGCCCCGAAGCTGATGAAGCCGGCGTACCAGGGATGCCCGGTGGCCTTGAACGCGTCGGCGAGCGGGGCGTCCACGGACAGCTCGGTGTAGTGCTGCATGCCGGTCACGACGATCGACACCAGGACGTAGAGCAGGGTGCAGATGAGCAGGGAGCCGAGGATGCCGCGGGGCATGTCGCGCTGCGGGTTCTTGGTCTCCTCGGCGGCCGTGGCGACGATGTCGAAGCCGATGAAGGCGAAGAACACCACGGAGGCGGCGGTGAAGATGCCCATCACGCCGAAGTTGGCGGGGGCCCAGCCGAACATCAGCTGGATGAGCGGGGAGTCGAGACTGTCCCCGGCGGGCACGGGCTTGGAGTCCGGGATGAACGGGTCGTAGTTGTCGGCGGTGATGAAGAAGGCACCGGCGATGATGACGACCAGGACGACGGTCACCTTGATGGCGACGACGACCGTGGTGACCCGGGCGGACAGCTTCATGCCGAGGACCAGGATGCCGGTGAGGACCAGCACCAGGACGGCGGCGAGGATGTCGAAGCCGAAGACGTCGGAGCCCTCACGGCTGCCGAGGGCGGCGGGCATCTCCCAGCCCGCGTTGTCCATGAGCGACTGGATGTAGCCCGACCAGCCGACGGCCACCACCGCCGTGCCGAGCGCGAACTCCAGGACCAGGTCCCAGCCGATGATCCAGGCCGGAAGCTCACCCAGGGAGGCGTACGAGAACGTGTACGCGGAGCCCGCCACGGGGACGGTGGAGGCGAACTCGGCGTAGCAGAGCGCGGCGAGCGCGCAGACGACGCCGGCCACCACGAACGCCAGGGCCGTGGCGGGCCCGGCGTTGTCCTTGGCGACCGTACCGGTGAGGACGAAGATGCCGGTGCCGATGATGACACCGACGCCGAAGACGGTGAGGTCCAGCGCGGACAGGGACTTCTTGAGGGCGTGCTCGGGCTCCTCGGTGTCGCGGATGGACTGCTCTACCTTCTTCGTCCGGAAGAGGGGGCTTGTCACGGGTACCTCCCACGCTTGTCGTCCTCGACATGATCGAGAGGGGGCGTGGTTCGTATGCCCCGGCACGGACGCCTTCACGCGAACGGGCCGCGCGCGCCACACTTCACGGTGGCACGCGCGGCCCGTTCGGACCACGTGCGCGCGGCCGGACCGGTGACGGCGGGTCGCGCGCGGACGGCGGGTCAGTCCCGGGCGGGCTCCACCGCGTCGACGGCGTCGGCGGAGGACCGCTCGTACCGGCCGTCCAGCTTCGCCACCAGGCCGGTGACCTGACGGGCGATGTCCGGGGCGGTCAGACCGATCTCGGTCATCACCTCGGCGCGCGAGGCGTGGTCGAGGAACCGCGGCGGGATGCCGAAGTCACGCAACGGCATGTCCACCCCGGCGTCGCGCAGGGCCTGCGCGACCGCGGAGCCGACACCGCCGACGCGCGAGTTGTCCTCGACGGTCACGACGACGCGGTGCTTCTCGGCGAGCGGCGCCATGGCCTCGTCGACGGGCTTGACCCAGCGCGGGTCGACGACGGTGGTGGAGATGCCCTGCCGGTCCAGCAGGGAGGCGATCTCCAGGCACATCGGCGCGAGCGCTCCCACGGAGACGAGCAGCACGTCGGGCGTGTCGGTGCCGGGCTCGCGCAGGACGTCCATGCCGCCGACGCGGCCCACGGCGGGCACGGCGGGGCCGACGGCGCCCTTGGAGAAGCGCACCACGGTGGGGGCGTCCTCGACGGCGACGGCCTCGCGGAGCTGGGCGCGGACCTGGTCGGCGTCGCGCGGGGCGGCGAGCCGCAGTCCGGGCACCACCTGGAGGATCGACATGTCCCACATGCCGTTGTGGGAGGCGCCGTCGGTGCCGGTGACACCGGCCCGGTCGAGCACGAAGGTGACGCCGCACTTGTGCAGGGCCACGTCCATGAGCACCTGGTCGAAGGCGCGGTTGAGGAAGGTGGCGTAGACGGCGAAGACGGGGTGGACGCCCGCGTGGGCGAGGCCGGCCGCGGAGACGGCGCCGTGCTGCTCGGCGATGCCGACGTCGTAGACGCGGTCGGGGAAACGCTTGGCGAACTTGTCGAGGCCGACCGGCTGGAGCATGGCGGCGGTGATGGCGACGACGTCCTCGCGCTCCTCGCCGAGCTTGACCATCTCCTCGCCGAAGACGGACGTCCAGTCGGCGCCCGAGGTGGCGATCGGCAGGCCCGTGTCGGGGTGGATCTTGCCGACGGCGTGGAAGCGGTCCGCCTCGTCCTGGAGGGCGGGCTGGTAGCCGCGGCCCTTCTCGGTGAGGCAGTGCACGATGACCGGGCCGTTGAACCGCTTGGCGCGGGCCAGCGCGGACTCCAGGGCCTCGATGTCGTGGCCGTCGATGGGGCCGACGTACTTCAGGCCGAGGTCCTCGAACATGCCCTGCGGGGCGATGAAGTCCTTCAGGCCCTTCTTCGCGCCGTGCAGGGTGTCGTAGAGGGCCTGGCCGACGACCGGGGTGCGCTCCAGGAGGTCCTTGGTGCGGGTCAGGAAGCGCTCGTAGCCGTCGGTGGTGCGCAGGGTCGCCAGGTGGTTGGCGAGGCCGCCGATGGTGGGCGAGTAGGAGCGCTCGTTGTCGTTGACGACGATGACCAGCGGGCGGTCCTTGGCGTCGGCGATGTTGTTGAGCGCCTCCCAGGCCATGCCGCCGGTGAGGGCGCCGTCGCCGATGACCGCGACGACGTGGCTGTCGTCCCGCTTCATCAGCTGGTTGGCCTTGGCGATGCCGTCGGCCCAGCCGAGGACGGTGGAGGCGTGGCTGTTCTCGATGACGTCGTGCTCGGACTCGGCCTGCGAGGGGTAGCCGGACAGGCCGCCCTTCATCTTCAGCCGGGAGAAGTCCTGCCGGCCGGTCAGCAGCTTGTGCACGTAGGACTGGTGACCGGTGTCCCACAGGACCTTGTCCTTGGGGGACTCGAAGACCCGGTGCAGGGCGAGGGTGAGCTCCACCACACCGAGGTTGGGGCCGAGGTGGCCGCCGGTCTTGGAGACCGCGTCGACGAGGAAGGTCCGGATCTCCCCGGCCAGCTGGTCGAGCTCCTCCAGGGTGAGCCGGTCCAGATCGCGCGGTCCCGTGATGCGGGTCAGCAGCGGCACCCGTGCCTCCTTGCAGTAGAGCTGATCGAGCTGTTGCCGGGCGGGTCGAGTCTAATCTTCCGCCCGGGCGGCCGTTCTCCGGGCGGTGCGTCGTACGTCACCCGATCAGCAGTACCCACGAACGAGGCGTCGAGCCCTCCCGCCGCCCGTCCGCCTGTCCGCGTCCCGTACGGGTACCGGAAGACCGTCGGACGGCGGACCGGCCGCCGGGCGGGCCGAGGAGTGCGGATGTCGGTGGACCTGACGGGTTTCCTCGGTGTCGTCGTGGTGGCCTATCTGGTCCCGGGGCCGGACTTCCTGGCGGTGGTGCGCTCGGCCGCCGACAGTCCCGCCCAAGGGCGGGCCGCGGCGCTGGGCGCCCAGACGGGGCTGTGCGTGCACATGCTGGCCGCCGCTGCCGGCCTGTCGCTGATCGCGGCCCGCTCCCCCGTGGTCTACGGCGCCGTCAAGCTGCTCGGCGCGGCGTACCTGGTGTACCTGGGGGTCCGGGCGGTCCTGGCGGCCCGGCGGACCGCCCGCGAACACGGCACCGGGGCGGCGGCGCCCGAGGACGAACCGGCGCGCGGCCGGTCGGGCTTCACCGAGGGATTTCTCACCAACGTGCTCAACCCGAAGGCGGCCCTGTTCTTCCTCAGCGTCCTGCCGCAGTTCGTGCACGGCACGGACTCACCCGCACGGCCGATCCTCCTCCTCGGCGTCCTGGACGTCCTGATCGGTGTCGTCTTCTGGTTCGCCCTGGTCACCGTGGCCGCCCGGTTACGGACCGTCCTCGCCCGCCCACGCGTCCGCCACCGCTGGGACCTGACGACGGGCTGGCTCTTCATAGCCATAGGCGTAAGCCTGGCCGTCACCACCGCCTGACGCCGGAAACACCGTTGCCCGGCACCTGTGAAGGCACCGGGCGACGATGAGGCCCTTGACGGGGCGCGGGACTGGAGCGGCATGCGGCTCCGCGCGTTGCGCGATCAGCCCCGGCTCACCCGCGGCGAACCGACTAGGCCCGCCCCGCGGACTTCTGCGTCTTCCTGGTGACGGCGTCGATGACGACCGTCGCGAGCAGCACACCACCGGTGATCATGTACTGCACCGGCGAGGCGATGCCCTCCAGCGCGAGCCCGTACTGGATGGAGACGATGACCATCACACCGAGCAGCGCGTCCCACGTGCGGCCGCGGCCACCGAAGAGGGACGTACCGCCGATGACGGCGGCGGCGATGACGTTCATCAGGAACTCACCGGTACCGGCGCCCTGGTTGGCGGAGGCGATCTTCGACGCGACGAACAGGCCGCCCATCGCGGCGAAGGTACCGGCGATCGCGAAGACCGATATCCGGATCAGCTCCACGTTGATGCCCGCACGGCGGGACGCCTCGACGCTGCCGCCGAGCGCGAACACCTTGCGGCCGTAGGAGGTACGGCGCAGCACGAAGTCCGTGAGGACCAGGAAGGCCAGGAAGACCACCACGGCCAGCGGCAGGCCCTTGTACTGGTTGAACACGATCGCGACGGCGAACGCCAGGATCGCGAGCAGCACCGTCCGCACGATGATCTCGTTCAGCGGGCGGGAGGGCACACCGGCGGCCTCACGGCGGCGGTTGTCGAAGAACGCGGCGAGGAAGTACGCCACGGTCGCGAGCAGCGCCAGACCGTACGCGGCGGCCACGTCGGTGAAGTAGTAGCTGGTCAGCTTGACGACCAGCCCGTCGCTGTCCAGGTTGATGGTGCCGTTGTCGCCCAGGATCTGGAGCATGAAGCCCTGCCAGAACAGCAGGCCGGCGAGGGTGACGGCGAAGGCCGGGACGCCGATCCGGGCGAAGATGAAGCCGTGGATCGCGCCGGCGACCGTGCCGGTGAGGATCGCCAGCACCAGGGCCAGGATCTCGTTCATGCCGTGCGTGATGTTCAGCACGGCGAACGTGGCGCCCGCGACACCGCTGACGGAACCGACCGACAGGTCGATCTCGCCGAGCAGCAGGACGAAGACGATGCCGACGGCGATCATGCCGGTGCCGACCATGGCGACGGACATGTCGGAGAAGTTGCCGGCGGTGAGGAAGTTGCCGTTCAGGCTGGTGAAGATGGCCCAGATGATCAGCAGGCCGACCACGACGGGTATGGAGCCGAGGTCACCGGCCTTCATCTTCCGCTTGAACTCGTTCCAGTAGCCCGCGAGGCCCTGCTCGCGCACCAGCAGGCGCGGGTCGACCACGGTGACCGCCTTGGCGGCCGCTTCGGGGTTGGCCGCGGACTTGTCTTCGGCGGTGGGGGTGGAGGTCTTCTCGGTGCTCACTTCGCGATCTCCCCATTGGTGCGCGCCGCACGACGGGTCACGGCGTTGTCCGTGGCGCCCGTGATGGCGGAGATGATTTCTTCCTGCGAGGTCGACTTGACCTCGAAGACGCCGTTGTTGCGCCCGAGGCGCAGGACGGCGACCTTGTCCGCCACGGCCTTCACATCGGCCATGTTGTGGCTGATGAGGATGACCGCGTGGCCGCGCTCCCGGAGCCGCTCGACCAGGTCGAGGACCTGCGCGGTCTGCTCGACGCCGAGGGCCGCGGTGGGCTCGTCGAGGATGACCAGCTTGGGCTCGCCGAGCATGGAGCGGGCGATGGCCACGACCTGGCGCTGACCGCCGGAGAGCGAGGCGATCGGGATACGGACGCTGGGGATGCGGATCGACAGGGTGTCGAGGAGCTCGCGGGAGCGGCGCTCCATCTCCACCTCGTCCAGGACGCCGCGCCTGCGGAGCTCCCGGCCCAGGTAGAGGTTGCCGACGACATCGATGTTGTCGCACAGCGCGAGGTCCTGGTAGACCGTCGCGATGCCCAGGCTCTGGGCGTCGTGCGGCCTGCTGATCTGCACCGGCTTGCCGTCCCACTCGATGACGCCCTCATCGATGGGATGCACGCCGGCGATCGTCTTGACCAGCGTGGACTTTCCGGCTCCGTTGTCGCCCACCAGGGCGACCACTTCACCGGCGTGGACCTCAAGCTCGACGTCGGTGAGCGCCTGGACGGCACCGAACCGCTTGGAGACCCCGCGCAACGCCAGCACGGGCGTAGCGGACACGTGAACCATCTCCTTCGCCGCCTGACCCGGCGGGAGGTTGTGCAGAGGATTGGGGGGTGTTTCCGTCCGGCGCCCCGCGTAGCTTGCGGGGCTGTGGTGTGCGGGGCGCCGGCGGAAGCGTGTGGTAGCCGGTCCCGTAGGGGAGTCCGGGTCACGGACTCCCCGGGTCACGGGAGGCGGGGGCTGCTTACTTCAGGTTGATCGCGTCGCAGGCGGCCTTGTACTTGTCCGTGCAGATCTCCTGGACGGTGTAGATGCCGTCCTTGATCACGGTGTCGTTGATGTTCGCCTTGGTCAGCGACACGACCGGGACGATCACCGACGGGATGCCCTTGTCGGTGGGGCTGTCGACCTTGTCCTTGGCGATCGAGTCCAGCGACTTGCCCTGGGCCAGCGCGACGGCCATCTCCGCGGCGACGTTCGCCTCCTGCGGGTACGGCTTGTAGACGCTCATGTACTGCTCACCGGTCACGATGCGCTGCACACCGGCGAGTTCGGCGTCCTGGCCGGTGACCGGGATGTTCTTCAGGCCCGCGGCCCTGAGAGCGGTAATGATGCCGCCCGCCATGCCGTCGTTGGCGGAGTAGACGCCGACGATCTTGTCCTTGCCGAGCGCGGAGATGGCGCCCTGCATGTTGGCGTTGGCGTTCTCCGGCTTCCACTCCTTGGTGTCGTACTCGCGGCCGACCTTCACCTTGCCGTCGAGGACGGAGTGCGCGCCCTCCTTGAACATGGCGGCGTTCGGGTCGGTGGAGGAGCCGTTCATCATGACGATCTGGCCGCTCTTGGCCTTGTCGCCCAGCGCCTGCAGCAGGGCCTCGCCCTGCGTCTTGCCGACGGTCACGTTGTCGAACGACGTGTAGGCGTCGATCGGCCCCTCGGCGAGGCGGTCGTAGGCCACGACCGGGATGCCGGCCTCCTTGGCCTTCTTCACGGAGCCGGCGATGGCCTTGGCGTCCACCGCGTCCACGATGAGCACGTCGACCTTGTTGGTCACCATCGTGTCGACCTGCTGGTTCTGCAGGCTGGCGTCCTGCTTGGCGTTGGCGTAGACGACCTCGCCCTTGTTGTTCGTGAGCTCCTTGACCTTCTTCTCGATCAAGGGCTTGTCGAGCTTCTCGTACCGCGCGGTCTGGTTCTCCGGCAGGAGCAGGCCGACCTTGATGTTGTCGCCCTTGGCGGCGGAGTCACCCGAGTCGCTCTTGTCGCCGGACTCGGCGGCGCTGCCACAGGCGGCGAGCGAGACGGCCATCGCACCCGCGGCAATGGCAAAGGCTGCACGACGCATACGCGTGTTCACTTCTAGAAACCTCCCTGACGAGGCCGCGTCGTTGCGGCCGAGGTGGCTGGAAGTCAACTCGGCCGCGCGTGCGACGTCAAGAAGTAAATCCTTAACGAGATGGCAACGGTGCCATCCGTTCTCTAAGTGAAGGCAGGGGTGGACGCGGCGAGGGACCCCGTCGCCGTTCCGTCCAAAAGGGTCGAATCGCCCATTTCACTCAGAGCCAGGGCGAGGGCGCCGAGCACCTCCGCACGGCCGCCAAGTGCCCCCGGAAGCACGGACAGTTGGCGTGCCGCACTGGGGATGGCATAGCGTCCCACAGACTCCCTTATGGGCCCGAGGACCAGCTCGCCCGCCTCGGCGAGATCGCCGCCGAGCACCACCCGGCTCGGATTCAACAGGTTGCAAAGATTGGCCACACCCGACCCGATATGACGCCCCACGTCGGCGACCACGCGCCGGCAGCCCGGGTCGCCGTCCCGCGCCAGCCGTACGACGCCCTCCATGGTCAAGTCCGTTCCGTGGCTGGGCTGGAGGAGCGGCAGCACGTAGCGCGCGGCCGTGAAGGTCTCCAGGCAGCCGCGGTTGCCGCAGCGGCAGACCGGACCCGACTCGTCAAGGGTGATATGTCCTATTTCGCCCGCAGTTCCGCCCGGCCCTCGGTAGATCTTGCCGCTGATCACCAGACCCGCCCCCACACCGCTGGCGACCTTGATGTACGCCAGGTCGCGCACACCCCGGCCGCTGCCCCAGACCATCTCGCCGAGGGCGCCCAGGTTGGCGTCGTTGTCCACGTGCACCGGTACGCCGAGCCGCCCCCGCAGCTCCTCGGCGGGCCGGGTGCCGGACCAGCCGGGCAGGATCGCGGTGGATCCCAGCGTGCCGGACTCCACGTCGATCGGCCCCGGCACACCGAGGCCCACCCCGGCGACCTTGGAACGATCCACCCCGGTCGCCTCGATCAGCCGGCTGACCAGCTGTTCCGCCCGGTCGAAGCCCTGCGCCGAGGAGGCGTCCACGTCCAGCGGCTCCGCCTCCTCCGCCAGCACCTGGTGGGCGAGGTTCCCGACCGCGACCCGCAGGTGGGTGTGGCCGAAGTCGACTCCGATCACGATGCCGGCGTCCCCGCTGAGCGAGACGGCGCGGGCCCGGCGGCCCCCGGCCGACGTCGGGGTCACCTCGACGGTGCCGCTGTCCTTGAGCTCCCGCACGATGTTGGAGACCGTGGCAGCGGACAGACCGGTCGTCCTCGCGATCTCGGCCTGGGTGAGCGAACCCGCAAGACGTACTGCCCGGACGACCCGCTCCAAGTTGGCTCGGTGCAGCGACGACTGCGACCCCGGAGTCTCCATTGACTCTCACCCTCATCCCTGGCCCGCGTCACCCTGGGGCGACGAGGCCTTGTACAAGTTATGAAGTCCAAACTCCGCTGAATCGCCCAGTGCCGTCAAGACCTTGACAGAAATCGGTTCCAGGCCGTACCCGGCCGACTACTCGCGGTGCGCCACAGGGGTCCGGCCCCGGAGAGCTGTCTCTCCGGGGCCGGACCCCTGCGTACGACGGGTGGAGCGGCGGTGGGTCAGCGGAAGGTTCCCTGTGACACCGAACCGGCGATCCGCCGCTGGAAGACGCAGTACACGGCCAGTACGGGCACCACCGTGATCACGATCGCCGCGAACAGCGCGCCGTAGTCGATGTCGTAGACCTGCGAGGACGCGTAGGCGGCCATGCCCTGGGTGAGGACCCACATGTCCTGGTCGGTGTTGAGCGCCACCGGCAGCAGGAACTGGTTCCACAGGCCCAGGAAATTGAAGATCGCCACTGCCGCCATGCCCGGACTGGCCATCGGCAGCATCACCTGGAAGAACGCCCGCCAGTCCCCTGCACCGTCGATCAGCGCGGCCTCGTACACGTCGTGCGGCAGCGACCGGAAGAACGAGTAGAGGAAGAACATCGTGAACGGCAGCGCGAACGCGACATAGGTGAGGATCAGTCCGAGACGCGTGTTCAGCAGCCCGAAGTTCTGCAACTGGAAGAAAAGCGGAACGATCGCCAGAAAGACCGGAAAAGTCAGGCCGGCGAGCATGACGTAGTAGATCAGCCGGCGGCCGGGAAACTCGAACCGGGCGAGAATGTAGGCGCACATCGCGCCGAGCAGCATCACCAGGATCAGTGCCGAGACCACGACGATCACGGAATTCAGGAAATACCTTCCGATGCTCGCGTCGGTCCACGCGTTCGCGTAGTTCTCGATCCGCCAGTGATCCGGCAGCGAGAACGGCGACGAAAGGATCTCGCCGGTCGATTTGAACGACGACATCAGCACCCACAGCATGGGCACGATCACGATCACGGACCACACGATCAGCAGGGCGTGCGAGATCGCCGCGAATCTGCGGTCGCTGCTCACGGCGACGCGCGTCAGCTTCCGGTCTTTCGCCGGTTCACGGTCACTGACCCGCTTCCGGTCGGCGGCGATGACGCTCACCCGGCACCTCCCTTGGCTGCGGCACGCCGAGCTCTGGACCCAGGTGCTTTCCTCTTGCTCTCGCCCTCGCCGCCGCCCGTGAGGCGGTTGACGAGGAACACCAGCGCCGCGAACACCAGGGTGACGACGGCGAGGACGACGCCCATCGCGGTGGCGTAGCCGAACTGCTGCTTGGCGAAAGCGACGTTGAACAGACGCTGGCTGATCGTCAGGGTCGAGTTGTCCGGGCCGCCGTTCGGCACCATCGCCTGGACGTAGACGAACGCGTCGAGGGCGGCGATGCCCAGGTAGATGTACGCCGTCTGCACGCTGTCCCGGATCGCCGGCAGGGTGATCGAGATCGTGGTGCGGAACCGGCCGGCCCCGTCGATCCTCGCCGCCTCGTACAGCTCCGCGGGAACCCCCTTGATCGCGGCGATGAAGAGCACCGCGTAGAATCCGACGAGCCCCCAGACGATGACGAACATCACGGCCGGCATCGCCGCCGCCTTCTCGCCCAGCCACGCGAACGTGTCGAACTGGTCGAGGCCGAGGCCCGTGAGGACGCCGTTGAGCAGCCCGGCGTTCGGGTCGTACATCTGCGCCCAGATCAGACCGACGATGATCGCCGGCACGACGTAGGGAAAGAACGAGATGATCCGGTAGAACGACGCTCCCCGGATCCCTCGGACGGGGCCCTTGCCCGGCCCTCCCAGGGTGATGGCCACGGCGACCCCGAGGGCGAGCGTCAGCGTCACCAGCGGTACGAAGACCGCGAGGAGTGCGACGTTGCGCAACGCCTTCAGGAAGATGTCGTCCTGGAACATCTTCGTGAAGTTGTCGAAGCCGACGAAGTTGTAGTCCGGGCTGAAGCCGCGCCAGTCGGTCATCGCCCAGAAGATGGCCTGGCCGAACGGGATCAGGACGAAGATCACGAAGATGGCCAGCGGGACACCGAGGAACGCGAGGAAGAACGTCACCCGGTCGAACGTGAGCTTGCGGCGCCGTGGCCGCCCACCGCGAGCGGCCGGCTCGGGCCGGCGGCTCGCGGTTTCGGCAGTGGGGATCGTGTCCTTCATCGCGGTGCTAGCTGACCTTGACCTTGTCGACGGAGTCGTCCTCCCGGACCTTGTCGGAGATCTTCTGCAGGGCCGAGGTCAGCCCCTTGCCGTCGAGGTCACCGGCGAGGAACGAGTTCCACGGCACCAGCTGGTCGGTGTTCATCCCGTAGGTCTCGACGAACATGTAGTTGAAGATGTTGGTGCCCGCGGCGTCCAGCATCGTCGTCTGCGAGACGAGGGCCGTCGATCCGTAACCGTCGGCGGGCACGGTGCCCTTGACGATCGTCGGGGCCAGCTTCGTCCTGGAGAAGTTGGCGGCCGCCTTCTCCGACAGCATCGCCCGCAGCACCTCCTTGGCGCCGGCCGGGTTCTTGCCCTGCCTGGGCACGATGAACGGCTCGCCGGCGGCCGCGCGGAGCGACTCCCAGGGCAGCGCCGGCTTGTCGGTGAGCGTCATCGACGGAAATCCGGTCATCTGGAAGTCCGCCTTCGTGGCCTTCTTCATCTCGTTCTCGATCCAGCCACCGGACGGGTAGAGCAGTGCCTTCTGGTCGTTGCTCCAGATCGCCTGCGCCTTCTGGAACTGGGTGCCGGAGCCACCGGGGACGAACATCTTCTGCCTGACCATGGTCTCCATGACCTTGATGACGCCCTGGACGGCCGGGTGCGACCAGCAGCCCTTCTCCAGGTTCTCCAGGCCGAGCCGGACCTCGTCGCCGCCCTCCTTGATCGCCGAGTCGATCAGGAGCGTGCGGTAGTAGGTCGCCGCCTCCTTGCCGTGGACGAAGAGGTACTTGCCCTTCTTCTTCGCCTTCTGGCCGAGGTCGAGCGCCTCGTCCCAGGTCTTCGGCGGGGTCCAGCCGTTCTCCTCGAAGAGCGTCTTCGAGTACCAGACGCCGTACACGGTCATCACGTAGTTGAGCGCGACGAACTTGTCCCTGAACGTGCCGGGGGCCTTGACGCCGGGGTAGACGATGTCGGCGATCTTCTTGCCTTCGTAGGTGTCGGCCTCGAAGAGGTCGTCGAGTTCCTCCAACTGGTCGAGGATGCCCAGGAAGCCGATCTGGTCCTCACCGGAGTTGTCGATGAGGTCCGGCGGGTTGCCGCCGACGAACCGCGGCTGGAGCTGGGGGGCGATGTCGACGACCGGCTTGACCTGGACCTTGAGGCCCTTGACCTGGCTGCCGAGCACCTGGTTGGTGTAATCGACGTAGTCGGTGCCGTAGCCGCCGTCGAAGATGGCCGCTTCGACCGTGGAGTTCGCGGCGACACCGAACGGGTTCGTGGCGCTCTTCTCGCCCTTCGGGCCGCTGCCGCCGTCGCTGTCCTTGCTGGAGGGAGAGCTGCACGCTACCGCGAACGATCCCACCGCCGCGGTGGCGATGGCCCCGCGCAGGAGCGTCCGCCTGTCAAGAGAGCCGGCACGAATGGTCATCTCTGCATCCTCACTGATCGATTGGCTCGGTACGGGTGTGCTGCGTGTGCGCCCCGTCGTGGCCGGACCGGTTCCGCGCCGGCCGCACGTGGGGCGTTGTCGCCGTCGTGTCGGAGCCGCCATGCGGCGCCGGTGATCAGCTGAGCGATGCCGGCACGGAAGTCGCCGGGGCCGGAGCGGTGGCCGCACTCCGCCTGATCAGATCGCAATGGCCTACGCCGGAAGTGGATCCCATGCTCAAGTCCTCGCCTTCTCCAGGACTCAGGCGGTGAACCGGATCCTTCCCGGCACCGCGTTCGGGTCAAGCTGGGTCGTGCAGGAAGTGCGGCTGGTACGGGGCGGGTGCGGTGAAGATTGCCCCGGAGTGCCGACAGGTATAGTCCACTTCACGCCGACGGAGCAAGATCGAATGCAAGGTTCCCCGTACGTCTTTTCCGAGTTGAGACCTCCAGGAAATAAGAGCCTCGGGCACCTTCCACAACGGAAATGTCTCCGCCATCGGATGCGAATGCCACAATCAACCCCTTGACACCTTGGACCACTTGACCCACTACTGGTCCTTGCGCACTGCAATTGACAACGTTGTCCAGCGCAGGGAGGGTGCTCGCGCATGCAACAGAGGGTTCGGCACAGATGGGGTTCGGCGGTCGTCGCGGCGACCGCTTTCGCCTTGGCCGCGGGTTCGCAGGGCGTCGCGGTGGCGCTGCCCGCGACACCGCCGAAGGCCGACCGGGAGTTCGCGTCGTCGTTCGAGTCGGGTGAGCCCGCGCCGGACTGGCTGAACACCGTCGAGACCACGCGGGGCGGCGGCAAACGCGCCTCAGGGGTGAACGGCGGGTACAGCTCCGGCATCCCGGGCAACGTCACCGACCACGTCACCGAGGTCCGGGCGAGCGCGGAGAACACTGCCGGCCGGGAGGTGAAGGAGCACCTCGTCGACAGTCTGTCGAGCACCAAGTGGCTGGCCTTCGAGCCCTCCGCCTGGGTCGAGTTCGACTTCGACGCGCCGGTCGAGGTGCAGCGCTACGCGCTCACCTCCGCCAACGACCACGACGAGCGCGACCCGCGCGACTGGACCCTCAAGGGTTCCACCGACGGGGAGGACTGGAAGACCCTCGACACCCGCTCCGGCGAGACGTTCACCGAGCGCTTCCAGACGAAGACGTACACGCTGGACGCGTCCGTGGTCGGCGAGTACCGCCACTTCCGGCTGGAGATCACCAAGAACGGCAGCGGCGACCTCGTACAGCTCGCCGACGTCCAGTTCGCGGCCGGCGGCGAGGACGAGCCGGTGCCCGAGGACATGCTGTCGCTGGTCGACCGCGGCCCGACGGGCTCCCCGACCGCCAAGGCACGGGCGGGCTTCACCGGTACGCGCGCGCTGCGCTACGCCGGCCGGCACCTCGCCGACGGACGGGCCTACTCGTACAACAAGGTGTTCGACGTCGACGTGAAGGTCGAGCGGGACACCCAGCTGTCGTACCGGGTCTTCCCGTCGATGGCGGACGGCGACCTCGACTACGACGCCACGAACGTCGCCGTCGACCTCGCCTTCACCGACGGCAGCTACCTGAGCGACCTGCGCGCCACCGACCAGCACGGCTTCCCGCTCACCCCGCGCGGGCAGGGCGACGCCAAGGTCCTGTACGTCAACCAGTGGAACAACGTGGTCTCCCGGATCGGCTCGGTGGCCAAGGGCAAGACGGTCGACCGGATCCTGGTGGCGTACGACTCCCCCAAGGGCCCGGCGAAGTTCCGCGGCTGGCTGGACGACGTGGCGCTGAGGCAGGTGCGGCCCGAGCCGCCGAAGGCCCACCTGTCCGACTACGCGGTGACCACCCGCGGCACCAACTCCAGCGGCAGCTTCTCGCGCGGCAACACCTTCCCCGCCACGGCCGTGCCGCACGGCTTCAACTTCTGGACCCCGGTGACCAACGCCGGTTCCGACAGCTGGCTGTACGAGTACGCGGCGGGCAACGACGACGACAACCTGACCACGATCCAGGCGTTCAGCGCGAGCCACGAGCCGAGCCCCTGGATGGGCGACCGGCAGACCTTCCAGGTGATGCCGTCGGCCGCGGAGGGCACCCCGGAGACCGGCCGTGAGGCCCGCGCACTGCCCTTCCGGCACGAGAACGAGACCGCCCGGCCGTACTACTACGGGGTGCGGTTCGAGAACGGCGTGAAGGCCGAGATGGCGCCGACGGACCACGCGGCGATGATGCGCTTCACCTACCCCGGTGACGACGCGAGCGTGGTCTTCGACAACGTCACCGACCAGGCGGGACTGACGCTGAACAAGGAGGACTCCTCCTTCACCGGCTACTCGGACGTGAAGTCCGGTCTGTCCACCGGCGCGACCCGGCTGTTCGTCTACGGCGAGTTCGACAAGAAGGTCACCGGCGGCGACTCCAAGGGCGAGCGGGGCCACCTGCGCTTCGACGCGGGCAAGGACCGCACGGTCACCCTGCGCCTGGCCACCTCGCTGATCAGCGTCGACCAGGCGAAGGACAACCTGCGCCAGGAGATCGGCCGTAAGACCTCGTTCGACAAGGTGAAGCGGGACGCGCGGCGCCAGTGGGACCGCATCCTCGGCAAGGTCGAGGTCGAGGGCGCCACCCCGGACCAGCTGACCACGCTCTACTCCAGCCTCTACCGGCTGTACCTGTACCCGAACTCCGGCTTCGAGAAGGTCGACGGGAAGTACAGGTACGCCTCGCCGTTCCAGCGGATGCCGGAGCAGGACACGCCGACCCACACGGGCGCGAAGATCGTGGACGGCAAGGTGTACGTCAACAACGGCTTCTGGGACACCTACCGGACGACCTGGCCGGCGTACTCCTTCCTCACCCCCTCCAAGGCCGGTGAGCTGGTCGACGGCTTCGTGCAGCACTACAAGGACGGTGGCTGGACCTCCCGCTGGTCCTCCCCCGGCTACGCGGACCTGATGACCGGCACCTCCTCGGACGTGGCGTTCGCGGACGCCTACGTCAAGGGCGTCGACACCTTCGACGCGACGGCCGCGTACGACGCCGCGGTGAAGAACGCCACCGTGGTGCCCCCGTCGTCCGGCGTGGGCCGCAAGGGCATGGAGACCTCGCCCTTCCTCGGTTACACCAGCACCGAGACCCACGAGGGCCTGTCCTGGGCCCTGGAGGGCTACCTCAACGACTACGGCATCGCCAAGATGGGCGAGGCGCTGTACAAGAAGACCGGCGAGAGGCGCTACCAGGAGGAGTCCGCGTACTTCCTCAACCGCGCCCAGGACTACGTCAACCTGTTCGACTCCGAGGCCGGCTTCTTCCAGGGCCGCGACCTCAAGGGCGACTGGCGGGTGAAGTCCTCCGAGTACGACCCCCGGGTCTGGGGCTACGACTACACCGAGACCAACGGGTACGGATACGCGTTCACCGCCGCCCAGGACAGCCGGGGCCTCGCCAACCTGTACGGCGGGCGCAAGGGCCTCGCCGACAAGCTCGACGAGTACCTGTCCACGCCCGAGACGGCCTCCCCGGACCTCAAGGGGTCCTACGGCGGCGTCATCCACGAGATGATCGAGGCGCGCGACGTCAGGATGGGCATGTACGGCCACTCCAACCAGGTGGCCCACCACGCCCTGTACATGTACGACGCGGCCGGGCAGCCCTGGAAGACGCAGAAGAACGTGCGCGAGGTGCTGTCCCGCCTGTACACCGGCAGCGAGATCGGACAGGGCTACCACGGCGACGAGGACAACGGCGAGCAGTCGGCCTGGTACTTGTTCTCCTCGCTCGGCTTCTACCCCCTGGTGATGGGCAGCGGCGAGTACGCCATCGGCTCCCCGCTGTTCACGAAGGTCACCGTGCACCTGGAGAACGGCCGCGAGCTGGTCGTCAAGGCGCCGAGGAACAGCGCCAAGAACGTGTACGTGCAGGGGCTGAAGGTCAACGGCAAGCGGTGGAACTCCACGGCGCTGCCGCACTCGGTGGTCGCCAAGGGCGGGGTGCTGGAGTTCGACATGGGCCCGCGCCCGTCGTCGTGGGGCACCGGCAAGGACGCGGCGCCGGTGTCGATCACCCAGGACGACGAGGTGCCCACGCCCCGCACGGACGCCCTGAAGGGTGACGGCGCCCTGTTCGACAACACCTCGGCGACCGGCGCGACGGTGACCGAGGTCGCCCTGCCGGTGGAGAAGGCCGCGAAGGCGGTCCAGTACACGCTGACCTCCTCCGACCACACCAAGGCGCCCACCGGCTGGGTGCTCCAGGGCTCGGCGGACGGCACCACGTGGCAGGACCTGGACCGGCGGACGGACGAGTCCTTCCGCTGGGACAAGCAGACCCGCGCGTTCTCGATCGCCGAGCCGACGGCGTACGAGCACTACCGGCTGGTGCTGACCGGTGAGGCGACGCTCACGGAGGTGGAACTGCTGAGCTGATCCCGCGCTCACCTGGCGGGCCCGGACCCCTGGTCCGGGCCCGCCCTTTTCGGCTGGGGACGCCTCCTGGCCACGGGTTACCCCGGCGGCCTCCGGTGCAGCAGAATGGGGCCATGACGGACTCGGGGGACTTCGACGCCGCCTGGCTGCCCGCCGCCGCGTTCCGCGCGGTCGGCACCCGCCGTTCGGTCCTGCGGGGCGCCTCGGGCCCTCTGGCGGACACGGTGCACGGCGAACTCTCCGACGCCTGCGCGCGCTTCGGCGGCGAGGTGGTCCGGGACGGTGACGCGGAGGGCGCCGATCTGGTCCTCGAACTCACCGGCGACGCGCCCGCCGACGAGGGCTACACACTCCGACGCGGGCTCGGCACCACGACGTTGACCGCGTCCGGCGGCCCCGGGCTGCTGTACGGCCTCCTCCACGTCGTACGGCTCGGCGAGGACGCCTTCGCCGGTGACCTCGCACCGCGCGCGTACCGGCCCGCGCTCGCCACCCGCATGCTGGACCACTGGGACAACGTGGCCGTGCACCCGGTGATGGGCCAGGTCGAGCGCGGGTACGCGGGCGGCTCCCTGTTCTGGGCGGACGGCCGGGCGCGTGGGGACCTGGACCGGGTGCGGGCGTACGGCAGGCTGCTGGCCGCGTGCGGGATCAACGCGGTCGCCGTGAACAACGTCAACGTGCACGCCACGGAGGCGCGGCTGCTGACCGGCCGGCTCGGGGACGTCGCCGCGATCGCGGGCGCGCTGCGCCCGTACGGCGTGCGCACGCATCTGTCGGTCAGCTTCGCCGCGCCGATGGTGCTGGGCGGTCTGCCCACCGCCGACCCGCTCGACGGGGCCGTACGCGGGTGGTGGGCGGAGGCGACCGCCCGGGTGTACGGGGCGATCCCGGACTTCGGCGGGTACGTGGTGAAGGCCGACTCCGAGGGGCAGCCGGGCCCCTTCGCCTACGGCCGCTCCCACGCCGACGGAGCGAACATGCTGGCGGCCGCGCTGGAGCCGTACGGCGGCACGCTGCACTGGCGGGCCTTCGTCTACGACCACCGTCAGGACTGGCGGGACCGCACGACCGACCGGGCGCGCGCCGCGTTCGACCATTTCACGCCGCTGGACGGGGAGTTCGCGGCCAACGCGGTGCTCCAGGTGAAGCACGGGCCGATGGACTTCCAGGTGCGCGAGCCGGTGTCCCCGCTGATAGGCGCGATGCCTGACACCCGGCTCGCGGTGGAGCTCCAGGTCACGCAGGAGTACACCGGCCAGCAGAAGCACGTGTGCTGGCTGGGACCGATGTGGAGCGAGGTGCTGCGGTTCCGCCCGGACGGCGAGGTGAGCGCCGGACGGCGGGCCGACGGGCTGGTGGCCGTGTCCAACGCCGGCGACGACCGGTTCTGGACCGGGCACCCGCTCGCCCAGGCGAACCTGTACACCTTCGGGCGGCTGGCGTGGGACCCGGCGGCGGACCCACGGGCCGTGCTCGACGAGTGGATCGCGCTGACCCACCCCGGCGCCCCCCGGCGGCTCGCCGAGGGACTGCACGCGATCATGGACGGCTCCTGGGCCACGTACGAGAAGTACACCGCGCCGCTCGGGGTGGGCTTCATGGTGCAGCCGGGGCACCACTACGGGCCGAGCGTGGACGGCTACGAGTACAGCCCGTGGGGCACCTACCACTTCGCCGACCGGGACGGCATCGGCGTCGACCGCTCGGTGGCGACCGGCACCGGCTTCGCCGGGCAGTACGCCGAGCCGTGGGCGAAGCTCTACGAGTCCCCCGACACCTGCCCCGACGAGCTGCTGCTGTTCTTCCACCACGTCCCGTACGGCCATGTGCTGCACAGCGGGAAGACGGTGATCCAGCACCTCTACGACACCCACTTCGAGGGTGTGGAGGAGGCCGAGGAGGCCCGCCGGGTGTGGGCGGGCCTCGCGGACCTGGTGGAGCCGGAGCGGCACGCACGGGTGGCGGAGCGGTTCGAGGAGCAGGTGCGCGGCGCCCGCGAGTGGCGGGACCAGATCAACACCTACTTCCTGCGCAAGTCCGGGGTGCCGGACGCGCACGGGCGCACCATCCACTGAGCGCCCGTGCGGCCTCAGGCCGTGAAGTGCTCCCGGGTCTCCTCGATCACCGGGCGGCTGCCGTGCAGCAGCGACAGCAGCAGGGGTGCGGCGAGCAGCGCGGGCAGCGCCTCGGTGAGCAGCGCGGTGCCGGCGGCGGTGAGGATCAGCAGCGACAGGGCACCGAGGGTGGCCCGTGGTCGCCGCGGCAGGAAGTGGGCGGCGAGGCGGGCGGTGTCCCGGGCGCGGAAGGCGAACAGGGCGGTCAGCACCAGCGCGTGGGCGCCCCACAGCAGGCTCCCGGTGCCGATCACGGCCAGCAGGAACGCCCACCAGCCGGGCAGCCCGGTGGCCGGGAAGTGGGTGAGGGTGAACGCGATCACCGTGAGCCAGCCCAGCAGCGGCGCCCAGAGTTTCAGCGCGGGTACGGCGTTGAGCCGCCAGCCACGCAGGAAGGCACGGGCCGGACGGAGTTCGGTGAGGTCGCCGACGCGGTGGTGCAGGGCGTAGAGGGCGGCGGCGGCGGACGGGCCGAGGGGCAGCAGGCAGACGGCGGCCAGCGGCAGGTTGGCGGGGTCGGGGGTGAGCAGGAGGAGGCCGGCGAGGCCCGGCGCCGCGGTGAGCAGCAGCAGGGCCTCGACGGTGAGCAGCATGTGGATGAGGGCGGCGCCGCGGGAGAGCGGGCCGGTGCCGAAGGCGTCGGCGCGGACGGTGCTCACGGCTCCTCCCCGCCGAGCAGCAGCCGCTCGTCCCACCAGGGCGGGGTCTCGTCGTCCACCGGGGTCAGCTCGACGAGGGTGATCTCGTGACGGGCGAGCGTGACGGTGAGGTCCGTCCGGCCGTCCTCGACGGGCAGCCGGGAGTGGCTGCGGGCGGGCTCGGCGGCCTCGTGCAGCATGTCGAGCTGCCCGGGGCGCGGGGAGCGCGGGGAGCCCATGTGCCGCCAGGCGGTGTAGGCGTTGCCGCGTTCCTCGTCGACGCAGGAGCGGCGGACGAACACCTCACCGCGCCCTTCTGTGCCCACCGGGAGGGACAGGCGCACGGTGTGCCGGTCCGGGCCGGGGGTGCGTCCCGTGGGGTCGACGGGGGCCCAGGCGAGCAGGCTGACCCGGCCGTCCGCGTGCCGGGTGACCAAGTGGTCCTCACCTCGTGCGAGTTGCTGCTCCCCCAGCCGGGCCATGAAGGCGTACAGGTGGTAGGTGGGCTTGCGGACCTGGCGGTGGGTGAGCAGGCCGAAGCCGCCGTGGAACAGGGCGGTGGGGATGCCGGTCTCCTCGAAGACGTCGCTGAACGTCCAGTAGGAGAAGGAATCGGCGTGGTCGCCGCCCGACGCCACCACGGGCGCGAGGTAGGCGGCGTGGAAGGCGGTGTCGTGGATCAGGTTGTCGGGGCGGTAGGAGGAGTTGAACTCGGTGATGTGCACGGGCAGTCGGGCCAGGCGGGTGCCTTCGAGGGCCCGGCGCGGCTGGGCGAACTGGTCGAGCAGGGTGCTCGCCGGGGCCAGGGTCTGGTGGGTGCCGAACGGGACGGTCCGGGCGGGCCCCGAGGCGTAGGCGTGCCGGGACACGAAGTCCACCGGCACGTCACGGCGTTCGGTGAACTCCGCGAACCGCTCCAGCCAGCCGTCGGCGGCCGGGGACAGCGCGGGACCGCCGACCCGCAGCTCCGCGTCCACCTCCTTGACGGTGCGCGCCGTCGCCTTGTACAGCCGGTGGTAGGCCGCCTCGTCGGCGTCCTGCCAGAACGGGGGCAGGTCCGGCTCGTTCCACACCTCGACGGGCCAGGTGCGCACCTCGTCGAGGCCGTAGCGGTCGATCAGGTGGGTGAGGACCGCGCGGACCAGGCGGGTCCACTCCTTCTCGTCGGCCGGCGGGGTGACGTTGCCCTCCCACCAGAAGACCGTCTGCTTCCCGGAGGCCATCTCCTGCGGCATGAAGCCGAGTTCGAGGAAGGGGCGGATGCCGGTGGCGAGGCAGGCGTCGAGCACCTGGTCGAGGTAGGTGAACGAGTGGTGGGTGCGGCGGGCGCCCTGCCACTCGTAGGGGCGGTGGACGCCCATGCCGTCGCTGAGCAGGCCGTGGCCGCGCAGATGCCGGAAGCCGATCTCGCGCTGGAGCAGCGAGAGGGAGTCCTGGTAGTCGCGGCGCAGCGCGAGGTCCATCCGGCCGGTGCCGACGCAGGCGCGCCAGGCGTCGGACAGCCGGCCGGCCGGCTCGGTGGGCACGTGGATCACGCGTTCTCCTTCTTGAACCGCTCGTGGGCCTGGTTGTGCAGCTCGATGAACCGGTCCATGTTCTTGGCCTTGAGCTCCTTGACGTAGTCGTCCCACTCGGACAGGGGACGCTTGCCGAGGACGAACCGCAGGGCGTTCTGCGTGACGTGGTCCTTCAGCGGGGTGTCCCAGAGGGTGGCCTGCTCCTGCTCCTCGGCGCGCAGGGGGTGCGGCGGGTCGGTGGGCAGCTCCTCGCGCGAGGCCATCGCGTCGGTGAACCTCTTCTCGTCCGGTCCGAAGGAGGAGGACACCAGCGCCCAGCTGCCGCCGTAGGTGAACACGCCGTTGAAGAAGCCGAAGTCCTTCTGCAGGTCCTTCGGGGCGCCCGGGTCGGAGCCCATGAGGGAGATTCCGGGCCTCAGGTCGTAGCCCGTGGTGCCGGAGCGGGTGAACGTGGTGTTCTCCACGCCCCACTTGCAGAACTCCTGGCCCGCGTCGGAGTACCAGAGCCAGTCCACGAACTGCATCAGGGCGACGAAGTCGTCCCGCTCGAGCGCCTTGCTGGAGATCATCATGCCGTTCTCCAGGCGCCCGCCGCCCATGAGGACCGGTCCGGCCGGGCCGATGGGCACCGGGATCATCTCGATGGTGGCGCCCTCGACCTGCCGCTGGAGGTTGTAGCGGTAGTTCTGCACCAGCTCCTGCGCGTTGGCGCTGATCGCGAAGGCCTTCTCCCCCAGCAGTTTCCTGACCGCCTCCTCGTCGGTCTGCGTGAAGCTCTCGGGGTCCATCAGCTGCTCGACGACCAGCTTGCGCAAATACTCGACGACCTGGCGGAAGGCGTCCGTGGCGCCGGTGAACACGAACTGCTCCGCCTTGGCGTCCCAGGTGGTGTTCAGGTACGACCAGCCGGCCCGGACGCCGTGTGCCTGGCCGAGGTACTGGAACAACGCGCCCGCCGGGAAGGGCGTGTTGGTGCTCCAGCGGTCGGTGAACGGGTAGCGGTCGGGATACTCCTGCCGCAGCGCCTTCAGCGTCGTGTACACCTCGTCCCAGGTGGTGGGAAGGGCCAGCCCGTGCCGGTCGAGGACGTCGGTGCGGAAGGACAGCGAGTACTGCTGGCGCACCTTCTCGTGCAGTCCGGGCAGCAGGTAGTAGCGGCCGTCGGACTGGCGCAGGGAGTCCACCTCGGGCTGGAGCCGCCATCTGGTGACCTTCTCCCGGAAGTGGGGAATCAGGTCGATGTACTCGCTGACCGGCAGGACGGCCCCGGAGGAGACGAAGGCGGTCTCCGCGCCCGGGTAGGTCTTGGGGATCAGCAGCGGGGCGTCGCCCGCGCCGATGAGGAGGCTGCGCTTCTTCTCGTAGTCGCTCAGCGGGACCGGGGTGGCGTCCAGGGTGACGCCGGTGCGCCGGGTGAGCTCCTTCCAGAACAGCCAGCTCTCCTTCATCGGGTAGACCGGGTTGTCGTTGTGCAGGACGGAGAAGGTGAGCGGCTCGGTGGCCTTGAACTGCTGTCCGGGGCGGTAGTCCTTCATGGCGCCGGTGCGCTTCTTCGTCAGGTCCTTGGTGTCCCCGCCGTCACCGTCGCTGCCGCAGCCGGTGAGCGTGGCGAGGCCGATGAATCCGGCGGCGGCGAGGACCTGGCGCCGGGACAGCGGTCCGGTGTTCTTCACGATGACTCCTGGGACGTGGGGTGGGGAGTTAACGGAGGGGGAGCGCCGGCGGTCGTCAGCCCTTGACCGCGCCGAGCATCACGCCGGAGACGAAGTAGCGCTGCACGAAGGGGTACACGCAGAGGATCGGCAGCGAGGTGAGCACGATCGTCACGGCCTGGATGTTGGCGTTGACCTGGGTGAGGTTCTCCGTGGTGGCGCCGGCGCCGGTGCCGCCGGTGGCGCCCGCGAGGAGGTTGCGCAGATACACGGTGACCGGCATCAGCTCGGTGCGGTCCATGTAGAGGAACGCCGAGAACCACGAGTTCCAGAAGGACACCGAGTAGAACAGCACCATGGTCGCGACGACCGCCTTGGACAGCGGCAGCACGATCCGCAGCAGGATGCCGTAGGTGCTCAGGCCGTCGATCTGCGCGGCCTCCTCCAGCTCCGACGGCAGGCTCTCGAAGAAGGCCTTCATCACCAGCAGGTTGAAGACGCTGATCGCGTTCGGCAGGGCGATGGCCCACACGCTGTTCTTCAGCCCGAGGCTGGTGACCAGGACGTAGTTGGGGATGAGGCCGCCGGTGAAGAACATGGTGAACACGGCGATCCCGACCAGCGCGCCGCGGCCCTTGAGGTGGTGCTTGGACAGGACGTAGGCGTAGCAGGTGGTCAGCACCATGGCGACGGCGGTGGCGACGACCGTGTAGAGGACGGTGTTGCCGTAGTTGCGCCAGAACATCGAGTCGGAGAAGACGATCTCGTACGTGGTGAGGTTGACGCCCTTCGGCCACAGCGTCACGTCACCGGCGCGGATCTCCTTCTCGCCGCTGAACGACCGGGCGACGATGTTGACGAACGGATACAGCGTGATCAGGACGACCAGGGTGAGGACGACGCCGTTGACGCCCTGGAAGACGCGCTGCCCCCGGGAGGGGCGGACGGTGCTCACCACAGGCTCGTCCCCACCGTGCGGCGCGACAGCTGGTTGGCCGAGGTGATCAGCACCAGGCCGATGACCGCCTCGAACAGGCCGATGGCGGCGGCGTAGCTGAAGCTGTTGGACTCCACCCCGGTGCGGTACAGGTAGGTGGAGATCACGTCGGCGGTCGGATACGTCAGCGGGTTGTACAGCAACAGGACCTTCTCGAAGCCGACGGCCATGAACGTGCCGATGTTGAGGATCAGCAGCGTGATCATGGTGGGACGGATGCCGGGCAGGGTGACGTGCCAGATCTGCCGCCAGCGGTTCGCACCGTCGATCCGGGCGGCCTCGTACAGGTCCTCGTCGATGGTGGTGAGCGCGGCGAGGTAGAGGATGGTGCCCCAGCCGGCGGTCTGCCAGATCTCCGAGCCGACGTAGACGGTGCGGAACCAGTCGGGCTCCTGGATGAAGCGGACCGGGTCGTGCCCGAACCAGCCGAGGACGTGGTTGACCGGCCCGTCCGTGGCGAGCATCTGCATCGTGATGCCGGCGACGATCACGACGGACAGGAAGTGCGGCAGGTAGGACACCGACTGCACGAATCGTTTCAACGACCTGCGGCGGACCTCGTTGAGCAGCAGGGCGAGCACGATCGGGACGGGGAAGCAGAAGACGAGCGTGAGCCCGCCCATCCACAGGGTGTTCCTGAAGACCTGCCAGAAGGTCGGGTCGGACAGGAACATCTCGACGTAGCGCAGCCCCACCCAGTACTCGCCGAGGATCGACCCGCCCGGCTCGAAGCGGCGGAACGCGATCACGTTGCCGATCATCGGCAGGTAGCGGAACACCAGGAAGAACAGCAGCGGCAGCACGGCCAGCGAGTAGAGCTGCCAGTCCCTGCGCAGCGCGCGCCGCCATCCGGTACGCGCGGGTGACCGGATGCGGCGGCGCGGGGGTGCCGGCGGCGGGTCCTGCGTGTCCCGGGGCGGAGCCGACGTGGTGGGGCTGCTCATCGCTCGGGCCTCCCGTGCCTGACGCGGATCCGAAACTTTCGAGCACATGTCGGTAACTCCGCGGCAACCTATGAGCCGGGGTAAGCGCTGTCAATGCTTGGTGCGCGCGGGACTTCGCCTACGACGGGGTGGCGCGAAAGTCCGGAACGCAGCGCTGTGGAGCGGGCTCTGGATCTGTTACCGTCCCCGAAATTTCTGCCGTACGCCCGCAACGATCGGGCCGCGTCCGTCCGACCCTGCGAGGTGCCGCGTGCCCGCGTTCGACCTGCCCCCGGCCGAGCTGGAACGCCACCGCCCGGACGTCACCGAACCCCCGGACTTCGACGCGTTCTGGAAGCGGACGCTGGACGAGGCGTCGGACGCGGGCGACGTCGTCGTCTCCGCCGGGCCGGTGGACAGCGGGCTGCGGCTGACGGAGACCTGGGACGTGACCTTCCGGGGCTTCGCGGGCGACCCGGTACGCGCCTGGTTCAGCCGTCCCGCGGGGGCGAGGGCCCCGCTGCCGGCCGTGGTGGAGTACGCGGGGTACGGACGCGGGAGGGGCCTCCCCCACGAGCGGCTGACCTGGGTGAACGCCGGATACGCGCACCTGCTGATGGACAACCGGGGCCAGGGCGACCAGTACGGCTGCGGCGGCGACACCCCCGACCCGCACGCCGACGCCCCGGGCGGCCCCGGACCGGCGGTACGCGGACTGCTCGACCCGCACGACTACCACTACCGCCGGCTGATCACCGACGCCGTGCGCGCGGTGGACGCGGTCCGCGCGCTGCCGGGCGTGGACGCCTCCCGGGTCGCGGCGGTGGGCAACAGCCAGGGCGGGGGTCTGGCGCTGGCGGTCGCGGGGCTGATGCCCGACCTCGCCGCGGTGCTGGTCACCGCGCCGTTCCTGTGCGGGATCCGCCGCGCGCTCGACCTCACCGACCTGCCGCCGTACGGAGAGATCAGCGCGTACCTCGCCGTCCACCGGGGCGCCGAGGAGGCCGCCCACCGCACCCTGAGCCACGTCGAGGGCGTCTCCTTCGCCCGCCGCGCCCAGGCCCCGGCCCACTTCGGCGTGGGCCTGCGCGACACGGTGTGCCCGCCGAGCGGGACGTACGCGGCGTTCAACCGCTACGCGGAGTTGTCGGGCGGCCGGCCCAGCAAGGTCCTGCACGCCTACCCGTACAACGGCCACGAGGGCGGAGACGCGGTACATGTACGCCGGCAACTGGGGTGGGCGCGGGAGGTGTTGGGGAGGTAGGGGGCGGGCATCCGCGGGCGGGTGCAGCGCCCGAGGGCCGGCACCGGGGGCGCGAGGTGTCATGCCGCCCGGCGGCGAGGGCCGCAGCGGGCACGCGCCCGCGCCGCCCGGCAGGGGACGTCAACCGGCCCGGCACGCCAGGACCGTCCCGCCGTGGAGGGTCCGCCGGTTCGCGGACAGGGCCGCCCGGAGACCACGGGCCACCAGCACGGGACGCCCAGCGCCTCCGGCTGCGCGGCCGGCACGCCGGCACGGGACTGCGGCATTGATGCGCCCCCGGAACCACCCAGGGGCGGACGTCAACCAGCCCGGCACGACAGGACCGTCCCGCCGTGGACGGTCCACCGGGCCGCGGGCAGCGCCGCCCGGAGACCACAGGCCACCGGCACGGGCCGCACGGCACCTCCGGCGGCGCGGCCGGCACGCGCGGAAGCCTCCGGCGCGTCCTTGCGGCACAGCAGGCCGAGAACGTCAGGGCGCGGCAGCGCGCCCGTGCGGGTCTGGGTGACGGCGCCGGACGTCAGGGCCAGCCCGGCGGCGGGCACGGCGGCCAGCAGGCAGACCAGGACGACGAACAGCACCCTGCTGCCGGTACGCAGCGCCGGCCGGGCGCCGGCACGGGCGGGCGTTGGCGCGTTCATGAGCACGTGACCACTTCCGTCCGCGCTGTGGGGGTCGACGGATGACGGAGACGCGGGGCCGGACGAGGTGGCGGCGCCCCGGCGGCGGGTTCCGGTCCGCCACGCTCATGGGAGCGCTCCCACCCCGCCCGTGAGAGGGACGCTAGCGCCGGGGCGCGGGGTTGTAAACGGTTACCGCGCGTATCCGGCCGCACGCGAGGGGACCAGCCGTAGGACGCCGAGGGCCGCACCCCCCTGCGGGGATGCGGCCCTCGGTCCGCCCTGCCTGCCGCTTACTTGCGGATCAGGCTGCGCAGCACGTACTGCAGGATGCCGCCGTTGCGGTAGTAGTCGGCCTCACCGGGGGTGTCGATGCGGACGACCGCGTCGAACTCCACGCCCGTGTCGGTGCTGACCTTCACCGTGCTCGGGGTGGTGCCCTCGTTGAGCGCGGTGACGCCGGAGACGGAGAAGGTCTCCTCGCCGGTCAGACCGAGGGACTCGGCGGTGTGGCCCTCCGGGAACTGCAGCGGCAGGACGCCCATGCCGATGAGGTTCGAGCGGTGGATGCGCTCGTACGACTCGGCGATGACGGCCTTGACGCCGAGGAGCGCGGTGCCCTTGGCCGCCCAGTCACGGGACGAGCCGGAGCCGTACTCCTTGCCGGCCAGGACGACCAGCGGGACGCCGGCGGCCTGGTAGTTCTGCGAGGCGTCGTAGATGAAGGAGACCGGCCCGCCGTCCTGCGTGAAGTCGCGGGTGTAGCCGCCCTCGGTGCCCGGCGCGATCTGGTTGCGCAGGCGGATGTTGGCGAACGTACCGCGGATCATGACCTCGTGGTTGCCGCGGCGCGAGCCGTAGCTGTTGAAGTCACGGCGCTCGATGCCGTGCTCCGTGAGGTACTTGCCGGCCGGGGTGTCGGCCTTGATGGCGCCGGCCGGGGAGATGTGGTCGGTGGTGACCGAGTCGCCCAGCTTGGCCAGCACGCGGGCACCGGCGATGTCCTCGACCGGGGCCGGCTCCATCTGCATGCCCTCGAAGTACGGGGGCTTGCGCACGTAGGTGGACTCGCTGTCCCACTCGAAGGTGTCGCCGGTCGGGATGGGCAGCGCCTGCCACTGGGCGTCGCCGGCGAAGACGTCGGCGTAGGACTTGGAGAACATGTCCTCGCCGATGGCGTTCGCCACGACGTCGTTGACCTCGGCCTCGGAGGGCCAGATGTCCTTCAGGAAGACCGGGTTGTTGTCCTGGTCGTAACCGAGGGCCTCGCGGGTGATGTCCACCTTCATGGAACCGGCGAGCGCGTAGGCGACGACCAGCGGCGGGGACGCCAGGTAGTTCATCTTGACGTCCGGGTTGATCCGGCCCTCGAAGTTGCGGTTGCCGGACAGCACCGAGGTGACGGCCAGGTCGTGCTCGTTGACGGCCTTGGAGACCTCGTCCGGCAGCGGGCCGGAGTTGCCGATGCAGGTGGTGCAGCCGTAACCGACCAGGTTGAAGCCGACCTTGTCGAGGTAGGGGGTCAGGCCCGCCTTCTCGAAGTAGTCGGTGACGACCTTGGAGCCCGGGGCGAGGGTGGTCTTGACCCACGGCTTGCGGGTCAGGCCCTTCTCCACCGCCTTCTTGGCCACCAGCGCGGCGGCGACCATGACGTACGGGTTGGAGGTGTTGGTGCAGGAGGTGATGGCCGCGACCGTCACCGCGCCGTGGTCCAGGGTGTAGGTGGTGCCGTCGGGGGCGGTCACCTCGACCGGGTGGGAGGGCGCGCCGTTGGAGATGGCCGGGGCGTCGGAGGCCGGGAAGGACTCCTTGCTGGCCTCGTCGACGTCGCCGCCGTCCTTGACGTAGTTGCGCACGTCCTGGGCGAACTGGGTCTTGGCGTCGGCGAGGACGATGCGGTCCTGCGGGCGCTTCGGGCCGGCGATGGACGGGACGACCGTGGCCAGGTCCAGCTCGAGCTTCTCGGAGAAGTCCGGCTCGGCCTTCGGGTCCAGCCAGAGGCCCTGCTCCTTGGCGTACGCCTCGACCAGGGCGACCTGCTGGTCGCTGCGGCCGGTCAGGCGCAGGTAGTTCAGCGTCTCGTCGTCGATCGGGAAGATCGCGGCGGTGGAGCCGAACTCCGGCGACATGTTGCCGATGGTGGCGCGGTTGGCCAGGGAGGTGGCGGCCACACCCTCGCCGTAGAACTCGACGAACTTGCCGACGACGCCGTGCTTGCGCAGCATCTCGGTGATGGTGAGCACCAGGTCGGTGGCGGTGGTGCCGGGCTTGAGCTCACCGGTGAGCTTGAAGCCGACGACGCGCGGGATCAGCATGGAGACCGGCTGGCCGAGCATGGCGGCCTCGGCCTCGATGCCGCCGACGCCCCAGCCGAGGACGCCGAGGCCGTTGACCATGGTGGTGTGCGAGTCGGTGCCGACCAGGGTGTCGGGGTACGCCTTGCCGTCGCGGATCATGACGACACGGGCCAGGTGCTCGATGTTCACCTGGTGGACGATGCCGGTGCCGGGCGGGACGACCTTGAACTCGTCGAACGCGGTCTGACCCCAGCGCAGGAACTGGTAGCGCTCCTTGTTGCGGCCGTACTCCAGGTCGACGTTCTGCTTGAAGGCGTCGTTGGTGCCGAACTTGTCGGCGATGACGGAGTGGTCGATGACCAGCTCGGCCGGCGCCAGCGGGTTGATCTTCGCCGCGTCGCCGCCGAGCTCCTTCACGGCCTCACGCATCGTGGCGAGGTCGACGACACAGGGCACGCCGGTGAAGTCCTGCATGATCACGCGGGCCGGCGTGAACTGGATCTCCTGCGACGGCTGCGCCTGGGAGTCCCAGCCGCCCAGGGCACGGATGTGGTCGGCGGTGATGTTCGCGCCGTCCTCCGTGCGGAGCAGGTTCTCCAGCAGCACCTTCAGGCTGTAGGGAAGGCGCGCGGAGCCCTCGACCTTGTCCAGCCGGAAGATCTCGTACGACTCGTCGCCCACCTGCAGCGTGCTGCGGGCGTCGAAGCTGTTCGCCGACACGACAGTCTCCTTCATTGATGTGCGCGTACCACCGTCAATCGTGCCGCCACGCCGGCTTGGCCGTTGAGGTGAGGTCAGGCTAAGTTAGGTTGACCTAACTCGCGTGGCGACCGCGGTGCGCCTCGGCAGATATCTCGATGTCGAGATAACTCTAGTACACGGGCGCGGAATGGTCATGCCCGGGTTCCGGTGTGGCCCCGGTGCGCCCGCTCCCGGCGCCCTTCCGCGGGCGCACTGTCCTCCTCCCCTCCACCCTCCCGCCGCGGCGGGCCGGGCGCCACGGGTGACACGGCTCCCGTGGCGCCCGGAGCCGTCGAGGGCACCCGGGCACGTCGGCCGCCGTGGACACCGACGGGGCCGTAGACGCCGTAGATGCCGTAGACGGCGAGGAGGCCGTAGACGCCGTCGATGCCGTAGACGGCGAGGAGGCCGCGAGAACACCGGGTGCCATCACCGCTCCGGACCGGGGTATCCGACTGAGACACAGTCAGTCACAACAGGACCGACCAAGGAGGCGAGGATGCCCCTCACGTTCCGTAAGAGTTTCCGGATCCTTCCGGGGGTGCGGCTGAACATCAACAAGAAGTCGTGGTCCATCACCACCGGCGGAGGGAAGAACGGCCCCCGGTACACCCGGAGCAGTACCGGATGTCGTACGACATCGATGGATTTGCCCGGACCTTTCGGATGGCGGCGCACCACCGGCAGCCGCCGGACCAGGGGATATTGACGTCACATCACCCGACCATCACCCGAACGGACCCCCCAAGAGGCGCCATCTCATATCTGAGATAGCCTCAACCCCATGGCAGACGACTACCTCGTACGCATCGGCAAGCTCATCCGTGACGCCAGGCAGCACCGAGGCTGGACACAGACCCAGCTCGCCGAGGCACTCGGCACCAGTCAGAGCGCCGTCAACCGCATCGAGCGCGGCAACCAGAACATCAGCCTTGAGATGATCGCCCGCATCGGTGAGGCGCTCGACAGTGAGATCGTCTCCCTGGGCTACGCCGGTCCGATGCACCTGCGGGTGGTGGGCGGTCGGCACCTCTCCGGCTCCATCGACGTCAAGACGAGCAAGAACGCGTGCGTGGCACTGCTGTGCGCCTCGCTGCTCAACAGCGGGCGCACGGTGCTGCGCCGCGTGGCCCGCATCGAGGAGGTCTACCGCCTCCTGGAGGTGCTGAACTCCATCGGGGTGCGCACCCGCTGGATCAACGAGGGCGTCGACCTGGAGATCGTGCCGCCGGCCGAGCTGGACCTCGCGGCGATCGACGCGGAGGCGGCCCGCCGTACCCGCTCCATCATCATGTTCCTCGGCCCGCTGCTGCACCGCCTGGACCGCTTCATGCTGCCGTACGCCGGAGGCTGCGACCTCGGCACGCGCACGGTGGAGCCGCACATGATCGCGCTGCGCCGCTTCGGCCTGGACATCGCGGCGACGGAGGGCCAGTACCACGCGGTGGTCGACCGCGCCGTCGCCCCGGACCGCCCGATCGTGCTGACCGAGCGCGGGGACACGGTCACCGAGAACGCGCTGCTGGCCGCCGCGCGGCACGACGGCACGACCGTCATCCGCAACGCGTCCTCCAACTACATGGTCCAGGACCTGTGCTTCTTCCTGGAGGCGCTGGGCGTCAAGGTCGACGGCATCGGCACGACGACGCTCACCGTGCACGGCGTGCCGAAGATCGACGTGGACGTCGACTACTCCCCCTCTGAGGACCCGGTCGAGGCGATGAGCCTGGTGGCGGCCGCGGTGGTGACGGAGTCGGAGCTGACGGTCCGCCGGGTGCCGATCGAGTTCCTGGAGATCGAGCTGGCGGTCCTGGAGGAGATGGGCCTCGACCACGACCGCACACCGGAGTACTTCGCGGACAACGGCCGTACGCGCCTGGTGGACCTGACCGTCCGGCCCTCCAAGCTGGAGGCGCCGATCGACAAGATCCACCCGATGCCGTTCCCCGGCCTGAACATCGACAACGTGCCGTTCTTCGCGGCGATCGCGGCGGTGGCGCAGGGCAAGACCCTCATCCACGACTGGGTCTACGACAACCGCGCCATCTACCTGACCGACCTCAACCGCCTCGGCGGCCGACTCCAGCTCCTCGACCCGCACCGGGTCCTGGTCGAGGGCCCGACCCGCTGGCGCGCCGCCGAGATGATGTGCCCACCGGCCCTGCGCCCGGCCGTCGTGGTCCTGCTCGCCATGATGGCGGCGGAGGGCACGTCGGTGCTGCGCAACGTGTACGTCATCAACCGCGGTTACGAGGACCTGGCGGAGCGGTTGAACTCGATCGGGGCGCAGATCGAGATCTTCCGGGACATCTGAGGACACCCAGGCGGATTGAAGACTCGAGCGCTTCCAAGACGTGGAGTGTCGGTGGGCGCCCGCCCACCGACACTCCACGGGCGGGCCCCTCGCCGGCGCGGTGTCGGCGCGGTGTCGGGCTATTTCGGGCCTTCCGTGCCGGGTTCGCTGCGGCTGGCCAGTCGTTCGTACCGCTGCCTGGCCGCTTGCGGAGTGCCGAGCCCGAGGCCGAAGGCGATCTCTTGCCACGTCATGCCTCGTCCACGTGCCATCTGCATGAGTCCCGTTTCCAGTTCGTCCATCTCCCCGCGCATCAGCGGCACGAGGCTCAACGCAGCGGTGATGTCGGCCTGGTCCACCTCCGGCTCGCCGTCGTCGAGCAATGCGGCCCCGCTGAGCAGGAAGGAGACGAGCCTGACAGCTTCGTGCGGTCCGAGGACCGAAGGATGAACCTGTCGGTGGCGTTGCTCGTCGGTGACCGCGTGCCGCTCGGCGATGCGAAACAGGGACGCATGGACACGGTGCGCTCGCGCCTGCTCCGGCTGCTGAGGCGTGAACGGATCGGCGTGCTGTTCAGGAGTGGACGACATGAGAAGAGGATGCGACGACCTACGAACCGTTGTCAACGAATTGATGTAAACAAGTCGTTCAATTGTGGCTCGCCGCGGCTCCCTGCGCTGTGGCTGACAGGTTCACCGGGGCGGATCGAGCCCCGAGCCGCCTGCGGCTTATCCGTGGCGGGGACGGCGGTCGATCATGCGGGTATGAGAGACGAGGTGCGGGCGTTCGTCGCCGACGGGCCGCTTCCCGACTGGGACGCGGACGAGGAGGAGATCGACTGGCGTGACGGGCAACTCCGGGCGATCGCGCGGCCGGTGACCGCGGTGGAGGCGCGGGCACTCCTCACCTGTTTCGGCCCCGACGACTGCTACGGGCTCGCCTGGTCGCTGCTGCACCTCGTCGAGACCGGACCGGGCCCCGCCCTCACCGCCGACCCCGGACCGGATGCCAACGAATGGCACCGGCGACTCTTCCTCCGCGCCGCCAACGCGGGACTCGTCCCGTGACGTCTCGTTCCGCTGCGCTTCGGGCAGTGCGCGTTCACCGTCCCGTGAGCTGTTGATTGGGCGTGGGAACAGTCCCGCTCCACGCCACCTCCTCGTCTGGTTGACTCCGCGGGCCACCCCCACATCCGTGCCGGCACCCCACCGCGGGTGCCGGATCGTCGTGCGTGAGCGGAGTCGTCTTGGAGTTCTACGAAGCGGAGCCGTACCGGCAGGGGCCGCCGGTGCCTGATGACCGCGCCCTGTCCGCGCACGTCCCGGCGGAGGCCGCGCGGTTGAAGGTCGGCTTGCGGGTCGGTCTGCGGATCGCCCTCGTGTGGGTGCTGTACGTGGTGGCCGCCGCGCTCGTGCCGGGTGTGTACGGCACTCCGGTCGCCGGGGCCGTGAGTCTCGGGGCGGTGCTGGCAGTCGTACCGCTCGGGATCGGTGTGCACGGCCTGGTCGTGTACGGGCGGCGGGTCGACCAGGTCACCGCGGCCTCCGACGGGGACGACCGGAGGTGGGCGTGACCGCGTTGCTCGACTCCTCCTCACGGTCGCTCGTCTTCGCCGTGTTCTCCGTGTTCGTCGTCATCTGCCTGATGCTGTGCGTCATCACCGGCGCCGACGAGGACGACCGCGCGCTCGTGCGGTCCGACAGCCGGCGGCTGCGGTCCTGGCAGCAGGGCATCGCGATGGGCGGCGACACCACGACCGTCGCGACCGTCACCGTGCTGGTGGGTATGGTCGCCACGACCGGGTTCGACGGGCTCGGCGTGATGCTGGGCAGCCTGGTCGGTGTGCTCCTTTTCCTCGTGCTGGTCATCGAGCCGTTGCGGGCGCACGCCTCGCTGACCACGCCGGACCTGCTGGACGCGCGTGGCAGCGGCGGGTCCGGCGTGCGGGTGGCCTGGGGTGTGGTGACGCTGCTGGTCTGTTTCCCGCTGCTGGTGGTGCAGTTGGTGGTCGTCGGCAATGTGGCCGCCGCGCTGCTGGGGCAGCCCGGCGCGCGGACCGGGTGCATCGTCGTCATCGGCTGCGTGATGACCGCGCTGGCCGTCAGCGGCGGCATCCGGGGCACGGGTGTGGTGATGATCGCCAAGTCGGTGATCGCCCTGCCCGTGCTGCTGGTCGCCGCCGCGCTCGTCCTGCACCGCTTCGGCGGGGATCTCGGGCGCCTGCTGGACGCGGCCGCGAACGGTTCGGGGACCGGCGAGGGGTTCCTTCGGCCCGGTGGCTACACGGGTGACGGATGGGTCGGGGCGGTGAACCGCGTCGGACAGATCCTCGGCATGACCATGGCCACGCTGGCCATGCCCGCCGTACTGATGCGGGCCATCGCGACGAAGAGCCCGCGCGGGGCCCGTACCGTCGGCCGCTGGATGCTCGGTGAGCTCGTCCTGCTGTACGGCGCCCTCGCCGTCGTCGGCGTCGGCGCGGCGGCGCTGGCCGGCGGGGTGCTGCGGGAGGCCGGTCCGTCGGCGCAGGTGTTCACGCCGCTGCTGCTGGGGCGGGCGCTGGACAGCGGCGGCATCCTGGTCGCGGCCCTCGCCTGCGTCCTCTTCCTCACCGCGCTGGCCGCCGTGGTCGACGTGACCCTCGCCGCCGGGATCACCCTGGGCCGGGACGTGGTCGGGGCCTCCGGTGGGCGCCCGGCGGGCCGGGTGGACGGCACCGCGTCGCGGTGGGCCGCCGCGCTGACCGGGCTGGCCGCCGCGGCCGTCGCCGTGGTGTGCGCCGACTGGAACCTGGTGGTCGTCTCGACGCTCTGGCTCGGCCTCTGCGGCGCCGCCCTCGCGCCCGTCCTGCTGTACGCGCTGTACTGGCCCGGGTTCACCGCCCGCGGCGCGCTGTGGTGCCTGTGGGGCGCGACGGTGGTGACCGTGGTGGCGCTCGCGGTGTCGCCGTACATGTCCGGCACCCCCACGTCGATCATGCCGGGGCACGACTTCCGGGTCTGGGACGTGACCATCCCGGGGCTGGTGACGACGCCGGTCGGGTTCCTGCTGGGCTGGCTGGGCAGCGTCACGGATCGGCGCCGGACGGCCGGCGACACCGTCCTGAGGTCTTCACCGCGTGCCGCGCACCGATGATTTCCGCTCGGTGGCACGGTCGTAATCGGTAACACGGACCGGACACCCCAGGAGGACACCATGTCCCGGAAGATCGTCGCCAGCCTGTTCATCTCGCTCGACGGTGTCGTCGAGGCACCCGACCAGTGGCACTTCCCGTACTTCAACGACGAGATGGGCGCGGCCGTCGGCGAGGGCCTGAGCAACGCCGACACCATGCTCTTCGGACGCGTGACGTACGACAGTTTCGCCGGCGCCTGGCCGGCGCGGGAGACGGCGGGCGCGGAGGACGCGGGCTTCGCCAAGCAGCTCGGCGACATGCGCAAGATCGTGTTCTCGCGCAGCCCGCTCGAGTTCCAGTGGCGCAACTCGGAGCAGGCGCAGGGCGACGTCGCCGAGGTCGCCGCCGCCCTGAAGAGCGAGTCCGGAGGTGACATCGCGCTGAGCGGCTCGGTGTCGGTCATCCGGCAGCTGCTCGCCGCGGGCCTGCTCGACGAGCTCCAGCTCCTCGTCCACCCCGTCGCCGTCCGCAAGGGCATGCGCCTGTTCGACGAGGGGGAGCCGTCGATCCCGCTGCGGCTGCTGAAGTCGGAGACGTTCGGGACGGGGGTGCTGAACCTGGTCTACGGGCCGGACACGGCGCCGCCGACGGGCGGGTACGAGGAGGCGGTGGCGTCTCTCGGGGAGTAGGCACGGTCAACAGCGCTTCATGAGCGTCCTCATCTCAGTGGAAGGCCAGCCATCCGACTCCCAGGGCACAGGTGAGGCCGGCGGCGGTCATGGCGGCGGGCCGGTTGCGGTGCAGTGCGAACCAGAGCAGCACGGCGGTCACCGCCACGGCGCCCGTCCCTAGGGACGCGCGCAACGGCCCGTCGTTGTACCCGAATTCGTCGACATGCTGTGCCAGCCAGGCGAACCAGGTGATTCTCACGGCGCTTACGCATCCCTCTTGTTGGGGTGGTGTTCGGTCTCTGGAGTGCGGCACAGGATCCGCGTGCCGACCTCGCTTCGGCGCGCCCGTCAACTCTTTCACGCGACGCCGTGACGTTGTTGAACGTGGCAACAGGCGTGCCAGGGGTCCCAGTTGAGGCGTAAGGTCGTACCTCCTGAGGGAGCGCGAAAGGGGAGACGCGTGGAACCCGTGGCGGCGGACCTTCTCATGGCCCTGGCGAGCGGGACCGCCGGGGCGGCCGGGCAGAGTGTGTGGGAGCGGCTGCGGGCCCTCGTGCAGGGGTCACCCGACCGACAGCCCGATGCCGGGCAAAGTGACGGCGAGCCCGAGGTGGGCGCCTTGGTCGGAGCTCTCGACGAGGACTCCTCCGACGAGGAGCGCGCCGCCCGGCTGGCCGAGGGTCTCGCCCTGCGCGCCCGGCAGGACCCCGCGTTCGCCGAGGCGCTGGCGCTGTGGCGGCGGGAGGCGGAGCAGGTGTCCGGCGCGGCGGCCGGCGGTGGCACCCAGCATCAGGAGATCTCGGGCGGCACGCAGCACAGCGTCGTCTTCACCCGCGACGTCCACGGTTCGATCAATCTGGGCTGACCGAGGAGGAGCGGGACGTGGCGAGCGGCGGCGACGGCCTGCACCAGGAGATATCCGGGGGAACCCAGCGGAACGTCGTCTTCGCGCAGGTCGTCGAGAACGTCTCCCTGCACGGGGACGGCGACCTGTACGCGGGGCACGGTGCGGGCGGGCCCGGCGCCCGTCGCAATCCTGGCGTGGCCGTTCTGCCCTACGCCGTCGGTCTGCTCGGGGTGTTCCTGCTCATCGCCCGCCCCGAGCTCCCTCTTCCCGCACGGCTCGACCCGGGACCGGTGGTCGGTGGCGGACTGCTCCTTGCCGGCACCGTCGGACTCTCCGCGTGGTCCTGGCTGCGCGGGAAGTGGGCCCACCGGCGCCGGGCGGCCTGGCGCACCGAGCGCACCCTCGACCGCGCCGCCGAGGCGCTCACGGAGAGCCTGGTCGTCCGCTACGACGAGGACGAACGCCTGAGAAGGCTCAACGACCCCCACCCGCTGGACGTGGCCTGGACGACCCTGCCGCCGCCGAGAGAGGAGAGCGGCGAGGAGGAGGACCCGTCGGCGCGGCCCGGCCCACCGGACATCGCCGACTACTACACCGCCACCCCCGCGCGTCGCCTCGTCGTCCTCGGCGGCGCCGGCGCCGGAAAGTCCGTGCTCGTTCTGCGCCTGGCCCACGCCCTGCTGCACCGCCGGACCCGCGGCTCCGGCGATCCGGTCCCTTTGATCGTGTCGCTGGCGTCCTGGGACCCGGACCAGGGACTGTTGCGCTGGATGGCGGAGCAGCTCGCCGACGCGCACCCGGAAGCCTGCACCCCGGCGCCCGACGTCCCGCCGACGGAGGTGGCCTTCCACCTCCTCCTCACAGGTCGGGTCCTGCCGGTGCTCGACGGTTTCGACGAACTCCCCGAGCACCGCCGGCCCGCCGCCCTCCGCCAGATCGGCGAGACCATGCGCGGCCGCCGGCCCTTCGTACTCGCCAGCCGCGAACCCGAGTACCGCCGACACGTCCTCGACCAGCTCGACTTCGAGCGCACGGAGATCCACCTCAGGCCGCTCGGCGAAGCGACCGTACGGGCGTATCTCAGCCCCGGCCGAGCTCCCACTCGCTGGACACCGGTCCTGGACCGGATCGCCGACCGCTCACCCGCCGCCCCACCCGAGGTACGGCGGCTGAGGCAGGTGCTGTCCGTTCCGCTGATGGTGGAACTCGCCCGGGTCGCGTACGCCCGCGTCGGTGCCGATCCCTCGGAACTGCTCGAGTCGGATGTGTTCCTGTCCCGCGCCGACATCGAAAGCCATTTGTACGACGCGTTCCTGGACGCCGTCTACAGCTCCTCGTACGACATCCAGACGGCCCACGGCGGCTGGTCACCCCAACAGGCCCGCACCTGGATCGGCTTCCTCGCCGCGCACATGAAGGCGGTGAACGAGCAGGACTTCGCCTGGTGGCGGCTGGACCGCACCCTTCCCCGGTTCGCCTCCGTGCTCGTCATGGTGCCCGCACTTGTGGTCGGCTGGCTGTCGGTGGCCGTCGTCGCCTTCGGGCTGCCGTGGTGGCGGCAGTGGCCGGCACTGCCGTCCCTGGCCGGGGCGTACGCGGTGCTCTGCGGGCTGGCTCTCCTGGCGGAGGCGGCCGAGCGGACCACCGGGCGGCAGGAGCCGCCGCGCAGGCTGCGCCGCCCTGGGCGCGGAGATCTCCGGGGCGCGTTCACCTCGTGGTGGGAGCGAGGGCTGGGAGTTCTGGCCGTCCTCACGGTCGGCGCCACGATGACGGCCGTCGTCCGCCGGGACGGCTCGTCGTTCCTGTACCTCTGGCTCTCCGGCGTAGTGGTGTGGTGGTACGGGCGCCGAGCTCTCAGACACGTGTGGCGCGGCGCCGATCCGGCCAGGGCGGACAGCCCGGCCGGCCTGCTGCGGGCGGACCGGCGGAGCGTGATCACCGTGGGCTGGTTCTCCCCGCTCCGCCTGGCCGACGATGCGACGCCGTTGCGGCATGTGCTCGCCCTGCCGCCCGTGCTGCTGCTCGCCTGGCAGTCCATGGGAGGCGGCAGGGACGTCGTCACCGTCGGCGACTGGACGCTGATGGCGGTGGCGACGCCGGTGTTCTGGCTGCTGTTCGCCTTCGGCTCCTCCGCGTGGGGCGGGTTCACCGTGGCCCGCCTGTACTTCTGGGCCACCGGCCGGCTGCCCCGGCGCCTCCTGCCCTTCCTGGAGGACGCGCATGCCCGGGGGGTGCTACGTCAGGCGGGCGGCGTCTACCGGTTCCGGCACATCGAGCTGCGGAACCGTCTCGCCCTCGGTGTGCCGTCCGAGGTGCGGGCGCGGCCCCGGAGCGCGCCCGGGCGGGTTCGCCGATCCGTGGCCGCGGGGCTCGCCGCCGCTGTCGCCGGCGGGCAACTGGTGGTGGGCTCCGGTGCCGTGGTCGCCGAGCGTCTGCCAGGACCCGTCCGCTCGCTGCCCACCGCCTGCGCACTGCTCGACGCGGCGGACGCGGCCCGGCTGATGCGGGATCCCGCCCGGGTGGCCGCCGACGACGCTGCTTCGTGCTCGGTGGGCGAGCAGGCGCCGTTCAGCCGCAACGTGACCATCGGCATCAGCCGCATCCTGCTCACCGGGAACGGCGTCACCGTCAGCGGAAGCGACATGGCTCAGGCCCGGTACGGACAGCTTCGCGCCGGCGCACCCAACGCCGGGGAGAGGGAGGTGTCGGACGACGGCTTCCACAGGGATCTCCGTGGTCTCGGCCACGAGGCGTACGTGGCCGCCTGGTCCCGCTCGGCCGACACGACGGCCCGCCTTGAGCGTTCGAGGACGGTGGCCAGAGTGGGCGTACGGGTCGCCAACGCTGTGGTCCAGGTCGACTACAGCGAGGAGTTCGCCTCCTTCGACCGTGCTGCCGAGGTCGCCCAGGTCCTGGCCCGGCAGGCGCTGCACCGGGCCGGCCTCGACGGCACACGCCCACGGGACGGTGACCCGAAGCCCCTTTCCCGGGGTGCCACCGAGCCCGCCGTCGACGGGCCGCTCTCCTCGGTCACCCCGCAGTCGGCGCTGCCCGCCAAGGAGAACCGCTTCGCCTTCTACAACCGGCGGGCCACCGGTTCCGTGTACGGCGCGACCTGGCAGGACGACGACCGCTCGTACATCTGGGAGCTGGTGTTCGCTCCTTTCGTCTTCCGCGCGCCCAAACACATGGACTGTCACCAGGCCGGCAGCTACACGCGGAGCGCGTACACGTGCACGGCGGTGCCCGACCTCGTCGAGGCCGGCCTGCTCCCCGACCTGCGCCTCGAGATCCGCAACCTGCGGTGCGGGGTGAACTGCAGCGACCAGCAGACGGCGGCATACCTGCGCTCCGCTCCCGATCACGCCACCACCCCGTGGACGAAGCACAACGAAGCCACGTACTACGCGGCCGACGTGGTCGGTGACGGCCGCTACCGCATGACCATGCAACGATTCTGGGCCTGGCAGAACAAGACAGAACGCACCCAGCAGGCCTACCTGCTGTGGGTGCGCGTCGAGGTTCCGTCCACACACCGGGCCTTGGCACAGAAGATCGTCAACGACATGTACGCGCAGACGGGCGCCGGCGACATCGTTCAACTCGGCTGAACCCGTCCTGCTCGGACTCGTCGCCCATACGTGACCCGCCTGGCCAGCACCTCGAAGGGACCCCGGTGACCCCTGCGACGCATCTGGTGGGCGAGGAGGACTGTCCCCATCCACGTCGCCAGGGCCAGGAGGGCCGTGGTGGTGACGGTCAGGGTCCCGGAGAGGTCGAGCAGGAAGGGCGTGAAGACGAGCGACCAGATCACCGACTGCACGAGGTAGCAGGTCATCGAGCGTTGGCCGGTGGCGGCGATCGCGTTCACCACCGGCCCCCGGCGGGGCCCGAGCCGCAGCGCGAGCAAGGACACCGCCGCCGCGTATCCGAAGCCGCCGAGGACGCCCGTGGCGTCGTGCAGCGGGCCGATCAGTTCCTGGGTCGGCCGGTCCGGCACGGGCACGACTCCCGCGAGCATCAGCGAGACCGGCTGGGCGCCGAGGACGGCGGCGCCGATCCCCACGGAGGCTGTGACCCGCAGCAGGGCCCGGTACCGCTCGGGCTGCTCCAGGATCCGCCGGCGGCCCGCCCAGAGCCCCGCCGCGAACGGGCACATGAACCCGAGGGGTCCGAGCAGCGCGATGTAGGGAGCCGTCTGCGCCCGCTCCACGACCATCGTGAGCAGGTCGGCGGGGAGCAGCGCGCCGTCCGGCGGATCGGTGCTGATGGTCGACGAGTCCCCGCCCGGCAGGGAGACGAGGACCAGGAACAGCGCGGCGGTCAGCAACAGTGAGCGGTCCTTCCAGCGGACCATCCACGCTCCGACCAACAGCAGCACCCCGTAGGCCGCCAGGATGTCCCCGACGTAGAGCAGCAGTGCGTGCAGGGCTCCGACGACGACCAGTGCCAGGCTGCGCCGCCACAGCAGCCGCCGCACCGACCGAGGTGTGCTGTCCTCCTGCCTGCTCACGATGCGGGCGACGCCGTACCCGAACAGCAGCCCGAACATCGGGAAGGCGCGGCCGTCGACGAACGTCGAGATCAGCCATGTCACGGCCGAGTCCACGGGGGAGCCGTCGCGTGGGTAGCCGCCCAGCACCGCCGTGCCGCGCAGGAAGTAGTGCGAGTTGGCGAGCGCGATGAACAGGAGCATGAAGCCCCGCGCCAGGTCGGGGGCGAGGGCGCGGGTGGCCACGGCGGTGGGCTCGGACGTCCGGATCGGCATGCGTCCAGTCCATCGGCGGGCGTCCGGCCAAGGCATCGGGCGGAAGTCGTCGGCCGGGCGACTTTCGTCCCTGTCCGGCCTCGGGCGACGGGACCAAGGAAGCGGCGATGTCAGTGGTGGGTGCCACCATCGGCGCATGAACAGTGACGGGCTCGACTGGGGGACGTTCCTGCGGCGTTGGCAGGACGAGTGGGTGCCGAGCGAGGACGAGGCGATGGAGCTGGCGGAGGGGGACACGACCCTCGCCGACCTGACGCTCGCGGCTCCGCCGGCGTCCGAGGCCGAGGTGGCCGACGCCGAGCGGCGTCTGGGGACCCGACTGCCGCCGTCCTACCGGGAGTTCCTCCTGGCGAGCAACGGATGGGGCCTGCGCGACGATTCGATCCACCAGCTCGGTGCGGCGCACGAGATCGGCTGGTTCGGCGACCCGTTCGGCATGACGCCGATGTACCGGGAGAGCCTGGACGAGCGGGCGACCGAGCGGGAGGTGCTGCTCGCCGGGATGTGGGAGCGCGCGCTTCAGCTGGAGACCGACTCCGACATGTCCTACGCGCTGCTCGACCCGGGCGACACCGACGACGACGGTGAGTGGGCCCTCTACGTCTACAAGGGCTGGAGCGGCGAGTACCCGACCCGGTATCCGTCGTTCCGTGCCTACATGCGGCGCAGGTACGAGTCCTTCCACGCCGAGCGGGCGCCGCTCCCGGACTTCGTGAACGACACGACCCGCGCCCGGGACGCCGAGGTCGAGCGGGCGCGGGAGGACGCGCTGAGCGGGCGGTGGGAAGCCGCGCGGGACCTGCTCGCCGGCGCCGAGCGCTACGGGCGGCCAGGGGCCTGGGGGATGCTGCGACAGCTCGACACACTGGCCCAGGGCTACGGGGCCAATACCGCGAGCTTCGGCGGGCTCGTCGCCGATCCGCGCTGCGTGCAGGACCTGGTGCCCGTCCTGGCCCTCGCTCATGTGCGGGACGGCCGCCCCGGCGGCCCCGCCCGTCATTTCGCGCTGGGCGCCGGGACCGACGACGGCGTCCAAGCAGCCGCCGAGGAGATTCTCGCCCGGGTGCGCGACGGCTCCCACCGCTACGCACCGGACGGCGCCTTCGGACAAGCGGTCGCCGAGGCGAGGGAGGCGGCCCGCTGGGGTGACACGGACACCGCGTGGCGGGTGATCCGCGCCGGGCTGCCGTCGTGGTCGCCGCCCGCGCCGGACCTGCTGGCACCGCTCGGCCTGCTGGCCGACCCTGTCCTCGGGCCGGTGGTGACGCGGGAGCGGGGGCTGGAGTTGCTGGCCACGCCCCGGGCCGGCCGCACGGGCGCGCTGCCCGAGCCGGTGCCGGACCTGGATCCGCCGGGGCTGTGCTGGCTGGCGGAGCCCCAGCGGTGGAACGCCCCGCACCGCTCCTACCGCTGTCTGTGGGTGGAGGGCGTGGAGCCGGAGGCGCTGCCTGGTCTGGTCGGTGAGGACGGGGGTGCGGGCGAGGACGGGGGCACGGGACTGACCGCTGCGCCCGTTCGTCCCGCCGGGTGGTTTCCGTACGACGTCGGGCAGCGGGACGACTCGGCGCCGTGGGAGGACCGGGCCGTGATGGCGGTGGGCCGGACGGGCTCGGGGTGGGCGTTCGGCTTCGACGCGGCCCCGCGGGCTTCGGAGCCCAGGACGTTCTTCGTCTCCCCGGCCGCCGGCGCATCGCGCGGCGGACGCGCGGTGGTGCTGTGGGTGCGCCGCGGTCGCGACGACACCCCCGCGGTGTTCCACCTCTCGGTGGCCGAGCGGGGTGAGGAGCGGTACGCGTACACGCTGCGCGGCACGGACGTCGAGCGCTCGGGGCAGGTGCCGGCGGCCCTCGACCCGGAGCATGTCCTGCGCGGCGTCGACGACGCGGACCGTGAGCGGCGCCTGCTGGCCGCCGTGCAGGACGAGTTCGGCCTCTCCCTCCCCCGGCACGCCCTGGCCGAGGGCATCCTGCCGCAGCTGACCACCCGGTCCTGGAACCGCGCGCCCCGGGAGGGTGAGGCCTTCGCGTACGTCACGGTCACCGTCAGCCCGTGATGACCCCGGCCGGGAGTGGTCCGGCCGGGGGCGGCCCCGGCCGGGCGGGTCAGGCCGGGGCGGGTGAGGCGGCTTCGTGGATCACGAGTTTGAACTCGGCCAGGACGATCTTGCGGGCCACCGAATCGTCATGGGTGGCGCGTACGGCGAGGGGGACGGCCGGGTCCACGAAGATGCCCCAGCTCTTGGTCCAGCACTGCATGCCGGGGCTGGGCGGGCGGTGCTCCGTGGCCGTCGTGTCGTTCGGATTCGGGGTGAGACCGAGCGGGTCGCGGACGAACTGGTCGCGTAGTTCGCTGTAGCCGCCCGCCTCCCACTGGATCATCGCGTACAGGGTTCCCCAGCCGGCGACGCTCGGCCATATGAGTCCGGAGCGCGGGTCGGTGTCCCAGTTGGTGATGACGTACCCGTCCGGCTGGTTGACCTGGTGCATGGTGAAGTGGTCGCTGGACTCGGCGGACCCGAAAGGGAACCTGATGACCGTGTAGGGGCTGTTCGCCGGGATCGTCTGCGGTGTGTCCCGCTTGAGGGAACAGACCTGGACCCCGGCCGCCGCCGTCGTGTGAGTGGACATGTCCCGCTTCTTCCCGTCCGGCGGCCCGGTGAGTCGGCGCACACCGCACTCAACGGGCGGAACCGCCGGGGAACTTACGTATGCCATACAACCGTTCGACGTCTCGAACGGTCTTCATTGATGACCAACGCGGTCATTTTCACGAGGAGATCGTCATTTTCGCGCTGCGCAAGACTCTGACCACCACCGCCGTCGCCGGTATGGTTCTCGCCGGCACCGCCGCCTGCGGCACCGTGGAGAACCTGTCCGCCGGGCAGAAGCTGGACAACGCCTTCGACAAGCTCGGTGAGGAGCGTTCGCTCTCCTTCGAGCTGGACCTGGACACCGACGCCGCGTCGCTGAAGGCGCTGGACGCCGAGTCGTCGGAGCCGGGCGAGGAGATGCCCGACGAGGTCGCCGAGCTGCTCAGCGAGGCGCGGATCAGCTTCTCCGTGCAGTCGAAGAAGCCGATCGAGAAGTCCGAGGAGAAGGACTTCACGGCCATGGCGATGAAGGTCAGCGGCGCCGACGGCGACCTGCTCGAGTACCGGCTGGTCGGCGACCACGTCTACTTCCGCGTGGACGCCGTGAAGCTCGGGGAGCTCTCGGGCAGCCCCATGCCGCCGGCCGACGAACTTCCCGCCGAGGCGGGTGCGTTCAAGAAGCTCCTGGACGGCAAGTGGCTGAAGGTCTCGAAGAAGGAGATGGAGGAGACCGGCAAGGGGATGGCGGGTGCCGGGGCCCTCGGGGGCGAGGAGCCGTCGGCGGAGCCCAGCCTCGACGCCAAGGCGCAGAAGAAGCTGACGAACGCGCTGAAGAAGGTCGTCGCCGAGAACGTCGACTTCACCACCTCCGGCGGGTCGGACGGCACCGAGCACATCAAGGCGACGGCGCCGTTCCGCACCCTGGTGACCGAGCTGTTCGACACGCTCCGGCCGCTGCAGAAGGACCTGCCGATCGGCGACGAGCTGCCCACCGCCAAGGACTTCGCGGACGCGCCCAACAAGAAGGTCACCGCCGACTTCACCCTGAAGAACGGTGAGCTGACCGAGGTGTCCGTGGACCTCGCCAAGCTGGCCGAGAAGGCGAAGGTCAAGAAGTTCGCATTGGTGCTGCGCGTCGGCAAGGGCGAGAAGACCACGGCGCCGGCCGGTGCCACCGAGGTGCGCGTCGAGGAGATCCTCGGGGGGCTCTTCGCCGGGGCCGTCGGCTCCGCGTTCACGGACGAGGAGTTCGGTGATGCGTCGTTCGAGGAGGGCGACCTCTCGGACGACGTGCAGATGTGGTGAGCCGTCCCCTGCGGGCCGGAGCCGCGCCGGGGCCTCAGCCCGCGGCCACCGCCTCCCAGGGGACCGTGCGGTCGCACCAGCGGTTCAGCAGGGTGCGGTCGTGGCCGACCGACAGCAGGCCGGCACCCGTCGACGCGCGGTAGTCCTCGACGACGCGCACCAGCACCGCCGTGGTCGACGCGTCCAGCATCGCGGTCATCTCGTCGCACACCAGCCAGCGCGGTTCCAGGGCCAACGCGCGGGCGAGGCAAGCGCGTTGCAGTTGGCCGTCGCTGACCTCGTGGGGGCGGCGGCCCAGCAGGTCGGGGGTGAGGCCGACGGCGTCGGCCAGTTCGGCCACGCGGGCGGGGGCCGCGGCGCGCCGGCCCGTCGCCCGCAGGGGTTCCGCGATCAGGTCGGCGAGGCGCAGCCGGGGGTCGGCCGCCAGGCGGGGCTGCTGGAAGACGACGCCGACGGCGGTGCGCTGTGCACGGGGCGCCCGGTGCCGGAAGCGGTGGACGGGAACGCCGTCGAGGACGACCTCGCCGGCGTCCGGGCGGTGCAGCAGGGCGGCGACCCTGGCCAGGGTGGACTTGCCGCAGCCGCTCGGGCCGAGCAGGCCCACCGCCTCGCCCGGGGTGACGGTGAGGGTCGCGTCGCGGACGACGGGGGCGCGGCGGTCGTAGCCGGCGGTGACGGCGCGCAGCTCAAGCACGGATGTCCTCCGGGGTGGGGGCCGTTTCCGGCAGGCCGGCGGGGGCCGGGTGGTGGCAGGCGACGGAGTCCGTGAACGGCGGCGGGGTGGCGCAGAGGTCCGTGGCGCGGTGGCAGCGGGGGGCGAAGGCGCAGCCGTCGGGGAGGTTGCCCAGCTCGGGCGGCAGCCCGGGTACGGGGGTGAAGGACCGTTCGGGGAGGGCCTCCAGCAGGCCGCGGCTGTAGGGGTGGCGGGGGCCCGGGGAGCCGAAGAAGGCCGGTGCGTCGGCCAGTTCGACGATTCGGCCCGCGTACATGACGGCTACGCGGTCGGCGATGCGTTCGGCGGCGGCCAGGTCGTGCGTGATCATCAGCAGGGCGTGGCCGGCGTCCACATGGCGGCGCAGTTCGTCCACCGTGCGGTCCACGAGGTCGCGGTCCAGGCCGGTGGTGGGCTCGTCGGCGAGCAGCAGCGGGGCGTCGCCGATGAGCGCGAGGGCGGTGGCGGCACGCTGGGCCAGGCCGCCGGAGAGTTCGTGCGGATGGCGGTCGAGGTGGTCGAGGGGGAACTCGACGCGTTGCGCCGCCCGTTCGGCCGCCTTTCGGCGGGCGGCGCGGCCCCGGGTGCCGGTGAGCCGGGCGACCGTCTCCTCGATGTGGGAGCGGATGGTGCGCACGGGCGTGAGGTGCGCCGCCGGGGACTGCGGGACGAGCCCGACACGGCGGCCCCGCACGGTTCGGGCGAGGGTGGGTTCGTCGGCCGTGAGCAGGTCGAGGTCGCCGAGGTGGGCGTGCCCGGCGGTGCGGGCGTTGGCGGGGAGGAGCCCGAGCAGGGCGGAGGCCAGCACGGACTTGCCGCAGCCGCTCTCCCCGATGAGGGCGAGGCACTCCCCCGGCGCGACGTCGAACGACGCGTCGGACACGGCGGCGACACGGCGCCCTCCGGGCAGCAGGAACCGCACGGAGAGCCCACGGACGGACAGCACCGGCGCGAGGCGGCTCCGCCCGGCACCAGCTGGGGCGGCCGCAGCCTCAGGGGCGGCGCCCGGCGACGAGGGTGCCGGACCGGCCTCCTCGTCTCCAACGCCCGGCACGGCGGCCGAGTCCGTCTCTGCCGGGGAAGGCGCCGATGTCAAGGCGTCCTGCGTAGTCACAGCATCAGCTCCGATCGGCGGCGCGGGTTGATCCGCTCGCGCCAGACGCCGGCCAGGCCGGCGACCGCGAGGGTGGGGATGATCAGGAACAGGCCCGGGAAGAGGGTGGGCCACCACTGCCCGGCGAGCAGCGAGCCGCGGGCGCCCTGGATCAGGGTGCCGAGGCTGGCGGTGTGGGTGGGCAGGCCGAGGCCCAGGAAGGACAGGGCCGACTCGTGCCACATGGCGTGCGGGACCATCAGGACGGCGGCGAGGCCGGCCTGCGGCAGCACCCCCGGCAGCAGATGGCGTACCGTCACGCGCCACCGGGACGCGCCACCGGAGACGGCCGCGTCGACGAAGGGGCGGGACCGCAGTGACAGCACCTCCGCGCGGACGATGCGGGCGGTGGACAGCCAGTGGGTCAGGGCGACGGAGACGACCACCGGCCAGACGCCCGGCCGGAACATGGCCACGATGAAGATGCCGAGCAGCAGATGCGGCACGGAGGACAGGGTGTCGACCAGGCGCATGACCGCGCGGTCGGCCCAGCCGCCCAGCGCGCCGGCGGTGGCGCCGACGGCCGTGCCGATGACGGTGGCGGTCAGTGCGGCCACCACGCCCACCAGCAGCGAGACGCGCAGCCCGTAGACGCAGCGCAGCAGCAGGTCGCGCCCCACGTCGTCGGTGCCGAACGGGTGCGCCCAGCTGGGCGGCAGGAGCTTGGCGGCCAGGTCGACCGCCTGCTGGTCGAGCTGGGTCAGCGGCGGGACGAGCAGCACGGCGAGCACCGTCACGGCGACCAGCACGCCGGAGACGCGCAGCCGCAGGACGTGCGTGGAGCGGCGTGCGGTCCCGTGCGCGCGCCACGCGGGGGCGGCCGGTTTCACGTCCGCCGTGTCGACGTCGGTCGTCACATCTCCTCCAGCTTCACCCTCGGGTCGATCAGCCCGTAGAGCAGGTCGGCCAGCAGGTTGCCGGCGAGGACGGCTGCGGTGGCGAGGGTGGTGAGGGCGGCCAGCAGCGGGAAGTCGACGGCGGTGGCCGCCTCGACGGTCGCCGAGGCGATCCCGGGCCAGCTGAAGACGGTCTCCACCAGCAGGGCGCCGGTGATGAGTTCCGGCACGCGGGAGCCGATGAGCGTCAGCACCGGCAGCAGTCCGGAGCGCAGGGCGTGGCCGAGCAGCACCGTGCGTTCGCTCAGGCCGCGGGCCCTGGCCCCGCGCACGGGGTCCTCCGCGAGGGCGTCGCCGACGCCTTGGCGGACGTACAGCGTGAACCAGGGCAGTTGGGAGAGGGCGAGGACGCCGGCGGGGAGGATCAGGTGCTGCACCAGTCCGCCGAACGTGACCGCATCACTGCCGGTGTCGGTGAGGCCGCCGGCCGGGAGGACGTCCAGCCGCAGGGCGAACAGCCACACGGCGAGCAGCGCGATCCAGAAGACCGGAGCGGCCTCCAGGGTGTACGCGAGCGAGGTGACCGCGCGGTCGACGAGGGAGCCGGGGCGGCGGGCGGCGAGCACCCCGAGCACCGTGCCGAGCAGCACGGCGGCGGCGAACGCGACGGCGCACAACAGCGTGGACCACAGCAGTCGTTCGCCGATCACCTCGGCCACCTGTTGACGCATGACGGTGGACCGGCCGAGGTCGCCACCGACGGCGGAGGTGAGCCAGTCCCACCAGTGTGCGGTGAACGGCCGGTCCACGCCCAGGTTGTCCCGCAGCCGGTCCAGGGTCTCCTGGTCGGCGCCGAGCGCGGCGGTGCCCGCGTACGCCTTGACGGGGTCGAAGGGGGAGGCGGCGGCGACGGCGAACACGCCGAAGGTGACGACGCCGAGCACGGGCACGGCGTACAGGGCGCGGCGGGCGGTGAGCCGTGCCATCGCTCCCCAGGGGGCGTGGGTCATGGCGCGGGCTGCCAGTCCTCGACGTTCCACCAGGGGCCGGCGGCGAAGCCGTGCTCGTGGGGTTCGGTCTGGGTGGTGAGGCCCTTCCAGCGGTCGGCGAGCACGTACATGTGGTCGATGTGGGTGAGGAAGGTGTAGCCGGGGTCCTTCATCAGGGCGCGCTGCAGGTCGTCGTAGGCGGCCTTGCGGGCCTCGGGGTCCTGGGTGCGGCGGCCGGTCTCCAGGGCCCGGTCCACGGCCGGATTGTCGTAGCGGGCCATGTTGTTGAAGCCGTCGCCGGCGAGGGAGGAGTGCAGCAGTGTGTAGAGGCCGAAGTCCGGGTCGCCGATGCTGCCGAAGCCCGCGAGGACGGCGTCGTGCTTCATGCGGGGTTCGATGACCTCCCAGGTGGCGCTCTGCACCCGTACGTCGATGCCGGCCTTCTTCGCGTCGGAGGCGTAGGCAAGGGCGTGGTCCTGGCGGACCTTGTCGCCCGAGGGGTAGTACAGGGTGAAGCGGGCGGGGCGGCCGTCCTTGGCGCGGATGCCGTCCTTGCCCTCCTTCCAGCCTGCCGCGTCGAGGAGGCGTCCGGCCTCGGCGAGGTCCCGGGACCGCTCGACGTCCTTGGCGAACCAGGGGTCGCCGACGGGCAGCGGGCCGTAGGCGGGGCGTCCGGCGCCGTCGAGGATCTTGTCGACCATGGCCTGCCGGTCCACGGCCAGGTCGAGGGCACGGCGGATCGCGGTGTCGCCGGTGACGGGGTGGCCGGTGGGGAGGCTGACCGCGCGGAAGTCGTACGAGGTGGCGCGGTACGTCTTCCTGCCGTCGTCGCTCTTGAAGGTGGCGGCGAGGTTGGGCGGGAGGACGGCGCCGTCGAGGTCGCCGGAGCGCAGGCGGGTGGCGCGGACGTCGTCGTCGGCGACGATCGCCATGGTGAGCTTCTTCACCTCGGGTGCGCCGCCCCAGTAGTGCGGGTTGGCCTTGAAGGTGAGCTTCTCGCCCTTGCGCCAGTCGACGAGGACGTACGGACCGGTGCCGACCGGCTCGGTGTTGAAGGCGCCGGTGTTGGGGTCCTGCTTCCCGGCGACGTGCTCGGGGACGACCGGCAGCACCGTGCGGGCGGCGAAGGGCGCGTACGGGTGGTGCAGGGTGAAGACGACCGTGTCGTCGCCCACCGCCCGGACGTCCTTGACGGCGGCCAGTTCGCTCTTGGCGGTGTTGTTGGTGGCGTCGTCGAGCACCGTGCGGTACGTGAAGACGACGTCCCGCGCGGTCAGCGGCTTGCCGTCACTGAACTTCACACCCTGGCGCAGGGTGTAGGTGTAGGTGCGGCCCCCGTCCGTGATCGTCGGGAGCGCCTTGGCCAGCGCGGGCTCGAGGCCCATGTCGGCGTCACGGGCGAGGAGTCCGTCGAAGATCTTCGAGTTGCCGTCCTTGCCGTAACCGAGCAGCGGGCTCAGGGTGTCGGGCTCGGTGGACACCCCGATTACGACGGACTCGGCGGCCGCCCCGCTGTCCGCGCCGCCACTGCCGGGCGCCGAGCAGGCCGTGGCCACCGCCGCCGTCGCCAGTACCGCGGCGGCTCCCCGTATGCGTCGGGTCGTCATCGAACCTCACATCCCAGTTGGCCGGGCCTCTCGCCCGGACCTCTTGCCCGTGCCCATGGCCCGGACCTGTTGCCCGCAAGTCGTTGTTGCATATTAGTTGCAGCAAGATCCTGCCCAGGACGGCGGCCCCCTATCCCCCGGATCCGGAGGCGGGCCCCGCGCGGCCCGAACGCGCAGGTGTGCGCCGGGTCGCGAGCTGCCGGGCGCCGTCCGCGCGCCCCCGTCGCCGCTTGTCACCGGGCCACGCCGGGGACTACTGTCGCCACGCCTTGGTGACGGGAAATCGGTGCGATACCGGTGCGGCCCTCGCCACTGTGATCGGGAAGTCCGGCTCCGGCCCTCGCGGGCAGCCACTGGGTCCTTCGGGACCCGGGAAGGCGGAGCACGGGCGGTGGTACCCGTCAGCCAGGAGACCGGCCAAGGCGCGTCAACCATCCACGAGGTGCTGGAGAGGGTCTGCTGAGCCATGCACATTGCCGAGGGTTTTCTGCCTCCGGCGCACGCGGTCGCCTGGGGCGTCGCGTCGGCGCCGTTCGTCGTCCACGGAGCCCGGTCGCTCATCCGTGAAGTGAGAGCTCATCCCGAGAGCACACTGCTGCTGGGCGCGTCGGGCGCCTTCACGTTCGTCCTGTCCGCGCTGAAACTGCCGTCGGTGACCGGGAGTTGCTCCCATCCCACCGGTACGGGGCTGGGCGCGATCCTGTTCCGGCCACCCGTCATGGCCGTGCTCGGAACCATCACCCTGCTGTTCCAGGCGCTGCTGCTCGCGCACGGCGGGCTGACCACCCTGGGCGCCAACGTCTTCTCGATGGCGATCGTCGGACCGTGGGCGGGGTACGCCGTCTACCGGCTGCTACGCCGGTACGACGTGCCGCTGATGGGCGCGGTGTTCTGCGGCGCGTTCGTCGCCGACCTGTCGACGTACTGCGTGACCAGCGTGCAGCTGGCGCTCGCCTTTCCGGACCCCGGCAGCGGATTCCTGGGCGCGCTGGGCAAGTTCGGGTCCATCTTCGCGGTCACGCAGATCCCGCTCGCGGTGAGCGAGGGGCTGCTGACCGTGCTGGTGATGCGCCTGCTGGTGCAGTCGAGCAAGGGCGAGCTGACCCGGCTCGGGGTGCTGGTCACCTCGGTCGCCGGACGTCGCGAGCGGACGGGGTCCGCCGGGTCGGCGGACTCGGCGGACTCGGCGGAGGTGGTGGTCCGATGAGCCGCAACGCGAGGATCAACACCCTGCTCCTGCTGCTCGTCGCCGCCCTCGCCGTGATCCCGCTGGTGTTCGGGCTCGGCGACCACAAGGAGGAGCCGTTCGCCGGGGCGGACGGGGAGGCGGAGACCGCGATCACCGAGCTCGACCCGGATTACGAGCCGTGGTTCTCACCGCTGTACGAGCCGCCGTCCGGTGAGATCGAGTCGGCGCTGTTCGCCCTCCAGGCGGCGCTCGGCGCGGGCGTCCTGGCCTACTACTTCGGGCTGCGGCGGGGGCGCCGGCAGGGCGAGGCAGGGGCACGGGCACAGGCACGGGCACGGGCACGGGCACGGGAGCTGACCACGGCGGACGCGGGTGCCGGTGCCGCGAGTACGGGTACGGGTGCGGGTGCCGTCAATACGAGTGCCGGCGCAGGTACAGGTACGGGTGCCGCGGGTACCGGCGCGGGTGTGCGTACCGGCGCCGGTGACGGACGGGACTGACGGTTCCGTGCTGCCGATCGACGCGGCGGCGCACAGCAGCCGCTGGCGCCGCCGTCATCCGGTGGACAAGGCCGTCCTCGGCCTCGGTCTCACCGTGCTCGCGATCTCGCTGCCGCCCTGGCCGGGCGCGGCCCTGGTGCTGGTCACCGCACTCGTGCTGCTGCTCGGCCCGGCGGGCGTGCCGGCGCGGCGGCTGTGGCGTGCGTACCGGGTGCCACTGGGCTTCTGCGTCACCGGGGCGCTCACCCTGCTGGTGCAGGTGGGCGGCCCGGAAGGCATCGTCTCACCGGCCGGCAACGGGCCCGTGCGCGCCGGGGAGTTGCTGTTGCGCACCTCGGCCGCCTCGCTGGGCGTCCTGCTGTTCGCGTTCACCACGCCGATGTCGGACCTGCTGCCCCGGCTGGTGCGCGCCGGGGTGCCGGCGCCGCTCGTGGACGTGGCGCTGGTGACGTACCGGATGAGTTTCCTGCTGCTGGACTCGGTGCGCCGGGTGCACGCGGCGCAGGCGGCCCGGCTCGGGCACACCACCCGGGCGGCGGCCTGGCGTTCGCTCGGCGGGCTCGGCGCGACCGCGTTCGTGCGGTCCTTCGACCGGGCGGCGCGACTGCAGACCGGGCTCGCGGGGCGCGGCTACGACGGCACCCTGCGCGTGCTGGTGCCCGAGGCGCGCGTGTCCGCGCGGTTCACGGCGGCGAGCGGGGCGCTCCTGGCGGCGCTGGCCGTCCTCACTTCCGTACTGGAAAGGCCTCTGTCGTGAGCGAGTCGGTGCTGGTGGCCCTGCGGGGCGTGTCGTTCGGGTACGAGGAGGGGCCGCCGGTGTTCACGGGGCTGGACTTCGAGGTGCGCGAGGGCCGGGCGCTGGCCCTGCTGGGGCGCAACGGCAGCGGCAAGACGACGCTGATGCGCCTGCTGAGTGGAGGACTGCGGCCAGGTAGTGGGGAGTTGAGTGTGTCGGGGCGGGTGGTGCGGCACGACCGGCAGGGGCTGACGGCGCTGCGTACCACCGTGCAGCTGGTGGTGCAGGACCCTGACGACCAGTTGTTCGCCGCGTCCGTGGGGCAGGACGTGTCGTTCGGGCCGCTGAACCTGGGGCTGTCCGACACGGAGGTGCGCGCGCGGGTGGCGGAGGCGCTGGCCGCGCTGGACATCACCGCGCTCGCCGACCGGCCCACGCACCTGCTCTCCTACGGGCAGCGCAAGCGGACGGCCATCGCGGGCGCGGTGGCCATGCGGCCCCGGGTGCTGATCCTGGACGAGCCGACGGCGGGGCTCGACCCCGACGGCCAGGAACGCCTGCTGGCCACCCTGGACGGGCTGCGGGCGAACGGCACGACGGTCGTGATGGCCACCCACGACGTGGACCTCGCCCTGCGCTGGGCCGACGACGCGGCGCTGCTCACCCCGTCCGGCGTCCACACCGGCCCCGCCGCCGAGGCGCTGGCGCGCCGGGACCTGCTCACGGCGGCGGGGCTCCGGCTGCCGTGGGGTGTGGCGGCCGGGCTCTTCCTGAGGGCGTGCGGGGTGAGGGCCGGCACGGTCCCCGGTCCCCGCACCCCGGAGGAGCTGGCGGCGCTGGCCGCCGCGCCGGAGTGCGGGGAACGGAGGTCCGGCTAGGCGCCGAAGGAGCCCCGGACGGGGTCAGCAGCCGCCGCAGTTGTGGTACGTGACGTCCCAGTGGTTGCCCTCGTCGGCGTAGACGTTGCCCGAGCCGGAGCGCCACTGCGGGGCTCCGTCGCCGCGCACGCCGATGTAGGTGAACGTGTTCTTGACGTAGTTCGAGACGCAGGTGGTCTTGCCGAAGTCGAGCTTGTAGCCGTTCCAGTGCGAGTACGTGCCGGAGGCGTGCCCGGTCTCGGTGCCACCGGTGATGTTCAGGGCGCAGCCGCTGGCCCGTTTGAGGGTCTGGGCGCCCTGCGCCGTGGCCAGGTTGAGCTGGTCGAAGGACGTGCAGGTGGAGACGTTGCGGTTGGAGCAGCCTCCGGACGACGACCAGGTGACGCCGGCGTCGCGGAACATGGAGGTCGCGGTGGCGTGGCTGATCTTGGTGACGGCGGCGGCCTCGCCCGCGGTACCCATGACGGCGGCGCCCGGGGCGACGACGAGGGCGAGAGCGGTCAGGACCGAGCGGAGCTTCGGGGCCTTGATGGCCTTCATATGGGGGGACCTTCCTGCTGGGGGCCATGGTTCGTGAGGGGACGGCTGTGCAGGCGGAGCAGACCGATGATGCCCGTGGTCTACGCGCGTCCGCCAGAGGACAAAACGGAATGCCGGCGCCGAGGGGTCGGGCCGGCACCGTCTGCCTGGCGGCCGTCCACCTCGCTGACCCCTCACGGGTCAACGAGGTGGTGAGCGACGGCGGTTCAGACGGCCGAACGGAAGGCGGGCAGGTAGCCGCCCGACTGGCCGACGGCCTTCGGGTGGTAGGAGTTGCCGATCGGGATGGTCACGCTGTGCAGCCAGGCGTCGCCCGAGCAGAGCTCGTGTCCGCTGAACTCGTCGACCACGCTGGAGTAGGCGAACCCGGCGTTGGCCGCCCGCTTGGCGATCACCCCGTTCAGCACGTCACCGGCGTTGTTGATCGCGGAGCGCTCGGTCTCGGTCAGGCCCACGATGCAACTGCCCGACAGCTTGTAGAAGCGCGGGTAGCCGAGGACGACCACGCGTGCCTGCGGGGAACGGGAGCGGATGCCGGAGTACAGCGAGTCGAGCTTGCCCGGGAGGGTGTTCTGCATCTGCGAGACCGCGGTGTTGACCCGGGAGACGCAGGTCGCCTCGCTCTGCAGCACGCAGGCCTGCATGACGTCCGCGAAGCCGACGTCGTTGCCGCCCGCGGTGACGCTCACGAGCGTGGTGGAGGAGGACAGGGCGCTGAGCTGGGTGGAGGCCACACTCGTCGTCGTCGCCCCGGAGCAGGCGACGAACTTGAACGACGCCGGGGCGTTGGCGTTCTTCCAGAGCTGGGGGTAGGCCACGGTGCTGCGCTTGCAGTCGCCGCTCTCGGAGGTGTAGCTGCCGGCACCCACACCGGAGGAGTAGGAGTCGCCGAGCGCCACGTAGTTGTGGCCGGCGGCAGCGGCGGGCTGGGCGATGCCGAGTACGGTCGCCAAACCCAGAACGAGCGTGGCGAGAGTTGTTCCCAGGGAGCGCGTTGACACGTGTATCCGCCTTTCACGACGAACCTCGCGACGGTAGTTGAGGGAGCAACAGGAGTTGTAGCAGGCCGGAATACCGCCCGGTAACTACCGGTCGGAAAGTCTTCCGCAATGACCCGAATACTGATTTCGCCGAACCAGCTCCGCGCGTAGATAAACGTCCATCAGGACGTGTTCACGTCAACTTGATGGCGTGAAACCGATGCCGGGTCACGCCTCGGCGTGACCCGGCTCGGTGCCCTCAGCCGGCCGCGTTCAGCCGTCGTCCTCCTGCCGGGGCGGCCCCGCCAGGAGGCGGCGGGGGTCCGCGGCGCGGGTGATCGCCGACTCGACCGCCGCGATGCGGTCGCCGAGGAGGGCGAGGGCGGCCACCGCGCGGCCGAGGGCGTCGTCGTCCGGGCCGCCCAGGGTGAGGGTCCGGACGTGGGCCGCCTTCACCTCCGCCCAGCGCGCCGCCTGTTGGGGTGTGAGTCTGCCGCGCAGTTCGGCGAGCTTCAGCAGGTTCGCCTCGGCGCCCGTGGTGAGGGTCTGGGCCTCGGCCGTGTAGTGGTCCCCGATGACGGCGGACAGTTCGGCGTCGTTCATCACGGGCTGGATCCGCTGGGCGATCTTGTTCATGTTGCGGTAGGAGCCCTGGAGCAGGAAGGGCGGCTCGGTGCGGGCGTCGTCGGAGCGGGCCGCGGAGGCGATGTAGGCCGCGTTCACCGCGAGGACCGTGCGGCGGGCGGTGAGCAGATGGCGCAACACCGCGAGGACGCGGTCGAGTTCTGTGGGCGCGTACGGGTGGAGCAGGCGGTCCGGGCGGGCTGTCGGGTCGTCGGAGGCGAGCCGGATCAGCAGGTCCAGGTCGCCGCGGTCGCGTCCGGCGAGCGGGGCGAGGACCGGGTTCGCGGTGAGGGCGTTCTCCACGAAGCTGAGCGCGAAGACGTCGTCCTTGCCGGTGAGGACGTCACCGAGGTTCCACACGTCGGCCCGGTTGGCCAGCATGTCGGGGACCCGGAAGACCTCGCCGGACTCGGTGTAGGGGTTGCCGGCCATGCACACCGCGAACCGCTTGCCGCGCAGGTCGTAGGTGCGCGGCTCGCCCTGCCACACGCCCTCCATGCGGCGGGTGGCGTCGCACAACGGGATGAACTTCTGGAGGAGTTCGGGCGAGGTGTGCTGGATGTCGTCGAGGTACAACAGGGTGTTGCTGCCCGCCGCCAGCGCGAAGTTGATCTTCTCGACCTCCTGGCGGGCGGTGGCGTTCGGTGCCTCGGCCGGGTCGAGCGAGGTGACGCCGTGACCGAGCGCGGGGCCGCTGATCCGCACCAGCACCAGGCCGAGTCGGTGCGCCACGTACTCCATGAGCGTCGTCTTGCCGTAGCCGGGCGGGGAGAGGAGCAGCAGCAGTCCGCCGGTGCCGGTGCGGGCGGACTCGCCCGTGGTGCCGAGCTGCTTGGCGAGACTGTCGCCGATCAGCGGCAGGTACACCTCGTCGACCAGGCGGTTGCGGACGAACGACGCCATCACGCGCGGCCGGTGGTCGTCCAGGCGCAACCGCGCGCGTTCGGTGGTGACGAGGGTGGCGCGGCGCCGCTGGAAGGCGCGGAAGGCGGGCACCTCACGCGCCCGGAACGCGTCGGTGCGGGCGAGGAACTCGTCCAGACGCAGGGTGAGGCGGCGGTCGGCGATGCGCGGGTGGGTGGAGACCAGGCCCTCGACGGTGGCGGTGAGGGACGCGTCCGACTCGTGCCGGGGCAGGTCCGGGCACAGCTCCGCGGCCACGGCCTCCGCGAGGTCGCCATCGTCCACCCGGTCGCCGGTGGCCTCGGTGTAGGCGGTCAGCCACGCCTCGACCAGCTGGCGGCGCGCGCTGAGGCCGTCGAGGGCGGTGAGGTCCTCGTCGTACGCCTCGCCGGCGACCGTGCGGCGGAACTTGTCGAGCAGGGTGCGCGCCCGCGCGCTGATCACGAACCCTTCGGGTCCGGTGGTCAGTTCGTCGAAGAGGTACGCGGCGCTCGCCTCCGGACGGACCGGCGCGTCCGGTGCCCACTCCCCCACCGCGCGGGCGAGTTCGTCCCGCAGGGCGTCCAGCGCGGGCGGGGCGCCGAAGGCGTCCCGGACCCGGGCCAGTGAGCGGGAGCGGGTCGTCCAGCCGGCGCGCTCCTGCTCCGTCGTACCGTGCGCCCAGAACAGCAGGGCGTGGGCGCGGGCGGCGGAGGCGTGACGCAGGGTGCCCGCGCCGTCGTACAGCGGGAGCAGGGAGGTGAGGATCGCGGCGGCGTCGTGGTCGTGGACACCCCGCTCGTAGCCCTCGTCGTACGCCTCCTCGGCGGCCGTGCGGACCATGGCGGTGAGGTCGTCGACGCCGGCCAGGGCGTCCGGGCCGTGTTCGTGCAGCAGGCGGGCGGCGAGGTGTTCGGCGCGGGCGACCCGCGGCGACTCGGACGGCAGCTGCCGGTCCCACAGCGGGCGGTCGGCGAGCAGGGCCGGGTCGGTGACGGGGGCGCGGTAGTCGGTGCCGGTGAGCGCGAGCGCGAGGCCGTCGTCGTGCGGGACGACGGTGAGGGCGAAGGGCTGGGTGGAGACGGCGAAGCGGTGGGTGCCGAGGCGGATGGTGCGGCCGCCGTCGGCGTACAGGTCGGTGCGGTCGCGCAGGGCGCGGGCGGCCTCCTCGCGGGCGGACCGCAGCTTGCCGTCGAGCTCCTCGGCGCGCACCCGGTCACCGAGGGCGCGCAGGTCGTCGGCGCTGCGGCGGACCTTGGCGACCAGCGGGTCGGAGGCGAAGTAGGTACTCACCGCGTCCGTGTCGGCGAGCGCGGCGCTGCGGCGGGCGATCGTCTCCAGCACCCGCTCGGCGGCGGAGGCGAGCTGTCCGGCACGTCGGGCGCGGGCGTCGGTGAGGCTCTGCTTACGGGCGGAGAACGCGTCGTAGATCTCGGTCCGCCTGTCGGCGAGTTCACCGAGGACGTCGTCGAACTCGGCGAACCGCGACTCCAGTTCCTCGAGCTGGGCGAGGACCCGGGAGAGCTGGTCGTCGCAGGCGTCCGGGTCGTCGGCGGCGGCGAGGGCGCCGGTGACGGTCTGGCCGAGCAGGGTCAGCTCGGCGGCGAACCCGGCGCGCGCCTCCCGGTCGAGCAGGCCCCGGCGACGGGTGTCGAGGGTGGCGCGGGCACGGTTGACGCCGCCCATGGCGTCGGCGACGCGCTCCAGGACGTCGGTGCGGACGGTGGCGTCGGCGATGTCGAGCCCGGCGACCACCTCGGTCACCGTGCGCAGTCCGTCGGCGAGTTCGTCGAGGCGGGCGGTGAGCGGGGCGGCCTGGGCGGTGGTGGTGACCGCCTCGATGGCGGCGTGCAGCCGCTCCAGGTCGGCGTGGTGGACGGCGAAGGCGTCCGCGCGGGCCAGGAAGGCGACGGCGCGCTGTCCGAAGGAGCCGAGGTCGTCGTCGGTCTCGGCGGCGAGTGCGTCGATGCGCGCGTGGTCGGCGTAGCGCATCTCCTTGAGGGTGAGCAGGTGGCCCTGGGCCTGGCGGAGTTCGGTGAGGCCGCGCACCCAGGCGGCGGCCTCGCGGGGCTGTTCGCCGCGCAGCCGGCGCACCACGGACGCGATCCGCTCGGCCGCTTCGTCGAGTGCCTCGGCGGCCCGACGGGTGAGGTCGGTGACGGTCTCGAACTCGGCGAGCACCTGCTCGGCGGTGGCGCGTACCTCCTCCAGCGGGCCACGCAGGTCGCCGACCTCGGGGTCGCCGAGCCAGTGGTGGGTGTCCAGGGCGCGTACGCAGGCGGCGGCGAGGGTCGCGTAGATCTCGGCGGTGGGGGTGGTCTCGGCGGCGGAGCGGGCCAGGGACAGGCAGTCGGAGATGCCGCGTACGAGGTCGGCGTTGCCCACCCGGGCCAGTGGTCCCTCGCCGGCGGGCCGTGCGGCCGCGTGGGTGTCGGAGAGGTAGGGCGAGTCCCACAGCTGCACGGGGTGCACGCGGGCGGGTTCGTCGCCCTCGGGGCGCAGCAGGGTGAGGTGGCCGTCGTCGAAGAGGGCCCAGCCGTGGCAGGCCATCGGGGTGGCGACGGCCTCGCGGATCTGGTTGTAGGAGAGCAGCAGGGCGCGTCCACGCGCGGGCGCGTGGAAGGCGTAGAGCACGTCCTCGCCGTACGGGGAGCGCACCTCCCGCTCGAACTCCATGCCCTCGGTGTCGAGTTCGTAGGTCTTGTGGCTGCCTGCGGCGAGGCAGTAGCCGCCGGGGAAGACGATGCCCTGGTCCTCGGGCAGCCGGCGAGCGCCCTGTCCGATGGCGTCGAGGCGGACGACGGTGCGGGTGAGGGTGTTGAAGACCAGGTGACGGTGGACGGTCTCCTTGTACGGGAGGATCCGCAGCAGGATCAGCGGGCCGACGCGGGCGTGGGCGACGTCGGCGTCGGCGAGGGACTGCAGGGGCTCGTCGACGGGTTCGCTGTGGATGCCGTCGGGCGTGCCGGTGTCGTTCTCCGCCTTGACGGTGAGGGTGCCGCCGAGGGTGTCGACGAACACCTCGCCCCGCACGGAGACGTGCGGGTGGCGGCCGAGGACGTGGTCCTCGCGGGTGGCGGGCGTCCACGTGATGTCGGCGGGCGGGACGCTCGCGTGGTCGCGGTCGCCGCGGGCGTCGAGGAACTTCGCGTGGCCGTCCTCGGAGACCGTCCAGCGCAGGACGCGGATGTCGCCGGCCTTCTCGCCGGTCTGGAAGACGGCGAGCAGCTTGCCCTCGACACGGCGCAGCCGCAGCAGGCGGACCTGCCGGTAGTAGCGGTGCAGGGCGGCGAACCCCCGCACGAACGCGGGGTCGTCGAGGAGGCCGGGCACGGCGTCGTCGGGCAGCCGGTTCAGGTCGCGGTCGTGCGGTACGAGGACGTCACCGACCGCGGTGTCCCGCTCCGGGCGGGGCCGGGTCTCGTAGCCGAAGAGCAGCACGTCACCGACGGCGACGATGTCGCGGGGCACCGCGGTGCGTTCGGTGTGCAGCCGCTCGGTGCCGGTGAGGCGCAGTTCCGGCGCGCCGAACTCCTCGGCCCGGCGGCGGTTCAACGCCTGTGCTCGGCGGGCCAGTTCGGATGCGCGGTCGGTGAGGCGGTCGCGCAGCACCTGGTAGGCGCCGTCGTCGACCGCCGCGGACGCCTCCGTGGCGGCGCCGGCCGGGCCGGGGCGGGCGCTGTCGTGGGTGGGCTCGTGGGTGCCGGTGGTCATGGCTGCCTCTCGGGAGGGTTCCGTCCGGGAGCCGCCGTCCCCTGTGCGGCGGCTCCCGGACGGACGGTGGTCAGGCCCTGGTGTGGCCGTTCAGCACGGCCAGCGGAGTGTCCGCCAGACCCAACTCACCCGCCTTATCGAGCAGTTGTTTGAACTGCCCGGTGTTCTCGCCGCCCTGCTTCATCAGCTTCATCAGCAGGGCGGACACGGTGAGGTTCTGCACGTCGGCCGTGGAGACGGAGCCGAGGATGCGGCTCAGGTCGTCGGGGAAGCTGGCGGAGCCGTCCAGCCAGGGCCCGGCGAGGGCCTGCGCGGTCTCGGAGTTCTTGACGAACCCGTCCACGCTCTTGCCGAGCGCGATGGACGACATCAGGCGGTCGAAGAACACCGAGTCCCCGCCGACGATGTTGATGTCCGCGTTCTCCAGGCCGGTGGCGAGGACGGTGGCCTGGGCCTCCGCGACCTGCCGCTGCACGTCGAGACCGGCGAGCCGGACGTCCTTCTCGGCCTCGAGGCGCAGCCGGTACTCCTCGTGACCGCGGGACGCCTCGTCGAGCGCGGCCATCGCCGCCGCCTTCTCGGTGAGTCCGGCCGCCTCCGCCCGCAGCTTGCTGCCGACGGCCTCCGCCTCGGCGAGCGCCTTGGCCCGCGCGCCCTCGGCCTCCGCGCGCAGCCGGGCCTCGGTGGCCTCGGCCTCGGCGCGGCCCGCCTTCTCGATGACCTCCGCCTCCTTGTCCCGCACCTGGACCGCGGCGAGCCCTTCGGCGGCGGACTCGGCCTGGACGGCCTCCGCGAGCCGCAGCTTGGCCTGTGCGTCGAGGTCGGCGGTCTTCAACCGGGCCTCAGCGAGGGTGAGTTCCTCGGCGGCTCGGTGCGTGGCGGCCTGTTCGGCGGCCTCGGCGGCCTTGATGTCCTTGACCAGCTTCTCCTGCGCCTCGGCCTCCGCCGCGATGATCACGGCCTGGCGCCGGCGCTCCGCCTCCTCGACGGCCCGCAGCTTCTTGATGGACTCCTCCTGCTCGGCGACCGTACGGTCCACCGCCACCCGCTCGCGGACGACCTCGGCGATCTCCCGCTTCTCCGCCTCGACCTCCTTGTCGGCGGCGATCCTGGTCAGCGAGGTCTCCCGCTCGCGGGCGATGACCTCCAGCAGACGGTCCTTCTCGATCCGCTCGCTCTCCACGGCGATGACCCGCTCGCGGTTCTTCGCGGCGACGGCGACCTCGCGGGCCTGGTTCTCCCGCTGCACGCCGAGCTGTTCCTCGGTCTTCAGGAAGGCGCTCTGCGCCCGCAGCCGCTCCTCCTCGACCACCCGCGCGGTCTCCGCCTCCTCGCGGGCACGCACGGTCTCGATCTCCCGCTTCTGCTTGATCTCGGCGTCCGTCTGCCGGCGCTGGAGCTCCAGGATCGCCTCGCGGGCGTCGACGTCCTGCCGGGTGATCTCCTTCTCCTCGTTGCGCTGGGCCTCGTTGGTGCGGACGTGCTCCACCGCGGTCAGCTCGGTGATCTTGCGGATGCCCTGCGCGTCGAGGACGTTGCCCGGGTCGAGCTGGGTGAGCGGCGTCTGCTCCAGGTAGTCGATCGCCGCGTCCTCGAGGTGGTAGCCGTTCAGGTCGACGCCGATGACCTCGATGATGCGGTACCGCAGTTCCTCGCGCTTGGTGTAGAGGTCGGTGAAGTCCATCTGCTTGCCGACGGTCTTCAGCGCCTCGGAGAACTTGGCGTGGAAGAGTTCCTGCAGGGTGTTGCGGTCACTGGCGCGGGCGGTGCCGACGGCCTGGGCGACCTTGATGACGTCCTCGACGGTCTTGCTGACCTTGACGAAGAACGTGATGCGGATGTCCGCCCGGATGTTGTCCCGGCAGATCAGGCCTTCCTTGCCGGCCCGGGTGATCTCGATGGTCTTCACCGAGATGTCCATCACCTCGGCCTTGTGCAGCACCGGCAGCACGACCGAGCCGGTGAAGGTCACATCGACCTTGCGGGTCTTGGAGACGATCAGCGCCTTGCCCTGTTCCACCTTGCGGAACAGTTTGGTGACGAGCAGCAGACCGATGAGCACGAGCAACAGGGCGGCGCCGGCGAGTACGGCGATGCCCACGGTGGCGGCATCCATGGGACACGTCCTTCTGGGCTGACATAAGGGCAGAAGTCGGGTGTGTACGGCGCCTCGCGGGCGAGGTGCCTCAAGGGTGTGGTGCCTCGCGCGGGCGAGGCGGTGGCGTCCGGTGGAGAGGGAGACGGCTCAGCCGGCGGAGCGGTTCTGCGCCGGATGCGGACGGACGGCGTCCGCGGTGTGGCGCGCCGGGCGCGCCGTGCCGTCCCGGTCCGCACCGCGGGTGCGCGGGGACCGGGACGGCATGGGTTCGTCAGGGGCGCTGCGGTGCAGCGGGCCCGTGCGGCGGGGGGCGGTCAGACCGTCGGCACCCTTCACGAAGCCGCGCATCCCCGCCCCCTTCCGTCCATCGGTCGACGTCATCGGGTAGCACTGCTCCCCTCCGGTTCCGGCGCGGACACCTGCCGGTGTCCGGCACCGGAACCTGCGCAGTGCTCCCCGCGAGTCATGCTGCCCGGTCGGGGGTGCACAATGCATTGCCGGATCCCGGCAAAGTTCATTAGGGTCTGCATGCCGGTGAGCCGCCATGGACGCAGTCGCAGTCGGCGCGGAACCGCATCAGGAACGCGTCAAGAGTTGGGGGGACGACGTGACGGAACGAGACCTTCCGGAGCAGTATCTGGAGGGCTATGCCCAGATCCTGGCCGAGGTCGCGGCCACGGGCAGGCGCCTCACCCGGGACGAACTCGCCTCCCGCCGCGCCCTCGGGGAACAGGCCGCGGAGGCCGGCTTCGGTCTGCGCTCCCTCGTCATCGCCCATCTCGCCGGGGCGCGCGGCGCGTGGCCGGCGCGCGGCACGGACGCGGCCGACGACGCCCTCGCGGCCGTGCAGCAGGTCGTGGACGCGTTCGCCGAGGGGTACGAGCGGGCGCAGCGGCAGGCGGTCCGTCAGGAGGAGGCGGCACGGCGGGAGTTCATCGACGACCTGCTCTACGGCCGCAGCGACCTGGGCCGGCTGGCCGAGCGCGCCGAGCGGTTCGGGCTGCGGCTGTCCCACGAGCACGCGGTCGCCGTCGCCCGGGGGCCCGTCGCCTACGAGGAGGGCGACCCGGTGCCCCGGCAGGTGGAGCGCGCGCTGATCTCCCGGTTCGGCGACCGCAGCATCCTGCTCACCACCAAGGACGGGCGGCTGCTGTGCATCGCGCCCGGCCACCAGGGCGAGGTGCTCATCCACTTCGCCAAGCAGGCGCACGCCGCCACCGACGGCGGACAGGTCGCCCTCGGACGCCCGCAGTCCGGCCCCGGCGGGGTCGTCCAGTCGTACGAGGAGGCGCTCAACGCCCTGGAGATCGCCGAGCGGCTGGGCATGGACGACCCGGTGCTGCGCGCCTCCGACCTGCTCGTCTACCCCGTGCTGGCCCGCGACCGGCAGGCCATGGCCGACCTGGTGCACAACACCCTGGGTCCGCTGACCGAGGCCCGCGGCGGGGCCGGGCCGCTCATCGACACGCTCACCGCCTACTTCGACTCCGGCTGCGTCGCCGCCGAGGCGGCCCGGCGGCTCTCCCTGAGCGTGCGGGCGCTGACGTACCGGCTGGAGCGGATCCACCGGCTCACCGGCGCGGACCCCGGGGACCCGGCGCACCGGTACATGCTGCAGACGGCGGTCATCGGGGCCCGCCTGCTGGACTGGCCGGCCGCCGCGGCCTGAGCCGGCGCGCGGGCCGGGCCGGGCCGACGGCCCGGCCTCCACCTCCGTCCCGAACGCCGACCCGGTCTCCGCCTACAGCTACGGCCCCGGCACCGGCACCGCCCACAGTTACGGCTGCGGTTCCGGGAGGATTTCGCGGCGCAGGTCCTCCGGGCCCAGGGCCGTCAGCTGTGGCACCTCGGTGTTCCACTGCGCGGCGAAGTCGTCCAGGGCCCGCCCCCAGGCGCGGGCGAGGGGGCGGCGGAACAGGCGCAGGGCGAGCGAGGCGACCGGGCGGAGCGCGCCCCGGCCACGCAGACGCGCCGTCACCCTCACCTCCCAGCCGTCGTCCTCGCGCGCGGGACGCGGGAGGGCCACCAGCTCGGCGCGGGCGATGCCGCACGTCAGCCGGATACGCAGCGGTGCCTTGCGCGCGGGGCGGTCCCGGTCCGCCGCCGTCCACCAGTCCTCGCACCGCAGGACGGCGTCGCCGCTCGGCCGGGACAGCGCGGACCACACGTTCTCGATGCGTGCGCGGCCCGTCAGTTCGACCAGGTCCGGGCTGTCCGGGCCGCGCAGCACGGCATGTGCCGAGAGGACGCCGTCGGGCGCGGACGCCGCGACGGCGAGACGCACCGCCCGGGTACGGCGCCACTCCTCGACGGTGACGCGCACCGTCTCACCGGCGGCGGCCCCGGCGTCCCCCTTGTCGTACCCGGTGTCCGAGGTTCCGTCGGTGCGGTCGGTGCCGTCGGAGCTCCCGGTCTCCTCCGCGACGCTCTCGTAGACGGCGCCCGGGCGCAGGTGGCGTCCTTCGACCAGCCGCACGTCCGGCACCTCGCGTCCGTCGGGCAGCAGGACGTACCCCGCCTCCGTGCGACTGCTCTCGGCGAGGTCCATGAGGACGCCGAGGGCGTCGACGAGCCAGGGGCGCGGGACGGGGGCGAGGACCACCGTGTGGGCGAGTCGGACCATGGGAACACGGTGGCGGCCGTGGGGTGCCCCGGTCCATGCCCGTGCCCGGCAGAACGTCCGCCGGGGTGCTTCCGGGGCTCGGCAGCGGGGGCGGCGGGCGCGGCCCCCGGCGGGTGAGGGGCGGTCAGCCCTCGACGAGGGTGACGTCCTCGTGGCTCACGGCGTGCGGGACGGGGATCACCAGGAGGCCGCTGCCGCGCAGTTCCAGGACGGTGGCCTCCACCCGGGCGGGACCGGCCGCCAGGGCGTTCCGCGGGGCGGTGCCGCTGTTCTGCCAGCGGTGCTCCTCACCGTCGCACACCGCGCCGGTGCCGCCGATGCCGTAGTTGATCGTGGGCGTGCCCTGGCTGACGGAGGAGCTGACGAAGACGGGGCCGGTGCCGGCGGTGCAGCGGTAGGTACCGGAGAGGGTCACGGCGCCGTCGGCGGTGACGCGGCCCTCCGGGTCCACCGTCACGTACTCCTCGGGAACGGCGGACGCGGATGCCGAGGGGGCCGCGACGGCGGTGCCGAGCAGCAGCAGGGCGGCACCGGCCGCCGTGCCGAGGACGTGGCGTACTGGCATGGGGGAACCTCCGGAGAAGGGCGGAAGGGTGACCTCCAGCAGTACCCGCCGTGCGGGGGCACGGCCACTCATCGTCACCCTTCGGTGGCGGAGCCGCCTCGGCCGTCGGGGAACCGTCCCGGGAGTGTCCGGGGACTGTCACGCTTCCCGCCCGGCCGTATCGGCGGGTGCCCCGGCCGCCGCATGGTCGTGCTGTACGACGCGCTCGTACGTCAAGTTCGGATCGTTCCACCGATGTGGAGGTGCGCCATGTGTGCCCACCGGACGTCCTGCGACCCCGCCGACTCCCCCGCCCCGCACGTGGTGGCCGCCCACCCCGAGCAGGGGTGGACCCTGCTGTGCGACGGCTCGATCGTCTTCGACGACACGGGGGAACTGCGCCCCGACGGCCGTGTCGTCGCTCCGCACCGGCTGGCGGTCGCGGCGTGAGGGGCGCCCCCTGCCCGAGTGACCGTTCGCGCAGTTCCCCGCGCCCCTGAAGGGGCAGGCTCAGCCCTCCGTCACGAACCACCGCAGCAGCGAGGCCAACCTCTGCGGGCGGTCCTCGGCGATCAGGGTGCGGGTGTTCCTCAACTCCACCAGCCGCCCCTGCGGCAGCAGTTCCGCCAGCAGGCGGCCGTGTTCGCGGGGCATCATCAGGTCCTCCCTCGCCCAGACGATCAGCGCGGGGCGGTCGAAGTACCGCAACCCCTGTGCCGCCTCGAGGAGTTCCGTGCGCCGGACATGCGTGATGTAGTGGCGGAAGTCGCGGCGGATCGCCGGGTCGGTGCGCAGGGGCCGCAGCCAGCGGTCGACGATCTCGTCCGGCACCGGGCGCTTGGTGAGCGCGCCGAAGCCGACGGGCAGCCGGCGCAGGGGCTTCCAGCCCAGGGTGCGGATCAGGAGGGGGACGCCGCCGGGCACGCGGCAGGCGAGGCCGATCATCCTGCCGGGCGGTCCGGGCGGGTAGTTGTCGAAGGCCTCGCAGGAGATCAGCACCAGCCGGGCCAGTCGCTCGGGGTGCCGGGCGGCGACCGTCTGGGCGCGTCCGCAGTCGCTCTCCACGAGGGTGACGTCTTCGAGGTCCAGCCGGTCGAGGAACTCCGCGATCAGCTCGTTGACCAGGTCCGGTGTGGGCGGGCGGGTCATGGGCCTGCGGTGCGCGCCGTACGGGAGGGTCGGCGCGAGGATCCGGTGACCGGCGCGCAGTTCGGCGACGACGTTCCGCCAGACGGAGGCGTCGTGGAGGAGTCCGTGCAGCAGCACGACGACGGGTCCCTCGCCGCCCGTGTCCTCGTACTCGACGGTGCCCGCGCTCAGCTCGATCTCCGGCATCACCCCAGGCTAGGAGGCGTGGGCCGGGCGCGCCCGGCGGCTCACGGGAGCAGGGCGAAGCCGTCGAGTTCGACCATCGCCTCCTCGTCCCACAGCCGGACCACCTGGACGACCGCCATCGTCGGGTAGTCGCGGCCCGCCAAGTCGCGCCACACACCGCCGAGTTCGCGGGCGTGTGCGCGGTAGGCGGCGACGTCGGTGGCGTAGACCGTGACGCGGGCCAGGTCGGCGGGTGTGCCGCCGGCGGCCCGCAGCGCGGTGAGCAGGTTGCCGAGGGCGCGGGTGAACTGCTCGGGCAGGGTGTCGCCGACGATCTTCCCGTCGCCGTCGAGGGCGGTCTGCCCGGCGAGGAACACCAGGCGTGTGCCGGTGGCGACGACGGCGTGCGAGAAGCCGGCCGCCGGGGCCAGGTCGGGCGGGTTGACGCGCTCGGCGGTCACCGGTCCTCCAGGGTCTTGTACAGCTCCTTGGCGATGATGCCGCGCTGGACCTCGCTCGCCCCTTCGTAGATGCGGGGGGCGCGGACCTCGCGGTAGAGGTGTTCGAGCAGGTGGCCGCGGCGCAGGGCGCGGGCGCCGTGCAGCTGGACGGCCGTGTCGACGACGTACTGGGCGGTCTCGGTGGCCAGCAGCTTCGCCATCGCGGAGCGCCGGGGGACGTCGGCGGCGCCCTCGTCGTACGCGGTGGCCGCCGCGTAGACCATCAGGCGGGCCGCCTCGGTGCGCACCGACATCTCGGCGACCTGGTGGGCGACGGACTGGAGGTCCTTCAGCCGTCCGCCGAAGGCGTCCCGCCTGGCGGTGTGGGTGACGGTCGCGTCCAGGGCGGCCTGCGCCATCCCGACGGCGAAGGCGCCGACGCTGGGCCGGAACAGGTTGAGGGTGTCCATGGCCACCCGGAAGCCGGCGTCGGGCTCCCCGAGGACGTCGTCGTCGGTCACCGGCACACCGTCGAAGCGCAGGGCGCCGAGGGCGTGCGGGGAGATCATGTCGAGCCGGCTGCCGGTCAGGCCGGGCCGGTCGGCAGGCACCAGGAACGCGGTGACCCCGCGTGCGCCGGCCCCGGGGGTGGTGCGCGCGAAGACGGTGTAGAAGTCGGCGTCGGGGGCGTTGGAGATCCAGCACTTCTCGCCGGTGAGCCGCCGGCGGCCCGTGCCGTCGGGCTCCGCGGACAGGGACAGCGCCGCCGCGTCCGAGCCGGCGCCCGGTTCGGACAGGGCGAAGGCCGCGATCGCGGTGCCGTCACCCACCCGGGGGAGCCAGCGCTCGCGTTGTGCGGGGGTGCCGTGGGCGTGCACGGGATGGGCGCCGAGCCCTTGGAGGGCGAGGGCGGTCTCCGCCTCGGTGCACGTGCGGGCGAGGGACTCGCGCATCAGGCACAGCTCCAGCGCGCCCGAGGTGAACAGCCGGGCGAGCAGCCCGAGGGCGCCCAACTCGGCGACGAGGGCGCGGTTGACGCGGCCCGGTTCGCCCTTCTCGGCGAGCGGACGGAGCCGTTCGGCGCCCAGGTCACGCAGCTCCGCGCACCGGGCGAGTTGTGCCGGTTCGAGCGAGAATGCGGTCATCGCCGGTCCCTTCCCTCGCCGCTGGGCCACTCCCGAGGTTATCGCGGACTGTTGACTGCCGTCACCAACACGATACGCTCACGGTGCGAGCCCACCACGCCAAGGGGGCGGATCGACATGAAGCCACGGGCCACCGCGCACGTCGACACCTTCGCCCGCGACCATCTCCCGCCACCCGACGAGTGGCCCGAGCTCCTCTTCGACCTGCCGGAGCTGCGCTATCCCGAGCGGCTGAACTGCGCCGCCGAACTGCTGCACGGCCAGCCCGACGACCGCCCGGTGTTCCGTACACCGGACGGCCCGGCCTGGACGTACGGCGAGCTGCGCGCCCGGGTGGACCGGCTGGCCCACCTGCTCACCGGCGACCTCGGGGTGGTCCCGGGCAACCGGGTGCTGTTGCGCGGCCCGACCACGCCCTGGCTGGCCGCCTGCTGGCTGGCGGTGCTGAAGGCGGGCGCGGTCGCCGTCACCGTGCTGGCCCAGCAGCGCCCGCACGAACTCGCCACCGTCTGCGCGCTCGCCGAGGTCCGGCACGCCCTGTGCGACATCCGGTCCGTCGACGACCTGGTCAAGGCCGAGGTCCCGGGTCTGCGCATCGCCACGTACGGCGGGGACTCCCGGGACGACCTGCTGCGCCGCCCGGCACCCGACGGGCCGTTCGAGGCGGTGCCCACGGCCGCCGACGACGTCGCCCTGATCGCCTTCACGTCCGGCACCACCGGGAAGCCCAAGGGCTGCGCGCACTTCCACCGGGACGTGCTGGCGATCGCGGACACCTTCTCCCGGCACGTCCTCAAGCCGGTCGACGACGACGTGTTCGCCGGCAGTCCCCCACTCGGCTTCACCTTCGGCCTCGGCGGTCTCGTGGTGTTCCCGCTGCGGGCCGGCGCGAGCGCCCTGCTGCTCGAACAGGCGCATCCCCCGCAGCTGTTGGCGGCGATCGCGGAGCACCGCGTGACGGTGGTGTTCACCGCGCCCACCGCCTACCGGGCGATGCTGGCCGAGGCGGACGCCCACGACCTCACGAGCCTGCGCCGCTGCGTCTCCGCGGGCGAGAACCTGCCGGCGGCGACCTGGCGGGCGTGGCAGGAGCGCACCGGACTGCGCGTCATCAACGGCATCGGCGCCACCGAGCTGCTGCACATCTTCGTCTCCGCCGCGGACGAGGACATCCGCCCCGGCACCACCGGCGTCCCGGTGCCGGGCTGGCAGGCGCGGGTGCAGGACGCGGACGGCGTCCCGGTGCCCGACGGGGAGCCGGGACTGCTCGCGGTGCGTGGTCCCGTCGGCTGCCGCTACCTGGCCGACCCGCGCCAGCGGGACTACGTGCGGGGCGGTTGGAACATCACCGGTGACACGTATGTCCGGGACCCGGACGGCTACTTCCGGTACGTGGCCCGCGCCGACGACATGATCATCTCGGCCGGGTACAACATCGCCGGGCCCGAAGTCGAGGACGCCCTGCTGCGCCATCCGGACGTGGTGGAGGCGGCGGTGGTCGGCCGCCCCGACGAGGCGCGCGGTCAGGTCGTGGTGGCGTACGCGGTGCTCGAGGAGGGCGCGGAGCGGGACGCGGAGGCGCTGCGGGCCTTCGTGAAGGCGGAGCTGGCGCCGTACAAGTGCCCCCGGGAGATCGTGTTCCTGGACACGCTGCCGCGCACGGCGACCGGCAAGCTCCAGCGGTTCCGGCTGCGCACGGGCGCCGGCACCCGAGGCGACCAGGACTGATGCCGGGGAACGGGGCCCTCGGGCACGACCTAAGATGATCAACGTGTCCGACCAGCATGCTCCACGGTCCCTCATCGTCACGCTCTACGGCGCCTACGGCCGCTTCGTACCGGGCCCGGTGCCCGTCGCGGAGCTGATCCGGCTGCTGGCCGCCGTCGGCGTGGACGCCCCGTCCGTGCGTTCGTCCGTGTCCCGGCTCAAGCGGCGCGGACTGCTCCTGCCCGCCCGCACCGCACAGGGCGCGGCGGGCTACGAACTGTCCGGCGAGGCGCGCCAGTTGCTGGAGGACGGTGACCGGCGGATCTACGCCACCGCGCCGCCCGGTGACGAGGGCTGGGTGCTCGCGGTGTTCTCGGTGCCGGAGTCCCAGCGGCAGAAGCGGCACCTGCTGCGCTCCCGGCTGTCCGGTCTCGGCTTCGGCACGGCGGCGCCCGGGGTGTGGATCGCCCCGTCCCGGCTGTACGAGGAGACCCGGCACGCCCTGGAGCGCCTGCGCCTGGACGGGTACGTCGACCTGTTCCGGGGCGATCACCTCGGGTTCGCGGCCACCACTGAGGCCGTGGCCCGCTGGTGGGACCTGGAGGCGATCGCGGAGCGGCACGAGGCGTTCCTCGAGCGGCACGCGCCCGTGCTGCGGGCCTGGGAGCGGCGCGCGGACACCCCGCCGGAGGAGGCCTACCGCGACTACCTCCTCGCCCTGGACTCCTGGCGTCACCTGCCCTACACCGACCCGGGCCTGCCCGCCGCGCTGCTCCCCGCGGAGTGGCCCGGCACCCGCTCGGCGTCCGTCTTCCAGGCGCTGCACGAGCGACTGCGTGACGCGGGCGCGGAGTTCGCGAACCCTGAGGCGGCCCCCGCGTCGACCCCTACGGCGAACCCGGCGGCGGCCCCCGCGTCGGACCCTACGGCGGACCTCGACGCGGACTGAGGCGCGCCTCCGGGTTCACGCCCCGGGCGCCGGGGCCTGTGCGAGCGGCGGGTCGGAGAGGGTGCGCCGGGGTTTGGGGGCGTCGGTCCGGCCGGTGCGCGGCGGGCGGCTGCCCGCGCGGTACTGCGGGGGCCAGGCCACGCCCGGGCCCTCGTAGCCCTGCTCGGCGGCCGCGTGCAGCGTCCAGTGCGGGTCGTACAGGTGCGGGCGGGCCAGCGCGCACAGGTCGGTACGCCCGGCCAGGATCAGGGAGTTGACGTCGTCCCAGGAGGAGATCGCGCCGACCGCGACCACCGGGACGCGGACCTCGTTGCGCACCCGGTCGGCGAACGGCGTCTGGTAGGAGCGGCCGAACTCCGGTTCCTCGTCGGCCACGACCTGCCCGGTCGAGACGTCGATCGCGTCGGCCCCGTGCTCGGCGAAGGCGCGTGCGACGGCGACCGCGTCCTGTGCCGTCGTACCGCCCTCGGCCCAGTCGGTCGCGGAGATCCGCACGGTCATCGGCCGGTCCCCCGGCCACACCGCGCGCACCGCGTCGAACACCTCCAGCGGGAAGCGCAGCCGCTTCTCCAGGGAGCCGCCGTAGGCGTCGGTACGCCGGTTGGTGAGCGGTGAGAGGAAGCCGGAGAGCAGGTAGCCGTGCGCGCAGTGCAGTTCGAGCAGGTCGAAGCCGGCCCGCGCGGCGCGCACCGCGGCGGCCGTGAACTGCTCGCGCAGGTCGGTGAGCTGGGCGCGGGACAGTTCACGGGGCGTCCGGCTGCCCGGCTTGTACGGCAGCGCGGACGCGGCGACCAGCGGCCAGTTGCCGTCGTCCAGCGGCTCGTCCATGCCCTCCCACATCAGCTTGGTCGAGCCTTTGCGTCCGCTGTGCCCCAGCTGCACGCCGACGGCCGTCCCCGGCGCGCGGGTGTGCACGAAGTCGGTGATCCGACGCCACGCCTCCGCCTGCCTGCCGGACCACAGACCGGCGCAGCCGGGCGTGATCCGGCCCTCCGGGCTCACGCACACCATCTCCGTCATCACCAGGCCCGCACCGCCCAGCGCGCGGGCGCCCAGGTGGACGAGGTGGAAGTCGCCGGGCACCCCGTCGGCCGCCGAGTACATGTCCATGGGGGAGACCACCACCCGGTTGCGCAGGGTGAGGCCGCGCAGCCGGAACGGCGTGAACATCGGGGGTGTGCCGGGCGGGCAGCCGAACCCGCTCTCCACGGACTCGGTGAACCGGGCGTCCCGCAGGCGCAGGTTGTCGTGCGTGACGCGGCGGCTGCGGGTGAGCAGGTTGAAGGCGAACTGGCGGGGCGGCTGGTGAAGGTACAGGGAGACGTTCTCGAACCACTCCAGGCTGGCGCGGGCGGCGCGCTGGGTGGAGGCGACGACGGGCCTGCGCTCGGCCTCGTAGGCGTGGAGGGCGTCGTCGGGCGAGGGGTGTTCGCTCAGGCAGGCGGCGAGGGCGAGCGCGTCCTCCACGGCGAGCTTGGTGCCGGAGCCGATGGAGAAGTGGGCGGTGTGGGCGGCGTCGCCGAGCAGCACGACGTTCCCGTGCGACCAGTGCGCGTTGACCACCGTGCGGAAGGTGGTCCAGGCCGAGTTGTTGGAGCGCAGCGGGCGTCCGCCGAGCGCGTCGGCGAAGATCTTGGCGCAGCGTTCGACGGACCCGGTCTCGTCGAGCTCGTCGAACCCGGCGGCCCGCCACACCTCTTCGCGCATCTCGACGATCACGGTGGAGGCGTCGGCGGAGAAGGGGTAGCCGTGCAGTTGCATCACGCCGTGTTCGGTCTCCGCGATCTCGAAGCGGAAGGCGTCGAAGGCGAAGTCGGCGGCCAGCCAGATGTAGCGGCAGCGGTGCGAGGTGACGGTCGGGCGGAAGACGTCCGCGAAGGCCGCGCGGGTGGTGCTGTGCACGCCGTCGGCGGCGATCACCAGGTCGTACGACTCCGCGAGGCGGGCCGGGTCGGGCGCCTCCGCCCGGAAGCGGAGTTCGACGCCGAGGGCGCGGCAGCGGTCGTGGAGGATCTCCAGCAGGCGGCGCCGGCCGAGGGCGGCGAAGCCGTGTCCTCCGGAGGTGTGGCGGGTGCCGCGGTGGACGATGTCGATGTCGTCCCAGCGGACGAATTCCGCCTGGAGGGCGGTGTAGACCTCGGGGTCGGCGTGTTCGATGCCGCCGAGGGTCTCGTCGGAGAGGACGACTCCGAAGCCGAAGGTGTCGTCGGGGGCGTTGCGTTCCCAGAGAGTGATGTCCCTGGTCGGGTCCAGGCGTTTGAGGAGGGCCGCGGCGTAGAGGCCCCCTGGGCCTCCTCCGACGATCGCCACGCGTAGGGGGTTGTTCGCCCTCGTCGGCGGGTGCGGGTTCGTTGTGGCTGGTCGCGCGGTTCCCCGCGCCCCTGAGGGAGTCGACAGCATCGGGGTCACCTCCCCCGCCACTTCGGGGGGCGCTTCTCCGTGAAGGCGGCGTGGAACTCCGCGTAGTCCTCGCCGTGCATCAGGAGGGCCTGGGTGGAGGCGTCCAGTTCCACCGACGCCGCGAGCGGCATGTCCAGCTCGGCCGTCAGCAGGGCCTTGGTCTGGGCGTACGCGAGCGCCGGGCCGTCGGCGAGGCGGCGGGCCAGGTCCCGGGCCGCCGTGTCCGCGCCGCCCTCGTCGGCGAGCGCGCTGATCAGGCCGATGCGTTCGGCCTCCGGCGCGTGCACCGGTTCGCCCAGCATCAGCAGCCGGGTGGCGTGGCCGAGGCCGACGACGCGGGGCAGCAGGTAGGCCGCGCCCATGTCGCCGCCGGACAGGCCGACCCGGGTGAACAGGAAGGCGAAGCGGGCGGTGGGGTCGGCGACCCGGAAGTCCGCGGCCAGCGCGAGGACCGCGCCGGCGCCGGCCGCCACCCCGTGCACCGCGGCGACCACCGGGAACGGGCACTCCCGTACGGCCCGGACCACCTGGCCGGTCATCCGGTTGAAGTCGAGCAGCCGGGCGGTGTCCATGCCGAGGCTGGCGCCGATGATCTCGTCGACGTCACCGCCGGAGCAGAAGCCGCGGCCCTCCCCGCCCAGCACCAGGGCGCGCACGGCACGCTCCCGTGACAGCTCGGCGAGCAGGTCGCGCAGGTCGGCGTAGGCGCCGAAGGTGAGCGCGTTCAGTTTGTCGGGGCGGGCGAGGGTGACGGTGGCGACGCCGTCGGCGAGCTCGACGCGCAGATGCTCCCAGCGCGCGGTGCGGGCGGCGGAGCCGGTGAAGGGACTCATGAGGGCGGCCTCCTCGGGCGGGCACTGCGCGGCTCACTGAGGTCTGCCCCTCGAAGTTATCACCCGTCGGTGACTGTCGTCACGACTGCGCGATACGCCGTTCGGGCGCCGTCACACGCGTCACGGATCGTCGACGCCTCGGTAACGGTGCGGGCGGGTGCGCGAGGCGGGGCCGCGGCGCGGGTAGGCCGCCGGTGCCGGGGCGCAGCTCCGGACGGCGCGCCCCGGCAGGGCCGCGGTACCGCCCCTCCCCGGGCGGGGCCCGGGTTCCGTGCGCCGTACCATGGGCACTCGAACACGGGAGCGCCTGCTCCATGAACGGAACCACTGTGTACGAACCCCCCGCCGCACCCACCTCCTGGCGCGTCGCGCTGCCGCACACCACCGCGGCAGTGCCGGTCGCGCGTGCGCTGGTGCGCACGGCGCTGGCCGAGCGGGACCACACCGCCGACTGCGACACGGCGGAGCTGCTGACGGCGGAACTGGTGGCGAACGCCGTGGAGCACACCTCGGGCCCCGCCCCGATAGAGCTGGTCGTACGGCTGCTGCCGACCGGTTTCCAGGTGGAGGTGCACGACGCCGACCCGGAGCCGCCCCGTGACCTCACCCGGCCCAACCCGGACCTGCCCGATCCGTGGCAGGAGCACGGGCGCGGGCTGCTGCTGATCCGCATGCTCAGCTCGTCCTGCGGGCACCGCCCCACCGAGTCCGGCAAGGCCGTGTGGTTCCGGCTGCCGGGTCAGCGGCGCCCGGTCTGAGTCTCCGGGGCCGCCGGACCGGCGCCGGTGGCTCAGCCGAGGGTGGCGACCAGGACCGCCTTGATGGTGTGCATGCGGTTCTCGGCCTCGTCGAAGACCAGCGAGTGCGCCGACTCGAACACCTCGTCGGTCACCTCCAGCGACTCGAGGCCGTGCGCCTCGTACACGTCCCGGCCGACCGCGGTGCCCAGGTCGTGGAAGGCCGGCAGGCAGTGCAGGAAGCCGACGCCCGGGTTGCCGGTGGCGCGCAGCACGTCCATGGTCACCGCGTACGGCGCGAGGGCGGCGATCCGCTCGCCCCAGACGTCCTTGGGCTCCCCCATGGACACCCAGACGTCGGTGGCGACGAAGTCGGCGCCGGCAACCCCCTCGGCGATCTCCTCGGTGAGCGTGATGCGGGCGCCGCTGGTCGCGGCGAGCTCGCGGGCCCGGTCGACGACCTCCTGCGCGGGCCAGTAGGTCTTCGGGGCGACGATGCGCACGTCCATGCCCAGCAGGGCCGCGGTGACCAGGTAGGAGTTGCCCATGTTGAAGCGGGCGTCGCCGAGGTAGGCGAAGGCGATCTCCGTGAGCGGCTTGTCGCTGTGCTCGGTCATGGTGAGCACGTCGGCGAGCATCTGGGTGGGGTGCCAGTCGTCGGTGAGGCCGTTGTAGACGGGGACGCCCGCGTAGGCGGCCAGCTCCTCCACCTTGTCCTGGCTGTCGCCCCGGTACTCGATCCCGTCGTACATCCGGCCCAGCACCCGAGCGGTGTCCTTCACGGACTCCTTGTGGCCGATCTGCGAGCCGGAGGGGTCGAGGTAGGTCGTGGAAGCGCCCTGGTCGGCGGCGGCGACCTCGAAGGCGCAGCGAGTGCGCGTCGAGGTCTTCTCGAAGATCAGCGCGATGTTCCTGCCGCGCAGGTACGGCGTCTCGGTCCCGGCCCGCTTGGCGGCCTTCAGCTCCGCGGCCAGCTCCAGCAGGCCGCGGAACTCCTCCGCGGTGAAGTCGACCTCCTTGAGGAAGTGACGGCCGGCGAGGGGGGTCGGGACTGTCGCCATGGGGGCGCTCCAGGGATGGGGGACACGAACCATGGAAGTCTATACGACGATCTGCAATTCTATACAGCGCGTCTATACGGCGTCCCGCTCCACGGGGCAGCTCATGCAGCGCGGCCCGCCCCTGCCCCGGCCCAGCTCGCTGCCCGGGATCTCTATCACCTCGATGCCCTGTTTACGCAGGTGGGTGTTGGTGGTGGCGTTCCGCTCGTAGGCGACGACCACGCCCGGTTCGACGGCCAGCACGTTACAGCCGTCGTCCCACTGCTCCCGCTCCGCCGCGTGCACGTCCTGGGTGGCGGTCAGCACGCGGATCTCGCTCAGGCCCAGCGCGGCGGCGATCGCCCGGTGCATGTGCTCCGGCGGGTGGTCGGTGACCTTCAGCTCCTTCTCGTCGGCGCCCGGCTCGATGGTGTAGGAGCGGAGCATGCCGAGACCCGCGTACTGGGTGAAGGTGTCCCCGTCGACCATGGTCATCACGGTGTCGAGGTGCATCAGCGCACGTCTCTTCGGCATGTCCAGGGCGACGATGGTGCGGGCCGAGCCGGCCGCGAACAGTTTGTGCGCGAGCATCTCCACGGCCTGCGGGGTGGTGCGCTCACTCATCCCGATCAGCACCGCGCCGTTGCCGATGACCAGCACGTCCCCGCCCTCGATGGTGGACGGGTAGTCGGCCTGCCCCTCGGACCAGAGGTGGAAGGACTCCTTGCGGAACAACGGGTGGTGCCGGTAGATCGCCTCGAAGTGCACCGTCTCGCGCTGCCGGGCCGGCCACCGCATGGCGTTGATCGCGACCCCGTCGTAGATCCAGGCGGAGGTGTCGCGGGTGAAGAGGTGGTTGGGCAACGGGCCGAGCAGGAAGTCGTCGAGCTCCATGGCGTGGAAGCGCACGGACACCGGCTCCGGGTGGGCGTCCAGGAACTCCCGCTTGGTCGTCCCGCCCACCAGCACCTCGGCCAGCTCCTGCGCGGGCAGCGTCTCGAACGCGGCGCGGAGGTGGTCGGTGGCCAGCGGACCGTACTCCTTCTCGTCGAAGACCCGGTCCAGGACGAGCGCGCGGGCCTCGGGGAGCTCCAGCGTCTCGGACAGCAGGTCGCCGAAGAGGTGGACGGTGACACCGCGGTCGCGCAGCACGTCGGCGAAACCGTCGTGCTCGGCGCGCGCCCGGCGTACCCAGAGCACGTCGTCGAAGAGCAGGGCGTCCTTGTTGCTGGGGGTGAGCCTTTTGAGCTCGATATCGGGCCGGTGCAGGATGACGCGGCGCAGCCGCCCGGCCTCGGAGTCGACGTGGTAGGTCATGCCTCCATCCTGACCGCCCGGACCCGGGTTCACCCCTGCCCTCCGCGAATCCCGTCCGCCGCACGCGGAACCGCGGCGGGGGCGGAGGGCGACGGCCCTCCGCCCCCCGCCCGCCTCACAGGCGCGGGTCGACCGGCTCCGACTCCAGGGCGAGGACCGCGAACACCGGCTCGTGGACCCGCCACAGCGGCTCCCCGTCGGCGAGGCGGTCCAGGGCCTCCAGACCGAGCGCGTACTCGCGCAGCGCGAGGGACTGCTTGTGGCCGAGGAAGCGGGACCGCAGCCGGGCCAGGTTCTCCGGGCGGGTGTACTCGGGACCGTAGATGATCCGCAGGTACTCCCGGCCTCGGCACTTGATGCCGGGCTGCACCAGGCGCCCGGCGCCGTCGCGGGCCAGGGCCCCGGCCGGCTTGACGACCATGCCCTCGCCGCCGCGTCCGGTCATCTCCAGCCACCAGTCCACGCCGGCCCGCACAGACTCGGGGTCGGCGGTGTCCACGTAGAGCCGGCGGGTGGTCCGCAGCAGGCCGGTGCCGTCGTGCTCGACCATGCGGTCGAGCAGGGCGAGCTGCCGGTCGTGCGGCAGGGCGGCCAGACTGCGGCCCTGGACGGCGAGGATCTGGAACGGCGCGAGACGCACGCCGTCCAGCCCGTCGGTCGTCCAGCAGTAGCGGCGGTACGCGTCGGTGAACCCCGCCGCCGATCCGGCGCGCTCGCGCTGGCGGTCCAGCAGCTCCCCCACGTCCACCCCGCGGGCCGCCGCGCCCTCCAGCGCCGACAGGGCGGCCGGGAAGACCGCGCCGGCCGCGGCGCCGACCGCCGCGTACTGCGTGCGCAGCAGCCCGGACGCCTTCAGCGACCAGGGCATCAGCTCGGCGTCCAGCAGCAGCCAGTCCGTCTCCAGCTCCTCCCAGAGCCCGGCCTCGGTGACCGCCGTGCGCAGCCGGCCGAGTATCTCCTCGGCGACGGCGGCGTCGTCGAAGAACGGCCGGCCGGTACGGGTGTACAGCGACCCCGTCTCACCCCCGGCCGCGCCGAACCGCCGGGCCGCCACGCCCGCGTCGCGGCACACCAGGGCGACCGCGCGCGAGCCCATGTGCTTCTCCTCGCACACCACCCGGGCGACGCCGTCCTGCTCGTAGCGGGCGAAGGCCTCCACCGGGTGCTCCAGGTAGCCGTCGAGCTGCGAGGTCGCGGTGGGCGCCATGGTCGGCGGCAGGTACGGCAGCAGCCGCGGGTCGAGCGCGAAGCGGCTCATCACCTCCAGGGCCGCCGCCGCGTTCTCCTCGCGCACGGACACCCGGCCCATGTGCCGGGTCTCCACCACGCGCCGGCCGTGCACGTCCGCCAGGTCCAGCGGGCGCCCCTCGTGGCCGCCGGGCGCCTCGGTGCGCAGCGGACGGACCGGCTCGTACCAGACCTGCCCGGCCGGTACGTCGACCAGCTCGCGCTCCGGCCAGCGCAGCGCGGTGAGCTTGCCGCCGAACACGGCACCGGTGTCCAGGCAGATGGTGTTGTTCAGCCAGGTCGCCTCCGGGACGGGCGTGTGCCCGTAGACGACGGCGGCCCGGCCGCGGTAGTCCTCGGCCCACGGGTAGCGCACGGGCAGCCCGAACTCGTCGGTCTCCCCGGTGGTGTCGCCGTACAGGGCGTGGCTGCGGACCCGGCCGGAGGTGCGGCCGTGGTACTTCTCCGGCAGACCGGCGTGGCAGACCACCAGCCGGCCGCCGTCGAGGACGTAGTGGCTGACCAGTCCGTCGACGAACTCCCGCACCTCGGCGCGGAACTCCTCGCTCTCGCCCGCCATCTGCTCGATGGTCTCGGCGAGTCCGTGGGTGTGCTGGACGTTGCGGCCCTTCAGGTAGCGGCCGAACTTGTTCTCGTGGTTGCCGGGCACGCACAGGGCGTTGCCCGACTTCACCATCGTCATGACACGGCGCAGCACGCCGGGGCTGTCGGGTCCCCGGTCGACGAGGTCGCCGACGAACACCGCGGTGCGGCCCTCCGGGTGGACTCCGTCGACGTAGCCCAGCTTGCCGAGCAGCGCCTCCAGCTCCGAGGAACAGCCGTGGATGTCGCCGACGATGTCGAACGGCCCGGTGAGGTGGGTGAGGTCGTTGAACCGCTTCTCGGTGACGACGCTCGCGTGCTCGATCTCCTCCACGCCGCGCAGCACGTGCACCTTGCGGAAGCCCTCCCGCTCCAGGTGGCGCAGGCTGCGGCGGAGTTCGCGGGTGTGGCGGCGGATCACCCGGCGGGGCATGTCGGCGCGGTCCGTGCGGGCCGCGTTGCGCTCGGCGCACACCTCCTCGGGCACGTCCAGCACGATGGCGACGGGCAGCACGTCGTGCTGCCTGGCCAGGTCGATCAGCTGTCGGCGGGCGTCCTGCTGGACGCTGGTGGCGTCGACGACGGTGCGGCGGCCCGCCGCGAGGCGCTTGCCCGCGATGTAGTGCAGCACGTCGAAGGCGTCACGGGAGGCGCTCTGGTCGTTCTCGTCGTCGGCGACCAGACCCCGGCAGAAGTCGGAGGAGATGACCTCCGTCGGCTTGAAGTGACGCCGCGCGAAGGTGGACTTGCCCGAGCCGGAGGCGCCGATCAGCACGACCAGGGACAGGTCGGTGACCGGCAGGGCACGGCCGCGTGCGGCGGCGGTGGTGTCGGTGGTGGTCATGCGGCCTTCGCCTCCTTCGGAGTGCCGAGCCGGAACACGGCCATCTGGGTGGGCGGGCCGACCTCGGGGTCGTCCGGCCCGACGGGCAGGAACTCCACGGCGTAGCCGTGCCGTTCGGCGACGGTGCGGGCCCAGCCGCGGAACTCCTCGCGGGTCCATTCAAAACGGTGGTCGCCGTGCCGGACGTGCCCGGCCGGCAGGCTCTCCCAGCGGACGTTGTACTCGACGTTCGGGGTGGTGACACAGACGGTCCGGGGGCGGGCCGACCCGAACACCGCGTACTCCAGGGCGGGCAGCCGGGGCAGGTCGAGGTGCTCGATCACCTCGCTGAGCACGGCGGCGTCGTAGCCCTTGAGGCGCTTGTCGGTGTAGGCGAGGGAGCCCTGGAGGAGGGTGACGCGGGACGCCTGCCGCTCTCCCATGCGGTCCAGTTTCAGCCGCCGGGAGGCGATGGTGAGCGCCCGCATCGACACGTCGACACCGACGATCTCGGTGAACGCCGGGTCCCGCAGCAGCGCCTGCACCAGCTGACCCTGCCCGCAGCCGAGGTCCAGCACCCGGGCGGCGCCGGACGTCCGCAGCACGGACAGGATCGCCTCGCGGCGCTGCACCGCGAGCGGGGCCGGCTTCTCCTCGTCCTCGGCCTCCGGCTCGACGGCGTTGTCGAGCTCGTCGACCTCGCTGTCGTCCGCCTCGGCCAGCCGGACCAGCTCCAGCCGCTCCTTCGCCTGCCGGGTCAGCGACCAGCGGTGCGAGAGGTAGCGGCGGGTGATCAGCTCCCGCTCGGGGTGGCCGGGCAGCCAGCCGTCGCCGACGCGCAGCAGCTTGTCGACCTCGTCCGGGGAGACCCAGTAGTGCTTGGAGTCGTCGAGGACGGGGAGCAGCACGTAGAGGTGGCGCAGCGCCTCGGCGAGGGTGAGGATGCCGGCCTCCAGGCTCAGGCGTACGTAGCGCGAGTCGCCCCAGTCGGGGAACTCCGTGTCCAGCGGTACGGGCTCGGCGGTGACCGTCCAGCCGAGAGGCTCGAACAGCCGGCGGACGAGGTCGGCGCCGCCGCGTGCGGGTAGCGCCGGCACCTCGATGCGCAGCGGCAGCGGGACGCCCACGAGCTCCGGGCGGGCGGTGCAGACGCCGCGCACGGCACTCGAGAAGACGGCGCCGAGGGCGACGGCGAGGAGTGAAGAGGCCGCGTAGGGACGGTCGTTGACGTACTGCGCGAGGGCGGCGTCGGGGGCGCCGCCGCGGCCCTTGCCCTTGCCGCGCCGGACCAGTGCCACCGCGTCGACCTCCAGCAGCAGCGCCGCCGTGCAGCGTTCGGCGTCCGCCTCGGGGTAGACGACGTGGGCCGTGCCGTACGACGTGGAGAACGCCTGCGCCTTCTCGGGATGCTTGTGCAGCAGATAACCGAGGTCGGTCGCCGGACGCTGCGCGGAGCCGGTGGTACTGATCGTCAGGAACACGGGGTCACACCTCGAGACACCTTCTGAGCTGCGGGTACACACCGGGATTCCGGTGTCGGCCCAACGTACAGGGAAGGTCTCGCGGCGGTCCGCGCATTTCTCGTACCGGGGGCGCGGGGGCGTACGCGGAGCGGGGCCGCCCCCTGGTGGGGACGGCCCCGCTGCGGAACCGGGTCGGGACGACCGGGTCGGGACGACCGGGTCATGCCGGCCGGGTCGGGACAGCCGGTTCAGGACAGCTGGTTCAGGACAGCTGGTTCAGGACAGCTGGGACTGGACCTCGGAGGAGATCAGCTCCAGGTGGTCCAGGTCGGACAGGTCGAGGACCTGAAGGTAGACACGGCTGGAGCCGGTCTCGGCGTAGCGGCCGATCTTGTCGACGACCTCGGCCGGGGAGCCCGCGAGGCCGTTGGCCTTGAGCTCGTCGGCCTCGCGGCCGATCGCGGCGGCGCGGCGGGCGACCTCCTGGTCGCTCCGGCCGACGCAGACCACCAGCGCGTTGGAGTAGACGAGGTCGCCGGGGTCGCGTCCGGCCTCACGGGCGGCGTCGCGGACCCGCTGGAACTGGGCCGCGGAGTCCTCGACCGACGCGAAGGGGATGTTGAACTCGTCCGCGAACCGGGCCGCGAGGCGCGGGGTCCGCTTGGCGCCGTGGCCGCCGATCAGCACGGGCACCTTGGACTGGGCCGGCTTGGGCAGCGCGGGCGACTTGGTGAGGTCGTAGTAGGTGCCGTGGTGGTCGAAGGTCTGGCCGGCCTCGGTGGCCCACAGGCCGGTGACGATCTCCAGCTGCTCCTCGAGGCGCGCGAACTTCTCCTTGGGGAAGGGAATGCCGTACGCCTTGTGCTCCTCCTCGAACCAGCCGGCGCCCAGGCCCAGTTCGACCCGGCCGCCGGACATCTGGTCGACCTGGGCGACCTGGATGGCGAGCACGCCGGGGAGCCGGAAGGTGCCGGCCGTCATCAGCGTGCCGAGCCGGATGCGCTTGGTCTCGCGGGCGAGTCCGGCGAGGGTGATCCAGGCGTCGGTGGGCCCGGGCAGGCCGTCGCCGGAGCCCATGCTCAGGTAGTGGTCGGAGCGGAAGAAGGCGTCGAAACCCAGGTCCTCGGTGGCCTTGGCGACGGTGAGCAAGGTGTCGTAGGTGGCCCCCTGCTGGGGCTCGGTGAAGATGCGAAGATCCATGACTCCATCCTGCACGCTCCGGGGCGCGCGGGCGCGCGCGGATCACCGGGCGCGCCCCGGGGCCATGCGCGTGCGCTCCCGTGGGCCACGGGCGGGTGAATCGCGGCCGGGACCCCGCGCGGGGCGTGGACCGGCAGTGACCGGGGGTGAGAAAGATCGTTGGCTCGGCTGGAGCCGGAGCACCCGGCGCCCGCGTCGGCCGGTGGGTGCGCCGGGGTGTCACTGTGTCGGCCCCCCGGTGGGGCCATGGGCTGGGGAGGCCGTCATGTCCGAGGGAAGCGTGCCGCTGCGGGGCGGGGCGGAAGACGGGCCGCCGTCGGGGCTGCTGCGGCAGATGGAGGAGCTGATGGCGGCGCTGAACGCGGACCTGTCCGCGCTGGACGCGGATCTGCGGGCCACGGGGTCCGGGCCGGGCGGGGGCGGCGGAGCCGTGGAGGAGAGCGGGGGCCGCTGAGGGTCCTCGCAGAGGGGCGGGCGTGCGGGAGGGGCGGCGCGGTCAGCCGGCCTCCCGCCCGAGTAAGGCCGCGTCGCGCTCCGCCAGCTTGCGGAGCATGTCCCGGACGCGGTCGCGCGCCTCGTCGGCCGCGTCGATGGCCTCCACGCAACTCCAGTACGTGGCCTCGTCGTCGGCGGCGCAGGCGATGCCGACCAGGGCGATGCCGACGTCGCCGAGGAGACCGCCGAGATGCGTGAGGCACGGGCGGGTCTCGCCCAGGTCGGTCAGCTTGGCCGCGCGCGGCTTGCCGGGGGTGGGCGGGGCATGGTCCAGCACCCCGCAGCCCCGGCCTGCCAGCTCGGCCAGCCCTTGTGCCTCACCGCGCAGTTCGGGCGGGCCGGCGACGGCCAGGCGGCTCCCTATCGCCTGGGCCAGCGCCTGCGCCTGCCACACCTCGGTCAGCAGCTCCGGCACACCGACGCCGGCGGCCAGGGCCTTCCTGCTCTTCACGATGAGCCGCACAGCGTCCATGCGCTGCCCCCGTCTGTCCGACGCGCTGCCCACGCGTCCGCATCCGTTGAACTCCCTTGTTCACTACCCAGAGTGAAGCTCTGTGAGACAAAAGGCCAGAGGAAGTCCGAAATCTGCGGACAACAATTCGAGCCGGATCGACTTATCGAACACGGAGCGTGAGAACGGAGTGTGCGCGTCGCTTCCTAGGTCTCGGGGGGCGCCGGGACCGGGAAGCGGTGTTCGTTCCGCTCGATCTTGCGGGCCAGGGCGTCCAGCGGATCGACGCCGAGGACCTCGCAGAACTGCAGGAGGTAGGCGAGGACGTCGGCCACCTCGTCGGTGACGCGGTGCGCGGTGTCCGGGTCGTCCATCACGCGCGCGGACTCCTCCGGCGTCAACCACTGGAAGATTTCCTGGAGTTCGGCGGCCTCCACACCGAGCGCGGCGACCAGGTTCTTGGGCGTGTGGTACGGCTGCCAGTGACGCGCGGCGGCGAATGCGGCGAGGCGGCGCTGGAGCCCGGGCAGGTCGTCGGGGCGGGTCTCCTCGTCGTGCGGATCAGTCACGCCTCAGGTGTACCACGGTCGCGCCGGGCACCCCGGCGGCCCAGGTGGCGTCGCTCACCGCACCGGTCAGGCGGATGTGCCCGCGTTCGCACATCCGCGCCGCCAGCTTGAGGAGGGCCGCGCGCTGCGCCGGGTCCAGGGACCGGTCCAGACCGTCGGCGAGGACGGTGAGGCACCGCAGCGCGGCCGGGACCTCGCCGGGCACGTCGGTCTCCAGCACACCGGGGCCGGTGAGCAGCACCAGCGCGAGGGCGGTGTAGCGCAGTTCGCCGTCGCCGAGCCGGCGCAGCTCGGTGCGGGTGCCGTTCCCCCGGTCGAACAGGGCACGCACCAGGCGGCCCCCGTCACAGGGCTCGGCGAGCAGGTCGGCGACCGTCCCGGCGCAGCCGACGCGTACGGCGTCCACGAGGAGCCCGTGCCGCCGGGTGCACTCGGCTCGGGTGCGCCACAGGACGTCGGCGAGGTTGTCGCAGCCGCCCAGCAGCCGGCCGGTGCCGCCCGGGACGGGGTCGCGCATGCGCTCGGGGCGGGGGTCGCAGGGGAAGACGGAGCGCAGCGCCACCAGCATCTGCTCGGCCGCGGCGAGCACCCGGAGCTGACCGGCGGTCGTACCGGCCACGCGCAGCGGCAGCAGGGCGGTGCCGAGGCGGTCGTCGGGAAGGGGGCCACGGGTGACGGCGGTGGCGCCCGCCGTGTGCCAGGCTGCCTGGACGGCGCGCCGCCGGGGGTCGCGCAGGGCGGTCTCCAGGAGGATCAGGCCGTCCGCGGACAGCCGCTCCCCCACGATCCGCAGTTCGGGTTCGGCCTGCACGGCGACCTCGAGCCGGACCGGCCCCTCGGGTCCGTCGGCGGTGCAGCCGATACGGAAGCCCCGGCGGCGCTGGGCGTCGGCGCGCGCCCACTCCGGCACGCAGGCGGCGGGCTCCGGGAACGCCTCGCCCAGCTCGGCCCCGCCGCCCAGCCGGGCCAGCGCCTCGTACGCGCGCAGGGCGCTGGTCTTGCCGCTGCCGCTGGGCCCGGCGAGCAGGGTGAGGTCGCCCAGGCGGAGGGTGGTGCCGCGGTGTCCGGCGAAGGCGGAGAGCAGCAGTTCGGTGACCCGTGGCAGTCCGGGCCGCCGCGTCGCCCGTCCCGCGTCCGCGGGTGCGTGTGTGAGCGGTGCGGCGGGCCGCGGGAAGGTGGTCGCGACCGGCTGGGGCGGGGGCGGCGGGGTCATGCGCCGGACGCTAAACGCTCCTCACCCCGGCGAACCGTTCCGTCGCCGGGTCATTCCCACGGACGGACGGCACACGCCCCTCGGGAACGCCCGCACCCTCGCGCCGCACGCGCCCCTCGGACCGCGCCCGCACGCGTCCGTGCGCGCCCGTGCGCGCCCCGGGCCGGGCCCGTCACGCCCCCGGTGCCCCCACGCCCTCCATGAGACCCGTGACCTCCGTGCCGGCCGGGGTGAGGAGGAAGACGTTGCGGTCGACCCGGTGCATTCCGCTGGCGAGTCCGAAGACGACGCCCGTGCTGAAGTCCAGGACGCGCTTGGCGACGTCGGACTCCGCGCCGGTCAGGTCCAGCAGGACGGGTATCCCGGACATCAGGGTCTCGGCGACCTCGCGGGCGTCGGCGAAGACGTTCACCCGCAGGACGACGAAGCGGCGCCGCGCCTCCGTCGGGGCCTCCGGCAGGGCGCGGTGGCCCACCGCGGACGGCCACGCGTCGCGGCCCCGCAACGGCACGACCTGGGCGAGCCCCTCCCACTGTTCGTCGGTGACATCGTGGCTGCTCACCGGCATGCTCCGTCCCCTGTCGCGCTGACTGTCTGCATCAGCCAATTCTTACCCATGGTCACCCGTTCGGCCCAATAACGACACGCTCCGCCATCCCTCGGCGGACAACCCCCGGACGGACGCCAGACGTTGACCCCGGCTCCGCGTGCGGGTTGCATGAGCGCATGGCTGGTGAGACGGACGGTGGGACGGGCCCGGTGCTCGGTTTCGACACCCAGGAGGACTGGGAGAGGTGGCTGGAGGAGCATCAAGGGGACACGGCGGGGGTGTGGTTGAGGATTCCGCGGAAGGGATCGGGGCTTCCCGGCATCGACTACGCCACCGCCCTGGAGTCGGCCTTGTGCCACGGCTGGATCGACGGGCACAAGAAGAGTCTGGACGAGACGCACTGGATCCAGCGGTTCACGCCCCGGCGCCCGCGCAGCAGGTGGTCGGCGGTCAACCGGCAGAAGGCGCTCGACCTCATCGCGCGGGGCCGGATGCGGCCGGCGGGCCTGCGGGAGGTGGAGAAGGCGCAGGCGGACGGCCGGTGGGAGGCGGCGTACGCGAGTCAGCGTACGGCGACCGTCCCCGACGACCTGCGGGCCGCGCTGGACGCGCGGCCCGCCGCCCGTGAGTTCTTCGACACGCTGGACAGCAGGAACCGCTACTCGATCCTGCACCGCGTCGAGGAGGCGAAGCGGGCGCAGACGCGTGCGGCACGTATCGAGAAGTTCGTGACCATGCTGGCGGCAGGCGAGAAGCTGTACCCGTGACCGGCCCGGGGCTCCGCAAACGCCGGAGGGGCTGGATTCAGCCCCTCCGGCGTTTGCGGAGGCGCCGCCCACAGGGGCGGTCAGCCCGCGAGAAGTGCCTCCGCCGCCGCCACCCCGCAGACGCGGGCCGCGCCGTGTGTGGCGATGTGCAGGGCGCCGCGGGGCGTGGCCTGGGGGACGCCCATCTCCACGACCGCCGTGTCCGGTTCCGCGGCGAGCAGGGTGTCGAGGGCCGCGCCCATCCACGCGTGCCGGTGCTCGTCGCGGACCACGGCGACGACCCTCCGGCCCCCCGCCGCGCGGAGCGCCTCCGCTCCGGCGTCCGGACCGGTGAAGTGGCCCGTGACGGTGCCCGGCAGCAGCCGCTCCAGTTCCGTCCCGACGCCCCACGGCGTCTCCGCGCCGACCGCGATGTTCGGGGCGGGGCTGAACGTGGCGACGTACACGGGCCTGGTGACCGGTGCGGGACCGGCGCCGCGGGTGACGGTCACCGCGCGGCGGGCGGCCGCCAGTCCGATCTCCGGCGCGGGGTCCCCGGCGGACGCGGGTGAGCGGCGCATGGCGGTGGTCCACTCGGCGAGGGAGCGGACCCGGGCGGCGGCGTCGGCGAGCCGCTCCTCGGGCAGTTCACCCGAGCGCACGGCGGCGACCAGGGCGTCCTGGAGGCGCTGCACCGTGCCCTCGTCGCTGAGTCCGCCGCCCACGCAGATCGCGTCGGCGCCGGCCGCGATGGCCAGGACGACGCCGTGTTCGAGGCCGTAGGTGTCCGCGACGGCGCCCATCTCCATGCCGTCGGTGACGATCAGGCCGTCGTAGCCGAGTTCGCCGCGCAGCAGGTCGGTGAGGATGCGCCGGGACAGGGTGGCCGGGCGGTCCGGGTCGAGCACCGGCACCCGGATGTGCGCGGTCATCACGGCCCGGGTGCCGGCCTCGATGGCCGCGCGGAACGGCTGCAGTTCGCGCTGGTGCAGCGTCGTGGCGTCGAGGTCGATCTGCGGGAGCGCGTGGTGGGAGTCGACGCTGGTGTCGCCGTGGCCCGGGAAGTGCTTGGTGCAGGCGGCGACGCCGGTGGACTGCAGGCCCTCGACGTAGGCGGCGGTGTGCCGGGCGACCAGGGCGGTGTCGTGGCCGAAGGAGCGGACGCCGATCACCGGGTTGTCGGCGTTGGCGTTGACGTCGGCGGACGGGGCCCAGTTGAGGTTGACACCGCACTCGGCGAGCCGACGGCCCAGTTCGCGGGCCACCTGCCGGGTGAGGGCGGGGTCGTCGACGGCCCCGAGGGCGTGGCTGCCGGGGAAGGAGGAGCCGGTGCGGACCTCGAGGCGGGTGACGTCACCGCTCTCCTCGTCGATCGCGACCAGCAGGTCGTCCCGTTCGGTCCGCAGTTGTGCGGTGAGGGCGGCGACCTGACCGGGGTCGGCGACGTTCCGGCCGAACAGGGCGACGGAGGCGAGGCCTTCGGCCAGCCGGCGCCGGACCCAGTCGGGCGCGGTGGTGCCGGTGAAGCCCGGCTGCAGCACGGCGAGCGCGTCCCGGGTGAGGGTGTCGGTGCCGGTGGTGAATGTCGTCATCGGGTGGCGTTATCCCTTCACGGCGCCCGCGGTGAGGCCGCTGACGGCCCTGCGCTGCAGGAAGACGAAGAGGATCAGGATGGGGACGGCGAACAGGGACGAGGCGGCCATGGTCGCGCCCCAGTCGTCGCCGAACTGGGTCTGGAAGCTGGACAGCCACAGCGGCAGGGTCTGCGCGCCGCCGGACTCCTTGCTGAGCACCAGGACGAGGGGGAACTCGTTCCACGCGGTGATGAAGCCGAACATGGAGGTGGACATCAGGCCCGGCGCGAGCAGCGGCAGGATGACCCGGCGGAACGCCTGGGCGCGGGTGCAGCCGTCGACCATCGCCGACTCCTCCAGCTCCTTCGGCACGGCGGCGACGAAGCCGCGCAGCGTCAGGATGGTGAAGGGCAGGATCATCATCATGTAGAAGGCCGTCAGCGGCACCAGGCTGTTCAGCATGGAGGCGTCCCGCACGATCATGTAGATCGCGATGACCATGACCTCCCAGGGCGCCATCTGGGCCAGCATGAAGCCGACGATGAAGCCGCGCCGCCCCTTGAACCGCATGCGGGCCAGGGCGAAGGAACCGGCCAGCGCGATGGCCAGGGAGAAGACGACGGCCAGGCAGGTGACGGTCAGCGAGTTGCGGACGTACGTCCAGAAGTGGTCGGCGTCGACCGCCGTCGCGAAGTGCTCGAACGTGACGTTCGTCGGGAACCACACCGGGTCCTCGGCGATGATGTCGCCGGTGGGCTTCAGGGCCGTGGCGAACATCCAGTACACGGGGAAGAGGCAGGCGACGAACACGACGAGGGCCGTGGCGTTGGGCCAGACACGGCCGAAGAGCGAGCGCTTCACAGCGCGTCCTCCTCTTGCTTGAGCACGATCCTGAGGTAGTACGCGGTCAGGCCGAGCATGATCAGGATGGTCAGCACCGCGATCGCCGCGCCCATGCCGTAGTGCTGGTTGCCGACGCCCTCGATGTAGGCGTAGACGGGCAGGATCTCGGTGAGCCGGTCGGGGCCGCCGCCGTTGAAGGTGAAGACCTGGACGAACGCCTTGAAGATCCAGATGATCTCCAGGAACGTCGTGGCGTAGAGGAACGGCCGCAGGAACGGCAGGGTGACCGTGGTGAAGCTGCGCCAGGCGCCGGCGCCGTCCAGGGCGGCCGCCTCGTACAGTTCGCCGGGGATCGTGGTGGTCGCCGCGTAGAGGTTGATCGCGACGAACGGTACGGACATCCACACGATCAGCAGGGTGACGACGAAGAACGTCGACATCTGGCTGCTGGTCCAGCTGTAGTCGGCCATGGAGTGCCAGCCGAGCTTGTCCAGGACCCAGTTGACGACGCCGAAACGCTGGGCGAACAGCCACTGGTAGACGGTGGTGGCCGCGACCACGGGCATGGCCCAGGCCAGGACCAGGCCGATCATCAGGGTGAGCCGCATCCGCTTGCCGAGGCGCGCCAGCAGCAGCCCGACCAGGGCGCCCAGCAGCATGGTGAGGGCGACGTTGACGGCCGTGAACAGGATGGAGCGGAGGGTGACCCGCCAGAAGTCCTCGCCGGTGAGGACCTCCTTGTAGTTGTCGATGCCGTTCCACTCGGTGACGTGCTGGATCAGCTGCGCCATGTTGAGGTTCTGGAACGACAGCAGCAGGTCCTTCAGCAGCGGCCAGCCCAGCAGCAGCACGGTGGCCGCGCAGGCGGGCAGCAGCAGGAGGTACGGGGCGAGCGCGCCGGCCCGCGACGCGGCTCTCGGTGGGGGCCCGCCCGGTGCGGTCTCGCCCGACTTGCGGACGTCCGCCGGTCCGGAGGGCGGCCGTTCGGTCTGCACGGTCATGCTCGCGATCTCTCTTCTCGGCGTGCTCAACGCGGGGCGGGGACCGTCCCGTCGGCCGGTCCCCGCTCCGGTCGGAGCGCGTGCGCTGTTACTGCTGCTGCGCCAGGCGCTTGTTGAACTCGCCCTCGACCTGCTTCGCGGCGGCGGCCGGGGACTTGCCGTTCAGCACGGCGGTCAGGTACGTCTTGACCGGGTTGGGGTCGTTCTCGACCGCGGCCCACTCCGGGATCAGCGGCGTGGTGCCGCCGACGGCGGCGGCCGGTGCGGCGGCCTCGGCGGGGGCGTTGCCCTTGAGGTTGCCCTGCAGCGACTCCTTGTTGGGGATGACGCCGTTGAGCTTGGCGAGCTGGCCCTCGTACTTGTCGGAGAGGGCGAGCTTCAGGAACTCCTTGGCGAGCTCCTGCTTCTGGCTGCCCGCGGCGACGGCGAGGTTGGAGCCGCCGAGGAAGACGCCCTCGGGCTTGTCGGCCGTGGCACCGGGGATGGTGAAGTAGCCGATCTCCTTCTCGATGGCCGGGTTGGCCTCGATCGCGATGCCGGCTTCCCAGCCCATGCCGATGAAGGCGCCGACGTTGCCCTTGGCGAAGACCTCACCCTGCTGCGGGGTGGCCTCGTCCTTGTCCTTGGGGGCCTTGGAGAGGGCCTGGAACTTCTTGTACGTCTCGGCGGCCTTGGCGACCTTGGGGTCGTCGAGGTTGGAGACGTACTTGTCGCCGTCCTTCTTGACCAGTTCGCCGCCCTCGCCGACGACCAGGCCGACGAAGTGGTACCAGTTCTGGCCGGGCAGGTAGATCGGCTCGGCGTCGGTCTTGGCGCCGATCGTCTTGAGCGCGGCGTAGAACTCGTCGCGGGTCTTGGGCGTGTCCTTGAGGCCGGCGTCCGCCCAGACCTTCTTGTTGTAGAGGACGACGCGGTTGGCGAAGTACCACGGCGCGGCGTACTGCTTGCCCTCGAAGACGGACGACTCGTTGAGGGACTCGGTCCACTCGCCGCCGATCTCGCTCTTGAGGTCGGCGAGGTCGGCGAGGCCACCGGTCTTGGCGTAGGCCGGGGTCTGGGTGTTGCCGATCTCGAAGACGTCCGGCGGGTTCTCCTCGGACAGGGCGGTGGTCAGCTTCTGCTGGATGCCGTTCCACTGCTGGACCTCGAACTTGACCTTCGCCTTGGTCTTCTTCTCGAACTCGGCGGTGAGGTCCTTCTGCCACTGGTCCGGCGAGGAGCCGTCCATGACCCACACGGTGAGCGTCTGACCGGCGTAACCGTCCGCGCCGGCCTTCTTGCCGCCGTCGCCGTCGTCGCCACCACACGCAGCGACGGAGAACAACATGCCCGCGACCCCGATCGCGGCTATCAGCTTGCGCTTCACGCGCCACCCCTCCTCAGGAATGCCTTGCGCACCCACGCCCTCGGCGGTGACCCCCGCAACGGCGCAACAGCTCGGCGGGCTGGGACCCGGCTTCCTCTAAATGGTTTAGACCAGCAAGGGGAGCTTGGCCTAGACCTATGGCTCTGTCAAGGGTTGCCCACGAACGGCTGGATAACGGAACGGGGGGTGAAACGAGGGCGGAGAACTCCCCCCAAAGAGGGACGTGTTGCGAGGTTGGACTAGACCATATTGACGACACGCCGTTATAACGGGATCGCCGAGCGTGCGGCGCCGATACCTGGCGGTCCGCCGACGTGCACCGCGGCCGGCCCCTGCCGTCCGCGCGCCGGACACCGCAGCCGGAAGGCAGGTCATGAGTACGGACGTCAGCAGCGCCCGGGCCGACACGAGGGCGCCGGGCCACCGGGAGCGCGTGCCGAAGTACTACCGCATCAAGCAGCGGCTGCTGCAGATGACCGACGAGCGCGCGCCGGGCTCCCCGATGCCGGCCGAGCGGCTGCTCGCCGTCGAGTTCGGCACGTCCCGCACCACCGTCCGCAAGGCGCTGCTGGAGCTGGTGAGCGAGGGCCGGCTCGACCGCATCCAGGGCAAGGGCACCTTCGTGGCCCGGCCGAAGGTGTATCGCACCCTCCAACTGACGTCGTACACCGAGGACATGCGGGCGCAGGGGCTCAGCCCCGCCTCGCGCGTCCTGGACATCGGGTACGTCCCGGCGGACGCGGAGCTGGCGGCGCTGCTTGAGGTGGAACCGGAGGACCGGGTCCTGCGGATCGAGCGGCTGCGGCTGGCCGGGGGCGAGCCGATGGCCATCGAGGCGACCCACCTGTCCGCCCGCCGCTTCCCCGGCCTGAGGCGCAACCTCTCCCGCTACACCTCGCTCTACACCACGCTCGCCGAGGTGTACGGGGTCCGGCCGGCGGAGGCGGACGAGACCATCGAGACCTCCCCGGCCACCCCGCGTGAGGCGGGCCTCCTCGGCACGGACGTGGGCCTGCCGATGCTGCTGCTGTCCCGCCACTCGCGGGACGAGAACGGAGCCCCGGTGGAGTGGGTGCGGTCGGTGTACCGCGGCTCCCGCTACAAGTTCACGGCGCGACTGCGGCGACCGGGGCCCTGACCGGCCCTCCCCCGGCCTCCCGCCGTCCTTCCCCGACTAACCGGGGGCATCCTGATCGGTGTCGGTCGCCGCCAGCACCGCGACCCGGGTACGGGTGGGGTCGAGCACGGCGAAGGCCACGTCCGCGGCGTCGTGGTGGAACCAGCCGGTGAAGGCCATGAAGCGCAGCCACCGGTGATCGGCGGCGACCCGTACCGCTTCGAGGAACGGCACGTCGACGGACAGACCCATCAGCGCGTACAGGCTGTCCCAGGCGTACAGTCGCGCGTACGCGCGGCCTTGTCCCTGTCCGTTCACCCCGCCGTAGTACGCGGCCGAGAAGAGCTCGTTGAGCACGTCGTCGGGTGTTGTCGCACAGGCGAGCGCGGTGCCTTGGCGTCCGTTCCCCACCGTCAGGCAGTCCAACGGGAGTTCCTCAAGCAGGGACATGCCGAAGGCGTCCGGATCCAGCGGCTCCGGCAGCATGAAGAAACGCGCCTCGGACCCGCCCTCCCACCCGCCGGCCGTGAACGGCCGCACAGCCGCCTGAGCCCGTCCGTCGTCGGGCACCCCGGCGGCCCCACGGCCCACGACCGCGCCGCGGTCACTCGGGGGCATCTCCGGGAAGCGCGCCCGAAGCTGCTGCGGGGTCTTGACCGGTCCCAAGCCCCGCACCCGGACGGTGAACCGGTGCTCGACGTCCAGCCGGGTTCCGGGGAGCCGAGTCAGTGGGTGTCCCAGCTCGCGCAGTCTCGCGGTGTACGCGTCCAGGACGCGTCGGCCGGTCCCCGCACCGGTCAGCGCGAGCTCTCCGAGAATGCAGGCCCGTGTCTCGGCCTCCGGATCGTGCGGGTCGTCCGGCAACGCCACGAACAAGGGCTCCAGGTGCCGCGGCGGCTGCGCCTTCGCCAGCCGCTCCGCCACCGAACGTCGCAGCCGGTCCCTCTCCTGACGCGCCGCGGCCCCCTGAGGCGGCAGGCGGCCCACGATGTCCACGGCATACGCGGCACAGTCCCGCGAGCGCGTGTCGGCGAGCACCTCGGCGATGCGCCCGGCGGTCCGCGTCTGCGGGGTTCCTCCGAACTCCCCACCGGGCGCTCCGCGGCACAGCCGCACCGCCGCTTCGTACAGTTCCTCCGGCCTCTGCTCGGCCAGACGCGTCAACTCCTCGGGGCCGGCCTCTTCCCACCGCCGTGGATCGAAGGCGTCGTCACCGGGTGTCAGGTGGTCGTGGCTCACCCCACGAGTCTATGAGGACGGGAGCAAGTAGCTTTGCCCCGCACACGTTCCGTGGACGAAGAGTGGCAACGGGGGAAGTCATGAACCATCGGCCGAGTGATTGGCATGTCCTTGATCTGGACAAGGACCCCACGCCCGGTGACCCGGAACGGGTGCGCAAGCTCGCGAGGTTCCTGCACGACTTCGCCGACGACGTCTCCGAGGCGTTGCGTCTGGTCAAGGGGATGGCCGGTGAGGGGACGCTGGCGGAGTGGGCGGGGAAGTCGGCGACCGTCTTCAAGGAGGAGTTCTCCGGCGTTCCCAAGAACTTGAAGANGCTGGAGAAGTCGTACGCGATGTGCGGGGACGCGCTCGCGGACTACTGGCCGAAGCTGGAGCGNGCGCAGGCGCTNGCGGACAAGGCTNTGGCGAAGGCGCGTGAGGCGCAGGCGGATCTGACGTCGGCGCAGTCGAAGCTGGCGTCNGCGGAGTCGTGGGTGGGNCGGGCGACGAAGGAGGCCGACAAGTACAAGGACGACCCGACGGGGTCGAAGTCGGACGCGGACAAGCCGGACGAGGCGAAGGTGCGGGCCGCGACCCGGGACGTGCAGAGCGCCAAGAGCGCGCACACGAAGGCGCAGTCGGACGTCACGTCCGCACAGGGCGCGCTGGACGCGGCGAAGAAGATGGCCGCGGACGCGCGGAAGATGCGTGAGGAGGCGGCGCGGGACGCGAAGTCGAAGATCGACGAGGCGTCGGACGCGGGGA